>JBMCTC010000034.1:0-17665 GCA_048624115.1 Spirochaetota bacterium
ATCCTGCATTCCTCGGACGAGTGCGCGAAGAAGGGGGATCACCTTCTCGGGATCATCCCCGGCGCTTCGGACACTTGTGATCTGGTTGAATGGATTTACGTTGAGGTCGGCAACCGGAGAGTAACTCGCATGTGCGCCGATCCGCCTCGCATCCGAGGCGATCGCAGCCCCGTAGTCGTAGGCGAACTCTTCCACATTCGCGGCGGCCATCGCCATGATACTCGGTAGCTCGGGTAGTCCCTTCACGTTTTGTCCAACGCCCCACTCGAAATCACCGTGAAAGGTGAGTGGTCGCGGGCTCGCAGAGTTCAGCTCGTTTACCACGGCGAGCACCTGCTCGACCGCCTTGTCGGCATCTTTGATAACCTCGCCCCCGATAAAGACGCCGCCGATCGGATAACGCTCGAAGTACGCTTCGAGGCCGCCCATCGACTCAGCTCGCTTGTAGATATCGCCGGTCGTCATGATCGCCGTTCGGCAGATCTTCTCTCGCAGTGTCAGCTTCTCCATCTACTTCTCCTTATAACTGATGACGCACACCGCACTCGCCGGGAGCTCCGCGGCAAAGGTCGTTCCCCCGTGCTCGATCGTGACCGGCGTTGCCCGATCCTCGAGGTTCCCCACGAGAATGTCGAAGCCCCCGGCTCCATCGGCCAAGGCGATTGTCTCTCGTTTCCGGCAAAACGACTCGACGCGTCGCGCCGCAGCGTTGAGCACGGGGCTCACAAGGCGCATGACCTCGTAGTCGGGTTGATAAGAAACGCTACCGCGCGCCTCGTCTATATGGACAAGCGAGTTCTGCTTCCAACCCCAGGAGCTCTTCGCTTCGCCGCCGAGGATCATGTTCCAGTAGGTAAAGAGCGAACAGCCGGCCGCCAGATAGTGGATTACATCGTAGAAGAGCGATGCAGCCTGCTCCGGCGAGTTCTCGCCGTTGTAGCATGCGCTTTCGGTGTGCATGATCGGCACGTCCGGGGCAAGCCGAGCGAAGTCGGCGAGGTATCGAGGGAAGCTGTACTGAAAGCCAAATCCGTCAACCGCCTCGAGGAATGCCCGATCACGGGCGAGCTCGTGGGAGTAGAGTGAGGTGATGGTTCGGAAGGTGCCGGCCCACAGTTCGCTATCGCATCGCTCTCGAAGAAGCGGCGCGAGATAGTCGCGGACGAAGCGGCTCATCTGCTCCGGCGGCATCACGCAGCCGGGAAACGGAGCCGGGCTGTCGGGCTCGTTCTGGACCACGAGTCGGCGCACTGGCGCTCCGGCAGCCGTGTACGACTCGACAAAACGCACGAGATACTCAGCATACGCACGAAGAATCTCCGGCTCGTCCCTGAGACTCCCCCCGTCGTCCATTCGACCGTTGGTCTTCATCCAGGCAGGCGGACTCCACGGCGAGGCGTGCAGCCAGAGCTCAGGATTCGCCTTTCGCGCGCCGCGAATGTAGGGCAAGAGCGCCCCTTCGTCCCGCTCGAGCGAAAAGTGGGCCATTTCGAGATCGCCGTCGTGGTCGTTGAGACTGTAGGCTTCAAACGCAAAATCGCTCGCGCCGATCGGCACTCGGCAGGTAGTGAGATCCGCGCCACCGTCTTGCGCGTCGGGTGAACCAAACAGCGCGTTAAACACGCGTTCCTGCTCCGCCTCGGAGAGCGCGGAAATCGCCCGGTAGCCGAGCTCGCTGAACGAGCCGCCGCAGCCGTCGATTCGCTGGTAGTGATGCGATGGCGTGACCGAGATCACCATTTCATCGCCCTCGCCGGGCTGCTCACCAAGCGCCGTCCATAGGGGCCCACCGTCGCGCCTTCCGCGCAACGGGACGGAAGAGACGCTGATCGTAGCATCGCCTGAGTGGTTGGGAACGGGGGGATTCTGGGAACCAGTGTGCATTGTTGCATCATGATGGCAGCCGAGCGCATCTGCAACCCTCGAACTATGAATTCAGCCCGTACACAGTTAGAACAACCGCTCGGGTTCCGACGCTGTGGGGTCACTCGACCTCGAGGGAAGCGCGACGTACGTCGATGATCGCGATGGAGCAGAACAATCTGCGGTGTCGTTTGACGGCAAGGACGAGCGTCTTTCGCTTGCAATGGACAAGTTCGCCGAACACCCGATCAACAATCTCGGGGAAGATGGAATCTCGTTTTCGTTCTGGATGGAGGATTTCGGCGGGAACGATCGGTCGAGCATCGTTGCCCGCTGGCCAGCCTTCGGCGGCGAATACGCCTACGACTTGCAGTTCTCCTCGGATGGTGGGTTGCGGGTGTGGGGTGATTCGAGTGCGGTATCGGACTATGTCCCTTCCAGCTACTTCGGGGATGGATGGAACCACGTCGCGGTCACATGGAGCTTCTCCGCGGATCGACTGGTGATCTACGTAAATGCGCTCGAGCGTGCATCGTCGGACGCAGCACCGTTCGACAATCTCAGCGTGCGCCAAGCACCAATCATTGGCCTTGCGAACAACGAGCTGCGCAGACTCGATGAGTTCTTCGGAGCCGTTGACGATTTCCGAATCTATGACACTGTAATCAGCGCCGCCGAGGTGCTGATGCTCTACCACGAGTAAGAGCCAAGGCATTACCTTCGGGCAATGCCCGGAGGCAAAGCAGCCCGAGACAAACCCAAACGGTGTGAGCTCTGCGGCCGTCACAAGCCGCTGAGCTTTCATCATCTCATTCCCAAGAAAACCCACAGCAGACGTCGTTTCCAGCGACTCTTCTCAAAAGAGGAGCGCACCGGACGCGGCATATGGGTGTGCAGGCTCTGCCACCGTCAGATTCATCGCTTCTTTACCGAGGTCGAACTGGCTGAGTCGTACAACACAAGGGAAGCGCTTGTTGCCGAGCCTCAGATGGCGAGTTTTCTCGCGTGGGCGCGCAAGCAGAGGTAGGTGTCACGCACCGTGGGGAAGCCCCTTCGAGGCGCGCTCTCGGGCGAGATCGCCCGGGGATCGCCCCTCAGCCGCCGCCTGAGCGCTGAGAGCTCCCGCGGCAGCGGAAGTGTCACTGACCTTGGGGAAAAGGCTCTCCTAGAGTCTGTTTGCAGCACGAGTTGCGACCATGGGTCGCTTTTGTGAGAATGCTGTTGGCCTATCTCATCGACTGCAAACTGTTTACGACGTTCTTTTCCCCAAGGTGAGTGACACCCACTTTCCGTGCTCGAGCACGGTTGATACACTATCCCTCACAGGAGGAGTCATGAATCCCACCGACCGCTATCAGCATCTCCAAGAGGAGTTCGTCTCGGGCTGGAATACCTGGAATGTACGAAGCATTTTCTCGCACGTCTTGATGCCTCAAGGCGTCTCGATCTCGTTTGGGTTTAAGGACTACGTGGAGCGCCGGCCACTTACCGAGGTGAACCTCGGCTGGGACCACCAGGATGTGGTGCTTGGTCCGCACACCTACAACGGGTCTTACACGGAGGCTACGCTCAACGAGTGGAGCAACCAAGATCACGCAACACCGCTCTCGTTTCGCGTCCGTACGGCACATACAGACGCGGCCGGGAAAGAGTTTGTCGCGATCATCGAGCCGGTTGGGAAGGTCGAGCGGCTGCAAACGCCTCTCCTGATTATCGAGCTCTCGATGCTCTGGAATCGTCCCGGGGCGCTCTCGCTCGACGGCGATCGCCTGGTCGCGAAGGCGGGAGACCGCACGGTGACTGTCTTCACCGACGCGGGGCCGGTGACCGAACCGTACGTCGGCAAGATCGGCTCACCCTACCTGACTGTTCCTGTTGGCATGCCGGTTGTCGTGAGCACCGGAGCAAAGCGCACCCGGGAGGAAGCTGAGGAGATTCTCTCTGCTGCCCGCGCCGCATGGGAAGCCGAGCGCGCGCGCTACGAGGGGAATGAGGAGATGTGGGATGCAATGCAAACCGCACTCGCGTGGAACGTGATCTACGAGCCGAAGTACAGGCGTGCGGTCTGTCCGGTGAGCCGCCGGTGGAGCATCAACAATCGTGGCTATGTCCTCTACCTCTGGGACACCTACTTCGCGGGCTACCAGGCGGCGGCCACCGCAAGCCGCGGCACGAACGAGCAGCATAACAATGACGCGAAGGCTCTTGCCTACATCAACCTCGTGGAGATGACGCGCGCAAAGCACAAGGCGGAACGTCCATTCGTGCCCAATGTCGAGCAGGCAAACGGATTCCTGAGTCGCGACCGCTCGCAACCGCCGGTGGGCTCACTTTGTGCACGCGAGGTATATCGAATCTTTGACGAAACGTGGATCCTTGAGCTCCTCTACGACGACCTCAAAGAGTGGAACGAGTGGTGGCATGCGACGCGACGACACGAAGAGCTGCTCTGCTATGGGTCGACTCCCTACGACCCGGTCATCGGCAACCGATGGGAGACCGAGGAAGGCGAGGCGGTGAACGGCTGGTTCGGCGCCTCAATGGAGTCGGGGTGGGACGGGGCGGTGCTCTACCGCGACGTACCGTTCGACAAAAAGCGACACATCCTCAAGCACTGGGATGCAACGCTCAACTCGCTCTACGTCATGGATTGCCGAGCGCTCGCCGACATCGCCGATGCAATTGGCAAAGCAGATGACGCGGTGGAGCTTCGTTCCCGTGCCGATTCCTATCAGGGAAAGATCCCTACGCTCTGGAACGACAAGCTCGGATTCTTCCAGAACAAGAACTGGGAGACGGGCGAGTTCTCAGACATTGTCGCGATCAATGGATTCTTTCCGCTTATTGCCGGAGCTGCAAGCGACGAGCAAGCGGTCGCCGTCGTGCAAAAGCACCTTCTTAACCCCGACGACTTTTGGGGAACCTGGGCGCTTACGACGCTCTCGCGCTCGCATCCCAACTTTGGCAAACCGGGACAGTACTGGGACGGTCGCGTCTGGCCCCCGGTGAACTTCCTCGTTTACTTGGGGCTCAGAAACTACACGCATCTTCCGGAGGTCAAAGCGGCAGCAGACAAACTCGTGGAGAACTCGCGCGGCTTGCTCTTGCACGACTTTCGAGAGAAACGACTCGTGCGAGAAAACTATGACGTCGAGACCGGTAGTGGTGTCGAGGCGGAGCAGTCGGCGGCTTTCTACCACTGGGGCGGCCTACTCGCGCTTATGAGTTTTCTTCATCAGGGGCTGATTGAGAGTCCTCAGACGGCGCCTCGTTAGGGGCGCCGGTTTCATCCTTCTTGAGTCCGAGCTTCTCGTCCAAAACATCTTTGTACCGGTAGGCAAAGTAGAGCGCGACGCCTGAGACTGCGGCGATGATCACCCAGCCCCACCAGGGGACGACCGCGATTCCCGACCCTACGAGGCTTGCGACGAACATCCCCGGCGGCCTGCCAATCACGACCAGCAAGAGAAAGACGTGAAAGGGAAGCGCCGAGATACCCGCAATCAGGCAGAGCGCGTCGTCAGGGAAAAAGGGAAAGAGGAAGATAAGCAAGAGCAGGGCGAAGTGGCGGCGCGCGACGGTGTCGATGTACTTGTCGATGGTTTCGGGCTTCACAAAGCTCTCCACCAAGGGCCGGCCGAAGTATCGGGCGATGCCAAAAGCGACCACCGATCCGATTACCAGCCCGAGGGTGCTCAAGCCAAACCCCTCCCACAAGCCAAAAATCGCCCCGCCGGCAACGGAGGTCACGTTGCCGGGAATCGGGGCAAGGACTACCTGTCCTGCCTGGACTATGACGTACGCTAATGGCACGTACGGATCAAAACGATCGAAGAAGGCCTGTACGCTCTCTCGAGACGACAACACTTCACCCCAGTCGACCGGACCGTAGGCGGCAATAAACCAGCGATAGCCGAGATAACCGAGTACCACTAGTGCCACAAAGAGTCCGATGCGGACCCACGCCTGCTTTTTCATGCCGGTTGTAGGATGAGGTGATGGACGTTCGGGAAGAAGTGCTCCGTCTTGGGCGAGCTCAACGTAAGCTCGACCTCGCCGGCTTCGAGTGCGAGCGTCCCGATCTCGTGGCCGTGCGCTTCGGTGTAGTGGCCGGTCGCTACCGTCGTAAAATCGACGTGCTTTCCTGAAGCCTCAAAGCGCGCGACCGCGCCTGCTTGCAGCTCGGAGGTTCCGAGATAGGCGAACAACCGGTAGCGGCCGGCGTTTACAACCGAGAGCTTCCAGACGATCTTCGAGCTGTTGTGCACCCATCGACCAACCGTCTCTGCCCCATTCGCATACGTCTCGTAGAGGTGCCAACTCACTCCGCCGTAGGAGGCAACAAGCGCTGCGGCCTGCGACGGAACGTAGGTCGGGAGCTCGGCTTCCACGCGTACCGGGCGCGGCGCGGGCGCAAAACTCGCCGGTAGCGAAGGCTCCCGCTCGAACTCGACAGCAACGACCGGGTTTGGCTCTGAGAACGTCGCAGGAAGCCCGCGCAGCTCAATCCCCTCGTCGGTGGTGAGCGCGGCGAGCGAAGCGCCTGCGCCACCGCTCGCGTCCTCTACGTAAGCGCGCATGACCTTGCCATGCACACCGCGGAGCTCAACCCAATCGCCGCGCGGCGGGCGTTCAAGGTGCACGTAGAGCGTGTTTCCCGCGCGGGTGGTGCGGCCGAGCACGTAGCGGTTCTGCTCGAAGGGCTCGGTTGGCACGGCGGTCGAAGCACCGGCGCGAAGCGCCGCGTGAGGGTGGGCGCCGTTAAAGCGGCCGAGCACCTCGAGACGGGTTACGCACTCTTCGCGGATAACGCCCTCGGGCGAGGGTTCGACGTTCAAGAGGTAGTTGGCACCGAGACTTCGTGCATGACAAAAGCGATAAACCAGGCTGGAGCCCGAGTGAAAGTGCTGCTCGTTGTGGTATCCCCAGCCGCGCATTCCCATCGCATCGCAGATCTCGATAAACTCGCGACCCTCATCGACAGCGACTGGGAAAAAGCGCTCGGGCGTCACGAAGTCGCCAAAGGGAAGGCCGTACTCGTCTTGCTTGACGCCTCGGTCGTTAATGACCATCGCCGGTTGGTTGCCACGTGCTCGTTCGAGGATCGGGCCCAGCTTCTCGGGCGGAAGAAGTGGTGTCGAGCCGTCGAGCCAGAGCTCGCACACCTCGCCGTACCGGGTGGTTAGCTCGTCGATCATGCCCCCGACGTAAGCGCTGTACGCCTCAGGCGTTTGCTCGAGCTCGTCGTTCTCTTCGTAGTACCAGCTGTCCGACGCGTGGTAAATGCCAAACCGGAACGACTGGCTATGACACGCCTCGGCTAACTCGCCGATGATGTCACGCTTGAAGGGGGTGTTCCCGACGTGGTAGTCGTGCACATCGGTCGGCCAGAGGCAAAAGCCCTCGCCGTGCTTGCTGGTAATGACGAGATAGCTTGCTCCGCTCGCCTTGATTTGTCTGACCCATTCGGACCCATCAAACCGCTCAGGGTTGAATCGACCCATGAGTTCGTCACGGTAGGCCTTTGGTCCTTTGCCGACATGATCGTTTTCGTTACCGCCGACGAGCGTGTAGAGTCCAAAGTGGATAAATATGCCGAGACCGGCGTCCTTGAACCACGACTTCGGACCGGTCAGCTTGCTGCGCGGATCACGAGGATCACGTTCCTGTGATACCCCTTGCGTTTGTTGATTGTTCACAATGCCTCCGAATGATGGGTAAGCAACCGTGAGCGAGCGGCCCTGAGTATGACACGGGCTCGGGAGGCGATGCAAGGCGTGCTCGCGCGATTAGACTACGCCTCGAGTAGCTTCTTTACGCGTTCGAGTTCCTCGCGCATTGCGACAATAGTCTTCTCCGTACGCTCGGCAGGCTCGAGCGCCTCGGGATCCTCCGAGAACAGAGGGAACTCGTAGTGCACCGAAAGCGTGCCCTCGAAGGCGGAATGAGAGAGAATCAAGCGAAAGAGCTCCCAGTCGACCATGCCCGAACCTACGGGCACGCTCACCGGCCCGACCGAGCCGTCCTCGCGCGTACGCCAGGTTCCGTCTTTCACGACTATACAGCGTATTCGCTCTGCGAGTGCGCGCATTCCGAGCGGCCAGCTCCGTCCGCCCTCGATTGCCGCGTGGCGAACGTCGTACTGACAGCCGATCGCCTTTGTGTTCAAGCCTGAAAGCAGATCGTGGAGATCCCAGACCGGCGAGCCGACCCAGGTACCCATGTGATTCTGATAGGCTCCGTGAATCCCGTAGCGCTCGTTGAGATCGGCCAGCCGGTGAAAGCGCCGACGATGTTCCTCGAGCGACGCGTGGATCGACTCGCCGTAGTGCAGGTACCCCATCCGATAGTAACGCACCCCAGCCTCGGCCGCGGCTTTGATGACTTGCTCGGCCTGCTCGGAGGGTTCGGTGATGTTGGTCACAATCATCGGACACGAGATGCCTCGCTTGGCAAGCGTTTCTACCGCCACAGGAAGATCGCTCGTGACGTGTTCGGGCTCGACGTGACCGCCGGGGCGTACCGCTAGGTCTGCGCCGTCGAAGCCGATCTCCTCGAGGGCTTCGCCAAGCTCGTCGACCGAGAGCCATGAGAGATGTTTCGAGAAAACGCAGTACTCGTATCGATCGCCGGATGGCATGGCTACTCCAGGCTCCACGGCGCGCGGTACTCGTAGTGAAGCATTTCGTTCGCCTGCTCGTTGTTCGTAAAGCGCTCGGCGTCGGCGTCCCAGCGTAGCCGCTCTCCAACGGCAAGTGAGATATTCGCGAGGTGCGCGAAACTCGTGGAGCGGTGAGCATCTTCGAGCGAGCAGTACGGCTTAACCGACCGATCGCGCACGCAGTCAAGGAAGTTGTCGATGAGGATCGCGCTCGAGTTTTCCTTGATGCCGAGATCGCCGTAGGCCTTATCGCCGCCGAGCTTCTTCTCTTCAGGCTCCACCAGCTTCTCCCAATCCTGGAACTGCCCCGGTCGTGCCGGCGTGATCGAGTATCCGTTTTGATCTGCGATCAGCGTGCCTTTCGTTCCGCGCAGCTCGACCTCGCCCCCCGGGATGTTGTAGCCGCCCGAGGCTTCGTTCACCTGGAACTGAACGGTGCGCCCGCTCTCGAACTCGAAGAGCACGGTGAGCGTGTCGGGTATGTCTCGGTCGTCGTCTACGGCGTAGCGGCCGCCAACTGCCACAACGGAGGATGGCGCTCGCTCGCCGGATAGCCAGCGAATGACGTCCATGTAGTGCACCCCCCAGTTACCCATTTGCGAGCTGAAGTCGCTTCGCCACCGGAAGTGATACGGGGCGATCGTCGATTCATAGGGTCGTTCTTCGCGTGGCCCGAGCCACATGTCCCAGTCAAACCCAGCGGGAGGAGACTCGGGCTTTGCCTTGCCGATTCCCCGTGGATACATATTGCTCGAGTGGGACGCGTAGGAACTGACGACCTTTCCAATGACTCCTGCAGGCACGCGCTCTGCAAGTTCTCGATAAATCGAAGAGCCGCGACGGTTCAAGCAGACCGCACCGATGCGACCGGTCTCCGCCTCGACCTCTACCATGCGCCTGCCCTCGTACACCGTCGCGGTAAGCGGTTTCTCGACAAAAGCATCTTTGCCGGCGCGGAAGGCCATAATCGTTTGAACCGCATGCCAGTGGTCGGGCGACGCGATGACCACTGCATCGATATCCTTCTGGTCGAGCAACTCGCGGAAGTCCCTGTAACGGCGAACGCCGTCGGGAAGCTTCTCATTCAGCTTGGGAACATTACGCTTCTCTAGCAGACGCGGGTCGATCTTCCCGTGGTCCCGCTCCAAGTACGGCTGATACACGTCGCAGAGTGCGACGATCTCCGCTTTTGTGTTCTCCATACTCCACTGCAGAAGCTGCGATCCGCGATTGCCGACGCCAATAAAGCCCAGTCGTACCTTCTCCATCAGTTGCTCCTCGTCTCGTTCTGCGTGCCGGCGACCGCGATCGGTTCAGGCAGTGACCGTGAAATCTCATCGAGACGATATCCAAAGCCAGGCCTGCCCAATGCGCTTCCGAGATCTACCATCCCGTTTTCTCGCCTGAACATCCCCGGATGCACCACCGCCTCCGGCGCGGAAGCCTCCGGATAGAACTGCATGCTGTTCGTCTCGACACCCTTTATCGTTCCCGAATAGTAGCCGAGCTGCAGATGTGAAACCTGCGCAAGCATCGGATTCGTCAGATCCTGAACCATGATTTGCATGCCGTGCTTTCGCGCCCAACAGAGTGAGAGTAGCGCTCCGGTCTGCGTCTTGCACGTCTTCAGCGCGACCCCGGTCCACCCGAGCTCGTAGCCGCGCCGTACAAGCTTCCAGTCGTGTGCGCTTTCGTCCATGAAGAGGGGCTTCTTGCGCGAAACCGAGTAGACGTCGATCGGAAAGCGTTCGAGATCGTGGGGAAAGGGCTGCTCGACGTAGAGCATCATCTCGTAGATGCCGGGCTCGGCGGCGCGAACTCGATCGAGGACGTCGGTAACGTAGGAGGGAACGGTCACCTGGCAGTTGAAGTCGGCCGTGAGAGCGGTTACGCCTCGGCTTGCGCCGATCGAACCAACCTCGACCAGTCGATGATAATCCCACTCGGCGTCGTTGCCGCGCAACTTGATCTTGAGGCACTGCAAGCCGTCGCGCTCGATCCAATCGGTCAGCACAACCGGGTATCCATCGTCGGGCTCCGATCCGGTTCGCTCATGATCGTTGACAAGATCCTTTCCACCCACCAAATGCCATGCCGGAATCTTCGTACCACCCGGCGGCTGCAGAAAATCGGCGGGGTAGAGTCCGGCAAAAGCTTCATCGTCAAAATAGGTTGAGAGATCCTCACCCAGATAGTCGGAGCCGTAGAGCTCGTAGATCGGTCTACCTGCCGCTTGACCGTACGCGTCGTGAAGCGCGAGATCAAAGGGAGAGCAACAGACGAGTCCGGCGAGCTCAGGAAGCGCTTCGATACCGGGGCGCTGGTTCTCATTGAAGGCCGATCGCAGCTTCGCAAGCTCATCGCGAAGAAAACGGTGGCCAACCTCAAACGGGTGCCCACCGGCATCGAAGTTCGCCCAGGCATCCACGAGCTCTCGAGTAAACGCGATAAGCGCTTGCTCTCGCTCGGCGTAACTGAGGCTCGAAGGCCACACCCACTGCACGCTCAGCGGCGTCTCGCCCCAGCCGGTCACCACCTTGCCCGTGGAAGTCTCTACGGTGAGCGCCACCCGGGCACAGATTACCTCGGTAAGGGTCTCCGAGCCGAACTTCAAGGGGACCCTGGTATGTACGGGTAAGAGGTAGAGCTTGGCAGAGATAGGACGGATGGAAAGTCGATTCATAAGTCTGTAATTTATCATAACACCAGATGCCGGGCGCTCGTATGTCAGAAGGCCAGAATCATTTAGCAAAACCCCAGACATCGCTGCTCTTTGTCCATCTCGGCCGTTCTACCCAGGCCGGCCACACCGGGCGCCATGATCATCCATTCTGGCAGCTCGAAATAGCGATCGGCGGCACGTTCGAGTACTGGACAGAACACCACAAGGGTACGCTCGCAGCAGGCATGCAGTTGCTGCTCCCGCCGGGCAACCGACACGCATTCGACTACCCCGCGACGCCGGCTCGCTGGGTGACCTACAAAATTTCCCTCGGCGACACCGCTCCCGCAACCGAAACCGCCGCGCGCGGCGACACCGCCCCGGCGGTCCAAAATCACGGGCCATGGCTCTTTCGCGAGCACCCGACCCTCGGGCCGCTGTTCGGTGTTCTGACGAGCCTCGCACCCGCGGCCGCTCGGCACGAACCGCAGGAAGAGCAACTCGCGCTCTCGCTCCTCGAAGCAGTCTGTGCCTATGCCTGTGCAGCGGCCGGGGATCCGACTGGAGGCGAGCAGCAGCGACGGCGGCCGTCGCGGGAGAGCCGTAGCCTGCGCGAACGGGTCGACGCGGTATTGCGGCAGTCGGCGGGGCGCCCAACCACAGTGGGTCAGATCGCTGCGGCGGTGGGGCTCTCGCCGGGGCACTTGTCGAACCGATTCTCTGAGGAGAATGCGATGCCGCTCAAGCGGCACATCGACAGGGCTCGCTTATCATATGCTCGGGAACTGCTCGAGCACGCCGACCTTCCGATTTCGCTGATCGCCGACGAGCTTCACTTTCCCGACGTCTACTCGTTCTCGAGGTTTGTGAAACGCCTCTCCGGTCACTCACCGAGAGAAATCCGAGCGCAGAGCGAGTCCGTATAGCATCAGCCCTTATGGCTCACGTAGAGCTTCTCGGCACGTGGAAAGATCCACCTCGCCTCCTCGAGGGCGTACCACGGCAATACCCGAGTCTGCTCGACCAGCGTCGCGGCGTACAGCTCATCCTCTCCCCACTGGTAGAAGTGCTTGTCGATAGACACGTACGGCGCGTAGGGGATCCCTGAGTCGCGGTGCGGAGCAAATGAGTCGATCCACTCGCTCGTGAGGCGCCTCTTCTCCTGAAGCATCGCTATCTGCTCGGGGACAAGAGGCTTCTCGCCGTGCCGCCAGTTGTTGTCGAATGGTGCAAAGTGCGCCATGTGCGGGTTGGGCTCCGATTCGAAGAGCGCAATCAATCGCTCGACGTTTGCGACCTCTGCCCGTGCAACCTGCTCGAACTCTCGATCGTACTCACACTTTTCTTCACGAGAAGCTACCGAGTTCTTTTGGTCGGTCAGGTAGAGTGCGGCGTAGAAGGAGTACTGCGTATGGAGGAGCGCGCGGAAGGTCATGAGGCTTCGCTGCTGTGAGGCAACCCGGTCAACGACCGTGTTTCCAGCCTCGAGCGCTTTTGCCTCGATCGAGCTCGTCTATGCCCGAGAAGATCGCGCGATACCGATCGAGCATGACCGGCGAAATCCAGTCGAGCGGGTGCTCCTTGAAGTTTCCGCGCGACTCCATCTCACGCGGTACGAGTCGGCGGAAATCTCGGCTCGATGGGCGAAGTAGCCGATCGTGCGCGAGCATTCGTGAGAACGTTTCGGGCCTGATCGGTCTAATCGCAGCGCGCTCGAGCGAGCCGTAGGTACGATCGGTAAATATCTCGATCCGCTGCATCCACGATCGGAAGGGCCAACTCGTAATGAGCTGCTCCCATCGCTTCCAGAGCAGGACAATTTCCGGGGCGATACGCTGTCCAAAGTCGCGAATTGCCACTTCCTCGATAAGCCGGCTCGGCTCCGCTGTCGGGACGAAGAACGCCTTTGCCGCAACCTCGTAGTTGGGCGTGTAGACCCAGTAGCTGCTCGCCCACCAGTTTCGGATGTTCGGGGAACCCCACGATGCGACATCTTCGAGCCGGCGAAGTGTCAGTTCGGGAAGTGCCTGCCCCAGCATGCTGTCTACCGACTCGCAGTCGTTGATCGGGACTTCTACGACAAAGCGCTCGCCGAGCCCCCGCATGAGATTGCGCTCGGTTGGGCCGTAGACCGGATCGTACTCGGGGATCGGCAGATACGCCTCGTCGCCCGCGGAGGCGAGCTTCGATTCAGCACCGAGGTGCTCGGGAATGACCTCGGCGAGACGGTTGCGTTCCTCGGGCATGAAGTGCCACGTGCGAATCACGGTTAGAACATCGTCTGTGACCTCGCCCATCGCTCGATCTACGAGTTCTGCGAACTCTAGGATACGTTTGACGATGGGCGTGCTCGCGCAGCGTGGGCAGTTATCCTGGCAGATAAAGCTCACGTCGTAGAAGTACCACGTCATCATCTTGAGCCGCGGAATCTCGTGCGCTGCGCGCTTGACCCAATCCGCGATCGCCTTCTTTCCGTACTCACTTCGCACGCACATCGTGGTGATCTCAGTGCCTGAGTTGAGCCGAGCGTGCCCCACCGCCTCGGGCGGCAGGTCGCCAAATATCTGAAGCAGTTTCCCCTGGATAAGCCCATCGAGGTCGTACGCCTCCATGAGATCGTTCATCTCGACCAGTTCATCGGCGTGATCGGGTTCGAGCATCCACCAGCGGATGTCAAAGCTCGTGAAGCCATGCTCGACCGCCCAGGAGATGTGGCGGCGCATCGAGTACCCCTCGGGCGCCTTGAGGTAAAGCTCGTCATGGCCAACGGTACGAAGCGGAAACCGGGGCACACGCTTCTCATCTACCTGCGAGAGATCGCGGCCCAGAATGAGCTGGTCTACAACCCAGTGCACCGCCATAATCGCTCCGAGTCCGCCCTTTCCAATCAGATAGAGCCTTCCCTCGTGCGCCACGACGAGGTGAGAGTCCCGCCGCTCCGCATGCGCGTACACGGCGGGCTGCGACCACTCGGGTGCGCGCTCGGCAACGATCGACGCGACCGGCTCATCCGCTGTGCGCGTGGCTATCACGATATCGAGCGTGGAAACGTCGAGGCCCGCCTCGCTCGTCCGACGCTCAAACTCCTCTGCTGCCGTATTCAGGCTCGGCACGCCCTTTTCATGGATCTCAATTGATGTACTCATGGTATAGTCAGTGTAAGGCGGGGCGGTAACGAGACAATGGACCTGAGGCAAACCTATGATGGATATATCGAACCGGCAGAGGAGCACCCGACCCTTGACTCGCGATTCCTACGGGTTGCATTTCGTTTTCTCGGGCTCAACCAAAAAAGAGAGCTGCCCCGCTGGTCGTACGCGCCGCACGCGGCAGACACCGCCCGGCTTTTTTTGATCCTCGAGGGGAGCGCCTCGGTCAGACTCGCGGGCTTCGGCTTCTCGCTTGAGCCGGGCATGGTACTGCTCTGTCCTCCGGGCGTCGTGCTCGGTGGCTCGATCGCCGACCCGGACGGGTTTCACTCGCACAAGCTCTACTTCGAGGTGCTGAGCGAAGGCCGGGTCCCGTTGTTCTCGTTGATTCGGTTGCCATTTGTCGTGGAAGGCACGACTTCGTCGGAAATCCTTGGTCGAGTTGAGAGCATCGTGCTGCTCCAGAAGAGCGAGGCGCGAACGACCGGACTCTCGCTTGCGAGCGAACTCGCCTCAATCATGGCTTCGATTGCGAGCGCGCCGCGCGAGGATCGGGTCTATCCCGATTGCGGGTTCGGCGACCGTTCATCTCGGGCGACGTCGTATCAGCGAGCACAGGTCGAACGCGCGCTCTCACTCGTCGCCGCAGATCTCTCGCGAGGACTGGCGCCGACGGTCGCCACCCTCGCCTCACGGGTGGGAACCCACGCGACGCAGCTCGGGCGCGCCTTTGCCGCGGTGCTTGGAGTCTCCCCGGCGCGTCACATCGAGCAGATGCGGATCGGCCTCGCTCAGGACGCCCTGCGCACAAGCGATCACTCGGTGAAAGAGATCGCGGCGCTCGCGGCCTTTGATGATCCCTACCACTTCAGCCGTGCGTTCAAACGGGTAACGGGCATGAGCCCAAGCGCCTACCGCGACAGGCAACGCTTGCTTGAGTAGGTCGATGCGCGCGTGCACAATGGCGCCATGCAAGAGCTTCCCACCGAGATCGGCCTCGTCTTGTTTGACTGGGACGGTACCCTCGCGAACTCGGTGCCACTCGTTACCGAAGCGACAAACGCCGCACTACGCGAGCATGGCTATCGACCGGTAAGCGTCGCAGAGATCCACGACGGGATGCGTTTTCCAACTGTTCCCCGGATCAAGCGACATATGGGAGAAGAGGCGGATGCGAGACGCGCAGAAACCGTGGCGGCGAGCTTTCACGAGAAGGCGATGGAACTCGGCCCGGCACACATCGACCTCTTTCCCGGCGTTTCTGCCATGCTCGACGCGCTCTATCGAGCCGGAGTCCCCATGGGAATCGTCACCAACAACGACAGCGCCGTGGTCACAAAGCTCGTCGGGCACCTCCGCCTTTCAGACGCCCTGCCGCTGATCATTGGCGAGGATCATCTTCCGGCTCCAAAACCCGATCCGATCGGTATCCTGCGCGGTTGTGCCGATTTCAACGTGCCGCCCGAGCAAACGCTCTACGTCGGAGACTCCCTCACCGATGAGGAAGCATCGAGACGAGCAGGCGTGTTCGCGGTCGGCGCTGCATGGCCGGCGGAAAGCATCGTTCACGCGACAAACAACCCCTACGCCGTGTTCTTCACGACGCCTGCCGAGCTGCAAGAATCGATCTTGAGCCGACGGTAGAACCCGCCACGACCGGATAGATCACCAACCGCTATCCGGGTTCACCACCCATTCGTCGTCGATCGAGCTACGCTCCTCCTCGACATCGGCAAACCAGCGTTCAAGCTCGCGCACGAGACGATCGCGGATATCCGGATGCTCGGCGGCGAGGTTGTGCTCTTCAAGCGGATCGTCGTCGATGTTGTAGAGCTCGGGCGCCGGAGGCTCAGGGATCTCGCGATCTGGATCACCGCGATAGATCCCGTTCTGGATAAAGGACTCGGCGTTGTACATGCTCGTGTGCAGGTGCTTGATGTCGGGCACGGTCATCGCCTCGCGAATCGCCGGGCGCACGAGCTTCCACGCCCCGTCGCGAGCGGCGGCATTCGAGGTAATCACCGGAGAGTAACGATTCCACTGCCAGAAGCGCTTCGTGCACGACTCGCCCTCTCCGGTTTCTTGCAAGAGCGGTAAAACGTTCACGCCGTCGATCGCCGGCGGCTCGCCCCGTCGGGCAGCATCCCCGCCGGCGATCTCGCCCGGCCCGTCGAGCCGAACCCCCGCCGCGGCATGAAGCGTCGGGAAGTAGTCGGTAAAGTGCACCATCGCGTCCACGGTTCGCCCGCCGGTAAGTCCGCCGGCCGGCCAATAAAGCAGCCCGGGTACACGAATGCCGCCCTCGTATGTGCTGCCCTTCGCGCCGTGCCAGTGGCAGTTAAAGCGCGTTGTATCGTTCTCTCCGGCGCCGCCGAATTGAGGCCCGTTGTCGCTCGAGAAGATCACCAGCGTGTTCTCCTCGAGCCCTTCGCGCTTGAGCGCGCTCAGGATTCGCGCCACCCCCTCGTCGAGCGCCTTGAGCATCGCGTAGATGCACTTCACGCCCCAGGTAACGTCGAGGTGATCGAACTCGCGAATATAGTGCTCCGGCGCCTGAAGCGGCGTGTGCGGCGCGTTGTAGTTCACGTGCAGGAAAAAGGGATCGCTCTTGTGTCGATGGACAAACTCCACCGCCTCGGCGGTCCACAGATCGGTAAGGTATCGACCGTCACCGCGGCCGACCCGGTCGGTTCCCCACTCGATGCGCCAATCGTAGTAGTCGTGCATGCCACCGCGAAAGCAGACCGTCTCGTCAAAGCCTCGACGCGTCGGATGGTAGCGCGGGTCAAACGCGCCGAGATGCCATTTGCCTACGTGACCCGTGGTGTAGCCGGCTCGTTGCAGCACCTCGGGAAGCGTTCGCTCGCGAAGAGCGAGCCGTTCGAGGCCGCGCCATTCGAGCGTGTCGATACTGCCGGTGCGGTGAGGGTAGCGACCGGTCAACAAGGAAGCCCGGCTCGGATTACAGACCGGACTCCCGGTGTAGTGCTGCGTGAGGCAGACGCCCTCTTCCATGAATGAGTCCAACGTCGGCGTCTTCGACAGTCCCTCATTAAACGCACTAAAGTCGCCGTAACCCATATCATCGACCAAAATAAAGACGATGTTCGGCTGCACTCCTGCTCTCGCTATCATGCTTGCACCTCCACAAAAATCGCAAAACTCACCGGGCCGAGTTCGATGTTTCCACCTTCGTCGATCGAGATCGTCCCTTGGGAATGCACCGGCTCGGGGATAGGAGCAAATACATCGGACAAGTCGATGGTGCCACGAACGCCTCGATTGCTCGGATTGAGCACGACGAGCGCGCGCCTGCCCTTGTTGGTGAGC
>JBMCTC010000035.1:0-17602 GCA_048624115.1 Spirochaetota bacterium
CGTGCTCACGTCGAGCGCCCCGTAGATCCCCGCGAGGTGGTACTTCACGGTGTTGCTCGTAATGCCGAGATCATCCGCGATCTTCTGATTCGTGTTGCCCGCGGCGAGCAACACGAGCACCTCGAGTTCGCGGGCGGTAAGCGGGCCCGCCCCGCTACCGGCGGTCGTGGTGTCGCCCCCAATCGAGGCGGCAGAAACCCCCACACCGCCTGAAGACACAGAGTGCCGGAGCGCGGGATCGGTAACGACGAAACCTTGAGCTGTAGCCTCCGCGGCGATGAGGATCGCTTGCGCGTCGGTGCCGTCTGCGAGCCACGTTTGAAGCTCCCCGAGACGGTGAACCTCGGGACCAGGCGGATCGTTCCGCACAACGACAAGCGGAGGCAACTCCGACCACCGGGAGTCGTCGGGCGACGGAAAGTTGTCTCCCGGATCGTGAACGATGAGCACGTCAATATCGCGGAGTCCTCCGGCTTCCTCGAACGAGCGAAGGCGTAGCTCGACGCGTACGCCCTCGCGTTCCTTTGAAGCGTTCCAGATTTGCCGGTGAAAAGTGTCGGAACGGGAGAGCACCGCAAGACGAGTCATCGTCTCAGGACCACCTTGACGTCGAGCGACGAGGTCGCTCCCTCGCTGTTCATGGTCTCAACAGCGAGTCTCTGCCCATCGGTGACACTCGAGAGTGCATCGTAAAGTGCGTCTCGCGAGGAAACGGGGGTGCCGTCAATCCCGATTAGGAAGGTGCCGACGCGGATGCCGGCGTTGGCCGCTGGGCTGCCACTCTCTACAGCCGTTACGAGCAAGCCGTGGCGTTGGTCCCCGCGCTGCTTCGGTAGCTCCGCGACGGCCGTTGTCACTCCGAGGTATCCCATCCCTCGATTACCACCAGCGGAGAGCTGATCGAGGATTGCCCGGAGAACCGGCGCGGGAATCGCATAGCCTTCCTCGCGTCTCATCGTAGACATGGAGATGCCGAGAAGTTCGCCGTTCGGCGCGAGTATCGCTCCTCCGGCAAAGCCACGAAATGAGGAAGCGTCGGTCTGTAGGTAGCTATCGACCTTGCGTCCGCCGGGCAGTCGCGTTTCGCCACCAACACACCGAATCATTGCCAGGCGCGCCTCCACGTCACCCGGGATCGGAACCGCTACCTCGACTGCCAGTGAGCCAATGCGTGGCAGCGCGGAAGCAAGCAAGACGGGCTGGGCGAACGCCTCGCCCTCGAGAAGAACAACGCCTGACGCGGGATCAAACGCGGTGACGGTTGCCGCGCTCTCGCCCCTCGTGCCGTGAACGGGAACGGACTCACCAACCTCTGCCGACATAGCCAGACTCAGGAGTTTGTTTTGAGCAACAATCACGCCGGTGCGCGGAGTGGCCTTGCCAGGTCCGACGCAAAACAGTGAGTCGCGTATTGCATCGACCTGATCGGCCAAATTAGTTGAAAGGTCTGTGAACATCGTACTCATGGTACCTCCTGCTGATAGCATACGGCGACGGCGCGTCGTAGCTGCTACCCGTTTAGGCGGGACGACGTTTGTCGATAAAGTGCCCCGGGCTTACTATAGAAAGTGTGAGAATCAACATTGTGACAGGAATCGTCATTCTCGCAGTCTTAACGAGCTGTGTGAGCCCCTCACCGCCCCGGCGGTCGTACGAGGTTCTCGAGCCGGGCCTGCCGCGAGTCGATAGCGGCTCGCTCTTGTTTGCAGGCCCCGACGGCAATCTCTATACAATCCTCGAAGGCCAAGAAGAGGTGCGCCAGGTCACGACGGATGCGACGAGCGATTCGCTCGCACTCCGCTACTCAGGCTACACCTGGGCCGGCGATGACATCGTATATATGACCCAGGAGCGAGACGAGGATGGAAGCGTGGGCACGTCGATGTTTCGCACGGCGCCTACCGGCACTCCAAAACGCATCTTTCGGCAGGCCGGCTACGCACCCTTCTTTCTCTACCCCACGCTCGACGGAACGCGGGTTGGCTATCTCGGGAGCCAAGCAGGACTCGGCGGTTACATCATGGGTAGCGTAGACCTTGAGACCGGCGACCGGCTCCTTCACGGTCGCGGTCAGCCGTTTTACTCCGCGTGGGCCCCCGACGGACAGTCGTTGCTCGTACATGTCGGCACCCCGGCACGTGACTCGAGCCTCGCCCTCCAGTCGGTTGCCAAGGCCACCGATGAGTTACCGGAGACGGATCGACTCGAACTCGAGGCAGGCTTCTTTCAATCCCCAGCGTACGCACCGGACGGCCGGTCGATCGCGGTGGTGCTCGAGGGAAGCGACGGTGAGACGGGGATTCATCTTCTTGACCCGATGGGCAACGATCTCGGAAGACTCTTTCCGGTACGCGGCTCGGTTTCGCTCGGCTGGGCGCCAAACGGATCACGAATGGCGTTCCTCGATGCCGTGGCACCAATCGGATCGAATCTCGCCGGGCCGTTATCCATTATCGGGCGTGGCAACCGGTCGCCGCGGGTTGTCAGCTCGCGCGCCGTCGCCTTTTTCTGGTCCCCCGACAGCACCAGGCTCGTCTTCTTCGAACCGGCAAGCTATGGTCAAGATTCCCGCCAGGTGCGCGGCTTTCGAGTCGGACTGTACGACAGCCTAACGCAGGAGTCACGGCTGCTCGCCACTATTCGTCCGGCCCCCGAGTTCGTCTCGCAGTTCGTGCCCTTCTTTGACCAGTACATTCGAGCGTACACGATTTGGTCGCCGGACGGCCGTCTCGTCGCACTCAACACACTCGCGGTTACCGGGGAACGACTGGTCGTCGTAGTGGACACCGAAGCGAACCCGCAGCCGCGGGACTTCAGGGTAAGCGCGGGACGCATAAGCGAGGGAGACTCGAGCAGCCTCGGGATAACGACCCCGGAAGGAATACCGCATCGCGTTCTCGCCTACGGGACTCTGCCGTTTTTCTCGCCACATGAGGCGGTTGGAGCACAACCAACCACGGAATGACCGCTGCCGGCCGGGACGCGAGGGGTGCTACCCGACGCGCCGGGCCTGAAAGCGGGTCGCCGGGGAAGAGCCAGCCACGATTTCTGCAAGTGGATGGCGGCCCGAGGCAATAATCGCAGGGACCCCCGCCTCGGTCAGCCTGCGCGCCGCCGCAAGTTTCGAACTCATACCGCCAAGCCCGAGCGCGTTGCCCATGGCGCCGGCGAGCGCTTCGATTTCTGGCGTCACCTGCTCTACGGTGTGAATGAGATCGGCTTTCTCATCTTGCTTTGGGTCGGCGACATGCAGCCCGTCGACATCGGTGAGCAGAATGGCCAGGTCAACACCAAGGTTCACGCCAACCAACGCGGCCAGTATATCGTTGTCTGAGAAGCTCTTGTGATAATCGAATTCCTCTTTATCGACCATGTCGTTCTCGTTGATGATGGGAACGACACCCTTTCCGATATACGCAGACGCAATTTGGGTGATCGTTTCACGTTCGCGGTCGGTGGCGAAGTTGTGGTGCGTCAGGAGGATCTGCGCGACTGAGATTCCGCGCTCGCGAAAGAGATCCTTGTAGTACTTCATGAGGCGGACCTGACCGATTCCCGAGAGCAACTGCAACTCGAGCACCTCTTTGGGTCGCACCTTGATGCCCTGAAGCTCCATTCCCGCAGCGACTGCCCCGGAACTCACGACGGCAAAACGATGTCCCTGCTCGATAAGGGCCGCCATCTCCCAGACCTTCTGGGCAAGCCAGGGAAAACGAATTCTCGCGCCGTCGCTTATGAGCGCACTGCCCACTTTTAAGAGGATGGTCATTTGGAATCTCGGCTCACTTCTCGATGAGTAAAGGATCGGCGACCCTCGGCAAAATCTGCGACAATGTCGCCGTGGCCCCTCACACGATACTGGGTGGTGGTCATGCCCTGGAGGCCGACCGGTCCGCGCGCATGCACCTTTCCGGTAGAGATACCGACCTCTGCTCCGAGGCCGTATCGAAAGCCGTCGGCAAATCGAGTTGATGCATTCCAGAGAACGGAGCTCGAGTCGACCTCTTGCAAAAAGCGTTCGGCGGCCTCTGACGAAGAGGTCACAATGGCGTCGGTGTGATGGGAGCCGTACTCGTTAATGTGCAAAATGGCGTCTTCGATCCCATCCACGATCCGCACCGACAAGATCAGATCGTTGTACTCGGTGCTCCAGTCGTCCATGCTGACCGGCTCCATCACAGCGATCACGCGGCTCTCGCGGCACCCTCGGAACTCTACCTCGGGCATCGCCGCTACAATCTCGGTCAGCAGCTTTGCAGCGTCCCGGTGGATGAGCAGTGTCTCGAGGGCATTGCAGACGGCCGGATACTGAGTCTTCGAGTCCTTCACAAGTGCGACGGCCATGGTCGGATCGGCATCGTCGTGAATGTAGAGATGGCACACGCCATCGGCATGACCCAAGACGGGGATGCGCGTGTGCTCTTGGATATAGCGAACAAGTTGATTCGATCCGCGCGGGATCATGAGGTCGATTTGACCGTCGAGCTCGAGCACGGTCTTAATCCCCTCCCGAGTCTCTACCAACTGCAGTGCCGCCTCGATCTCGGGGGCGACGGTTCTGATGGCTTCTACGAGGAGCTGATACATCAGCCGGTTTGTCGATTGTGCCTCGCTGCCACCCTTCAGAATGACTGCGTTGCCGCTCTTGATCGCAAGCGAGGCAATCTGCACCAGGGCGTCGGGGCGCGACTCGAAAATCACACCAATCACGCCGATGGGCACCCGCACCTGGCTTAATACAAGTCCCTCGTCGAGTTCACGCTCGAGCTCGACCGTTCCAATCGGGTCGGGCAACGAGACCACACTCTCGAGACTCGCCACGATTGAAGAGATCTTCTTCTCATTGAGAATCAGCCGCTTGTAGAGCGCGTCTGCAAGACCCGACTCGAGCGCGGCTGTTGCGTCGGTTGCGTTGGCTGCGAGGATCTCGCGGCGCGAGGCGTCGAGACGGCGCGCCATTGCGAGCAGAATATCGTTCTTGGTTTTCTCCGGCGCGACGGCGAGCTTTCGCGCAGCACGACGAGCCGCGGCAACTTGATCCACGACGGTCACGAGCCGAGCTCCTTACTTCTCTTTGCGGCAGCCGCCACCGTCTCAGAAATGATCGACTTGTACTCCGAGTTCTCGAGAACGGCGCGCCCCGCGACGGTTGTCCCGTTCGGTGAGCTCACCATCGTTACCAGCTCGTCAGGCGTGAGTTGTTTCTCTGCCAAGAGTGCGGCCGTGCCTGCGAAGGTCTCGAACGCGAGTGTGTAGGCAACACTGGGGTCGAGGCCGAGCTTGGTACCGGCATCGGTAAACGCCTCGATCAGCCTCGCGACAAATGCGGGACCGGAGCCAGAGAGACCCGTTACCGCGTCGAGCTGCTCCTCGGCAAGCTCAAACGCGACGCCTGCGCGCGACAAGAGCTCTGCAACCAAGTTTCGGTCGTCTTCGGAGCATTGGGCGCCAACCGCGTAGCCGGCCGCCATACGCCCGACAAGCGAGGGCGTGTTCGGCATCACACGAACAACGCGTGCCTCGGGCATCGCGTCTTGGAGCGTCGCGAGAGTAACGCCTGCTGCAATCGAGACAATGAGGCGGTTGCACGAGGTGAGCTCGGGAAGTACATCGCTTACCATTTGTGGCTTCACCGCAAGGAATGTGAGTGAGCTCTTCTCGGCGACCTCGCGATTGCTCTCTGCCCGCGCAAATCGCGCGACGGAGCTCGCAAAGCGCTCGAGCCGTTCGCGATCCGGGTCAAACGCCATAAACTGCGACGGCGTCGCGCTGCGATCGATTGCCTCTGCAAGCGCGCAGGCCATGTTCCCTGCGCCGATAAACCCTATTTGCATAGCTCTCTGCCCTAAATGATGCCGATCTTTTTGGCCTCTTCCGCGGCGATCTCGAGGAACTGATCGAGCTCGTCGTCTTCATGAATCGCCATGTAGCTGGTACGGATCAAACTGCGGTTCGGTGGAACGGCCGGGCTAATGACCGGATTCACGTATACACCGCGCTCGAACAGGTTTTTCCAGAAGAGGAAGGTCTTCTCGTTGTCGCCGATCACCAGCGGGACAATCGGAGTCTCAGCGGTGCCCACGTTAAAGCCGAGGGCAGAGAACTCGTCAATCATCTTGCGCGCGATCTCTTGCAGACGGGTTACGCGTTCGGGTTCCTGCTCGATGACGTCGAGCGCACCCATAACCGCTCCGAGGTTGGCGGGTGGAATACTCGCGCTAAAGATCAATGGCCGCGCAAAGTGCTTGATATAGTCGATAACCACATGATCGCCGGCGATAAATCCACCTATCGACCCAAAGCTCTTGCTAAAGGTGCACATGATGAGATCGGCAAGGCTCGGATCGTTGTAGTGCTCGGTCGTTCCCCGGCCGGTGGCGCCAACGACGCCAATCGCGTGCGCCTCGTCGAGATAGACCGCCGCGTTGTAGCGGTCGGCAATCGCCCGCAACTGCGGCAGATTTACAATATCGCCTTCCATCGAGAACACACCATCGGTCACCACAAGCTTGTTCTCTTCGAGCGGAATGCGAGCGAGAACGCGCTCGAGGTCTTCCATATTGTTGTGCTTATAGCGGTGTATGTTGACCGACCGGTTGAGCCCAGCGGTCAGGAAGATACCGTCCATGATCGACGCGTGATTGTACTTGTCGGATATGACATGATCTCCGCGGCCGATCAGAGCCGAGATGGAACCGAGGTTGGTCTGGTAGCCCGTCGTGAAACACAGCGCCGACTCTTTATGTACAAAGGCCGCCAGGCGAGCCTCGAGCTCTTCATGGAGAGCGAGAGTTCCATTCATAAATCGGGATCCCGAGCAACTCGTGCCGTAGTGGTCGAGCGCTTGCCGGGCCCGTTCTTTCACGCGAGGGTCACCCGCCAAACCGAGGTAGTTATTCGATCCGGCCATGATGAGCTCACGCCCTTCAATAACGACTTTGCTGCCGCGTGCCTCTTGTATTGGCCTGAAAAACGGGTAGAGCCCCGTCTCACGCGCATTTGCCGCATCGGTCCATTCAAAACACTTGCGGAACACGCTGGCAGGCGTAGTGGTACTACTCATTGAGCCTCCTCCTGCGAGAACTTTTCGCCAACATAGAGATTACTTGCCACCTGTCGTCTCATGCAATAGCTGAGCTAGGTGAACATCTAGAAACCCCGTTCTTTAAGGTAATCATAGGCCTTATCGAGCACCAATTTGGAGTTTTCATAGGTAAGTCGATCACGCGTCTCCCAGTACGAGAGCCAACGATACTCGCGAATTTCGGCAGGATCGACCTGCACATGGTGTCTCCCGACACGAGAAAGAAAGAAAACGACTTCCTTGCGGCGCTCCTTCGGAGTCAAGAAGTAGACTCGCTCATAGAAGTCCTCGCGGAACGTCACGTGCAGGCCGGTCTCTTCTTTGATTTCCCGAACCGCCGTTTCCATCTCCGTCTCTCCTGAGTTGGCGTGTCCCTTGGGAAACCCCCAGTGCCGCCCCTTCTCGTGCAACACGACCAAGAACTCCGGCTTTCGAAGGCGCCGGCGGTAGATCACCGCACCGCAACTCTTACGGGTACCCGACTTGGTCGCCGTCTCGAGCTCGAGTCGTACGCTTCGCGGCTGAAACCCTATCGACTCCCATATCTGGAGGCTGTCCTTGTTTCCCTCGGGAACGTCGAGCCGGATCGAGGCGTAGTCTTGCAGTTCACCCTTTCGCAAGAGCTGAAATGCGGTCTCGACACGAACCTTTTTCCCGGCGTCGGTATTCACGTAGATGTGCCGTATGAAGGCGAACTTGGGCTGCAGCTTGAACAGGGCGTACCCCACTACCGCGTCGCGAAAGACAAAGAGCACCGCCTGGTAATCGGCCGCGAGGAACTCACGCATTCGCACCTCGAGGGCCTCGAGCGTCATTCCACTCTCGACGTTTTGCGCTTGGAGCAGCTCTTCATTGAGCTTTGCAAGCACCGGCACGTCGGAGTCCAGCGCATGGGTGTAACTGAGGGCGGCCATGCCCCCGAGTATGCCAGTTGCTGTAGCCGGGGACAATGGCGACAAGATTTTTCGTGACGCGGCCGGAAGTAACTATTACGTTTTTGGTATGAATTGGTCTGAAAAGAGTTTTTTAGTAGTTGGGGGATCCTCCGGTATGGGTCTCGAGCTGGTTCGCCGGCTGAGTGAGACCGGAGCTCGTGTGACGGTCTGGTCGCGCGAGAAGCGCCCTGCCCTCGATGAGATATCGTGCGAACACGTTGCCTTTGATGCTCGCTCCGAGGAGGTTCCCGAAATCCCGAACGAGCTTTCCGGCGTGGCATACCTGCCGGGATCGATCACCCTCGCGCCGTTCGAGCGGATCAAGAGCGAACAGTTCCGCGAGGACTACGAGATAAACGTGTTGGGGGCCGTACGAGTGCTGCAACAGGCAGTACCCGCAATGGCAAAAAACGGCGGAGGAAGCGCTGTCCTCGTGAGTACGGTTGCCGCAAAGACGGGCATGCCCTACCACGCGAGCATTGCGGCGGCAAAGGCGGCCGTCGAAGGACTCGCGCGTAGCCTGGCGGCAGAGTACGCACCAAAGGCGGTTCGCGTGAACGCCATCGCCCCCTCCCTCACCGATACCCCGATGGCCGAACGGCTGGTGAGCTCAGACGAGAAGCGCGCACGCTCTGCAGAGCGTCATCCGATCAAGCGCATTGGAACGCCGGATGAGATGGCAGCGGCGATTCTCTACCTGCTCAGTGATGAGGCCGGGTGGGTTACCGGCCAAACGATTGGGATTGACGGCGGTATCGGCTCGCTTCGATAGAGGTGAACTGCTGTCAGCATTGGGTGATTACGAGTAGGAGCCTGGGATGAGCTCGCCCCCACGCGCGCTCCAATCGACCATGCTCCCGTCGTAGAGTGCGACTCGTTCATGTCCTGCGAGACGGGCCGAGAAGTAGAGCTGACTCGCCGTGTATCCGATCCCACAAAAGCAAACTGCCCGACGCATTGGGCCGATGCCAAACCTCGCGAGCAGCGAGGCAAGCTCATGCCTGCTTCGAAGGAGCGGATAGTTGTCCTCGGCGTACGTCGCGGTATAGGGACAGTTGATGCTGAGCGGCAACGTTTCGTTGAGATACGCCTCAACCGGGAGTGCGTTCACGAGGACCGCCTCCTGCGACCCGACAATCGTGATGAGCTCAGAAAAACGCACAAGCCGCTCCGGATGCACACGAGCGTGGAACGCGGCGCTTGACAAGCTCCGCGGGGAGAACTCGAGAGCCGCAGTTTCGCGCTCCCAGCAATGCATTCCGCCGTCCAGTATCGAGATCTGATCGTGGCCCAGGTAGTCGAGCATCCACCAGAGCCTCGCGGCCGTGTACCCCCCACCCTCGTCGTAGATGCAGACTGGCCGAGAACTCGAGATGCCGTGGCGTCCGAGAATTTCTGCCGCCGCTTCCTCAGAAACCATCACGTTGGGAACATCGACGCCGGACGAAAGGGTGACCGTCTCTTCCAAGTGGGAGGGATGAAGGTTGATGGCCCCGGGTACATGCCCGTCCTGGTAGTGAGCGGGCTCGCGTGCGTCAACAATCACGAGCGCGTCGGTTCCGGTCAGAGGCGCGAGTCGCTGCACCGTCGTGATCATATCTTGCACAGCTTTCTGTATAGCCGAAATTGGCCGGATTTTGAACCCGTCTGAGGCGACTGCGCTTAGTCGAGCGTGACGCCTCGGGACCAATGCGCGCGGCAGTGCGCGACAAACGCGCGGCGCGAAAAGGGTGAATCGGGGAGCGAGATCACCCCCGGTGAACTCGGACCCGCGGAGCGATGTGTGGCGTTCGTGGCCGACTCGATCACGAGGCGTCCGGTTTCGAGATCGGTGACGGTGGAGAGGCACCGGAGAAGCGGCGCCTTGCCTGGAAAGGGGAATGCACGCTCTCCGACCGCAGCGGCCGGGACAAGGTCCCAGAGATAGAAGCCCGTTGCCCCGGTGGCGCCTGTGAACGCGCGATACCAACCACGAATGAGCCTCTGTAGCCACGCAGGATGCCCACGCCGGACGAAAAGGTCGAGGCGACCATACCGGGCGTGCAGGCAGTACTGAGCGGACATGAGGGTGACGGGACAGGGGGCGGTAAGGACTACGTGCGCGGCGGCTGGATCGCTCGAGAGGTTGAGCTCGTCGACCTCTCGCTTCCTAAACGAAAGCGGACCCGTGTAGCCGCCCATGAGATAGATTCCGCCAAGCCGGGAAAAAAACGCGTTGTCGAGTGAAGCGGCCGCCGCTAAGTTGGTGAGAGCACCGAGCCCGAGGACAACGAGCCCCGGATGCTCGAGCGAGGCGGCCACGAGCGCCTTCGCACTAGCGTCGGCGGTGTGCAGCGGAGTGTCGCACCCAATCTTCTCGAAGAGCCACGACGTCTGTTGGTAGGCCTCTTCCGAAGTGCCGTTGCCATGCGTGGCAGAGACGCCCACGAGTTCGATGTCCTCGCGCCCCAAGAGATAGAGCAGCGTGAGACCGTCGTCTATCTCTTGGCCGGGAAGCCCCATGGTGTTGTCGCAGTCGACAAAGACCGGCGTCATCGGGTTGACGGTACGTTACTCACTAAACTTCTTGAGCAAGAGCACACCGTTGTGGCCGCCAAACCCAAAGGTATTCGACATGGCGATGTTCACCTCTTGTTTGACCGCCTCGTTCGGAACGTAGTCGAGATCGCACTCAGGGTCGGGCTCGTGGAGGTTGATGGTTGGGGGGATCACCCCGTCGGTGATTGCCTTGGTCGCGATGATTGCCTCGATCCCACCGGTCGCGCCAATGCAGTGACCGGTCATCGACTTGGTCGAACTGATCTTGACCTTCTTCGCTGCCTCGCCAAAGACAGCCTTGATCGCCTTGGTCTCAAATGGATCGTTGACCGGGGTGCTCGTACCGTGCGCGTTGATGTAATCGACGTCGGAGGGCTCGATCCCCGCCTCTTTGAGAACCATCTTCATTGCCTGAATCGCGCCTCTCCCTTCGGTGTGCGGCGCGGTCAGGTGCTGCGCATCGCAGGTCATCGCATTGCCGATGATCTCGGCGTAGATCTTTGCACCGCGCGCCTGGGCGTGCTCGAGACTCTCGATGGTGAGAATGCCGCCGCCCTCGCCAATGACAAAGCCACTGCGGTTCTTGTCAAAGGGGCGGGAACCCTCGGTGGGCCGGTCGTTGTACTCGGTGGTAAGCGCGTGAATGACACAGAATCCCATGATGCCGAGGCGGGTGATGCACGCCTCGACCCCGCCGGTAATAACGACATCTGCCTGATCGTGCTGAATGAGCCGGTAGGCGTTGCCGATTGCGTCGGTAGCAGAGGAGCACGCCGTCGTGACGGCGTAGCACGGTCCCTGACAGTCGAGCGTGATCGCGACATTCCCCGGCCCCTCGTTCGAGATGAGCTTTGGAATGGTCATCGGTGGCGTGCGGTCGGGCCCCCTCAACCAGAGTGCTTCGTAGCTGCTCTCGAGGCTCTCGAAGCCACCGATTCCGACACCGATGACCGTCGCGGTGCGCTCGGGGTCGTACTTGCCCTCGAGACCGGCGTCTTTGACCGCCTGAATCGCACCGGCGACGGCGTAGTGCGAGAAGGTGTCCATCTTGCGGGCGTCTCGCTTGTCGATGTAGTCGCGGATATTGAAATCCTTGACTTCACCGGCAATCGTCGCAGGGTAGCCGGTCGCATCAAACTTGGTAATCTGTCCAATGCCGCTCTTGCCGCTTGTGACGCTGTTCCACAGCTCATCTACTGAGTTTCCGACCGGGGTAATTGCCCCCATTCCGGTAATAACGACTCGTTTTGCCATTCTTCCTTCCCGTGGACTACATGCCCAAGCCACCGGTCACGTGAATTACCTGCCCGGTGAGATATGATGCGAGATCCGAGGCAAGGAAGAGGACGGTCTTTGCGACCTCCGCCGGCTCGCCGATTCGGCCCATCGGGATTTGCACCTTGAGCGCGTTCTGCTGCTCTTCGTTGAGGTTATCGGTCATCTTGGTCTTGATAAAGCCGGGCGCGACGGCGTTGATACGCACATTTCGCGCCGCGACCTCGCGAGCCATGCTCTTGGTCAGGCCGATCATACCCGCTTTCGAGGCGGAGTAGTTCACCTGTCCGGCGTTCCCGATGATGCCGACGATGCTTGCGATGTTAATGACCGATCCCGAACGCTGCTTGGCCATCTGCCGGACGACGAGCTTTGAGATGTAGAATGCGCTTGTCAGATTCACCGAGATAACGTCGTTCCACTCTTTGGCGCTCATGCGAAAGAGCAGGTTGTCACGGGTGATGCCGGCGTTATTCACACATACGTCGAGTCCACCCGATTGGTCGAGAACGCTCTTGACCGCGGTCTCTACGCTCGCCTCGTCTGCGACGTTTCCCTCTACAAATGAGGCGCTCTGCCCGTGCTTGCCGGCAATCTCCTGATACTCCGCGAGGTGATCTCCCTCTGCCAGGTCGATGAACCATACCGAGGCGCCCTCATTTAGGAACGCGAGCACGATCTCGCGACCAATTCCTCGCGAGCCGCCGGTTACCAATGCCTTTTTTCCTTCTAGCAGCATACTCCACTCCTCGCTAGCGTCGCTAGCCGATTGCTTCTATTTGCTCTCGTGTGCCGGCAGGCCGACACTCCGTGGTTACTTCTTCATTCGCCTTTTTGTAGGCTTTCCACAGGCCGCTCAAAACCTCACCCGGGCCAACCTCGAGCAACTCGTCGTAGCCGTCTGCGGCAAACAGGGCCATTTCGTCTACCCAGCGCACCGGCTTGATGAGCTGATCGGCGCAGAGAAGTCGCGCCTGCTCACCCGAGGTGATAGCCACACCCGTCACGTTTGAGTACACCGTTTTCGCGGGATCTGCAAACGAGGCGCTCTGCAGCACCGCGGCAAACGCCTCGCGCGCGTCGGTCATAAGCGGGCTGTGAAACGGGCCCGATACCTTGAGCATTATCACCCGCCGCGCACCTGCCTCTTTCAAGACCGGCCCGGCAGCCTCGAGCCCCGCGGCGGTGCCGCTCAAGACGGTTTGCACCGGACTGTTGAGGTTCGCCGGATAGACGCCGGAAACCCCGGCGTCGGTCAGCGCGGCCTCGATGCTCTTGTAGTCAATCCCGATGACCGCCGCCATCCCCGGAGAGCCCGCATCGGAGTCGAGGGAGCGACTCACCTGCTCCATGATTCGTCCACGCTCGCTTACGAGCGAGAGGGCGTCCCGCTCGCTCAATACGCCGGCATCGACTAACGCAGCGTATTCCCCGAGGCTAAAGCCGGCGGCGGCATCGCTCTTCAGGGCACGCGTTGCAAGCGCACGACGGGCGGCGAGGTTCACGACCGTGATCGAGACTTGCGACTTGTCGGTAGACTTTAGATCCTCGTCGCTCCCGTCAAAGGTGAGAGCCGGGACGTCAAATCCGGCGGCTTGGCTTGCCCATTGATAGAGTTCCTGGACCTCAGGATACGATTCGTAGATATCTCTTCCCATGCCGGGGAACTGCGCACCCTGGCCCGGGAAAACAAAACAGCGTCTCATGCAAGGTCCTCCGTGGATCGTTCGCGAGGGTAGCAAGTAGCCGTGTGCCTGTCAAGGTAACCGAAATTGTCGAGTTTCACGAATGAATCGGCTTATGTCGATTCTTCCTCGCCAACCGGTACAACGAGTGAGAACGTGGTCCCTGATCCCTCTTCCGAGGTCACATCGATGCGCCCGCCCATGAGCTCGGCTATCTCAGAGGCAAGAATAAGCCCAAGCCCGGAGCCGCCCTCGCCCTTTGTTCCCGGCCGATGCGCCCGCCCGGTGCGCGTAAAGAGCTTTGCCGTCTGCGCGGAGCTCATTCCGATACCGGAGTCTTGAATCGAGACCACGACCTTGCTACCGTCCCGCGAGAGCGCGATGCGAACGCTCCCCCCATCGGGAGTAAACTTGATCGCGTTCCCGAGGATGTTCGAGACAATAGTGCGAACCGCCGTGGGATCAAGCGTTGCAGCAAGCGACTCGGGAGTGCACTTTACAACCGCAAGCCGCTTGAGCGAGGTTTCAGGCTCCGCCTCGGTCACGATCTCATCAATGAGCGCTGTTAGGTCGATGGTTCGCGGTGAGAGGCGCCCCTCGGAGATTTGATACTCGCCCCAGGCGAGCAGCTCAGAGATCTGCCTATCCAGACGGTGGGCACGCGCTTTGAGCGTCTGGACCATCTCGGGGTAGCTTTCGTCGCCGGGCTCGAACTCTGCAAGCAGCCGGGTGGCTGAGACGAATGTTGCCATCGGACTCTTCAGGTCGTGGGCAATAATCGAAAAGAGCCGTTCGCGACGTTCGTCGCGTCGCTTGAGCTCTTGATTGCGATCTTCGAGTTCGCGACGGAGTTGGCGTAGCGAGAGGTGGGTGGAAACACGAGCGAGCACCTCGCTCAGTTGAAGCGGCTTTGTCAGGTAGTCCACACCACCCGCGTCGAACCCTTCGAGCTTATCGTTGGTCTGCGTGAGGGCGGTGAGAAAGATGATGGGTATATCACTTGTCTCGGCCTGAGCCCGAATCGCTCGGCACGAGTCGTAGCCACTGATTCCCGGCAAGAGCACATCCATGAGAATCAAATCGGGCTGAGCGTCTTTTGCCTGCCGCACGGCTGTCTCGCCATCTTCACAGACCAGGATCCGATAGCCTGCCGAACCAAGTGACTCGAACAACAACTGAAGATTTACCGGGTTATCGTCGACGACCATTAGGGTCGCAGTTGGCGTCCGTTCACTCATTTTTTTCCCGCTCCAGGAGCTTTCGCAACGCTCCGAGTCGAAATCGCGAGGCATACTCATAGACCGTCGTGTAGAACGCGGCGTGCTCCCCCTCGCTACTCATCTCGCGCTGGGCGCGCTCCGATATCGCCGCAATGTCGCCGATTGCGAGCAGCCGACGAAGCTCTTCGAGGCCCGGATCATCGGGAAGATGAACTGCGTCGCGCAGGTTCGCCCGACCCCGAGTGGCAGTGACCGGCAGCGGCCCCTCTGATTCGAGGTGGACGGCCTCCGGTGCAATCTCGAGCGAGAACCAAAAGATCGACCCCTCGCCAAGCCGACTCTCTACCCAAATGCGTGAGCCCATGAGCTGCACCAACTCTTGGCTGATCGAAAGACCAAGACCGGTGCCACTTCCGCGTCGCAACGGCTGCTGAAAGGGCAAGAAGATATGGCCGACGTGCTGCTGTGCGATGCCGGGACCGGTGTCTGAAACGGCAAACCTGATACTTCGACGTCGCCACCGTACGCGAAGCGTTACGGAGCCTGTCTCGGTGAACTTCGCGGCGTTTCCAATGAGGTTGTGGAGCACCTGGCGCAGCCGTGTCTGATCGGCCATGATCTGATTCGGCAAGCGACTCTCCCGCTCGACGGCGAATGCGACCTCGTCGCGAAAGACGCCGCGGAACTCACTCTCGAGTGATCGAAGGAAGTCGTCGAGGTTGACGAGGTTGGGAGTCACCTGAAGGCGGCCCGACTCGAGCTTGCTCTGGTTCAAGACGTTGTCCACCATCTCGAGAAGGTGCTTCGCACTCCTGAGAATCATCTCCGCGGGTTCTTGGTGAGAGGCATTCGCCACACCTTGCATCACCTGCGCATACCCGAGAATAGCGTTGAGCGGCGTTCGCAACTCGTGGGTCATTCGGGCAAGAAAATCGCTTTTCGCGCGACTCGACTCATCGGCAAGCCGCTGAGCTCGAGTGAGTTTGCGCTGCACGCGCTTGAACTCCGTGATGTCTACCGCGCTCCCCGCGATCGTTCGGCTCGAGCCGGTGCCTGGTCGAGTAGCGGCCCGAAGGCTAAACCATCGTTGATCGCCCCCAGGAACCTGCAGCTTCACTTCATAATGAAAGCGTTGCTCAGCGTGGGGTGCTTCGTAGAGTTCGCTCCAGATGCGCTCACGAAGCTTTGGCGCAACGGCGCGCAGCGCATGACGTAGCTTGAGATAGTGCATCGTCGGCGGAAGACCAAAAAGCACGGCGGTCGCAGGATCAAAAAAGACGAGCGCCTGTTCGAGGTCGAGTTCCCAGATCCCGATCCTGCCGTCTTCAACCGCTCGACGCTGCCGATCGTTCGTGCGCTGCATCTCTCGATTTGCTCTGATCCGGTAGATCAACGCCGACAGCTCGGCAATAACCGCCTCGAGCCCGTGCCGCACGCTCGCCGGTACGTGCGTTCGAGTCGATGAGAAGAGCATGAGAACCGCGCTCAGCTCGCGTTCGTGGACAATGGGCAACAACGCCGCAGCATGGACATTGCCGGGTACTCCTTGGGGAAACCGCAGATCGAGATCATCTCGGTCGATGTATGCGGGCGTGGTCAAATCGTCTTCGATTTCGTCGACCCACTGCTCGACCTCCTCCGGCAGACGGCCAAGCGAAGCGATTCGCTCGCTTCCGCCGGCACTGTGGAGGTCCACGACGCCGATGTCAAAGCCACCTACCTGGCACACGAGTTCGAGGAGCCTGGTAAGGGACTCCGCAAGTGCGGTTCGCTCGTTGCCGGCCAAAGCAACGTCGCGCTGAATTCGATGCAGGCGCTCAGACCAGTTGAACGCCCGCTCCCGGCTCTCAGCACGTACGGCTTGCGCGATCAGAAGCGCAATTGTCTCGAGCGCATCGGAAGTAGCATCGATACCAGGCAGGAAAAAGTCGACAGATCGCCCATCTCGCTCGAAACTGCAGCCGAGGAAACCCCACCATCGCCCTTCGACCTCAATGGGCACGACCACGAGCGCACCCAACTCGGTCGGCCGAAGCCTTGGGGTAATGGAGTGATCGCACGCTCCGCCCGGCCAAATGACCGGAGTCCCGGACTCGAGCTGCGCCGCCATGCTTTGCCACATGGGGCTCGTAAATCGGAGGACCGGTTCATCCAGGCTCACGGCACCGCTTCCCGCGGCGGGCGTATGCCAGCAGTTCAATCGCACCGCTGTGCGGCTGCCCTCATTACGGTAGATACGGTAGAGAAACATGGATGCCGCACCGAGAGCTTCGCCGGTCGAGAGCGCAAGCCAAGCGAGGTGTTGCTTCCAGTCGCCGGGGTCGAGAAATCGCGCCGTTGCGTCACGTAGAAGGGCGACTGCCGCGGAGTCGCGATGAGAAGTGACTCGCATTTCACTATCTGAAAAACCTGGTGAAAAACTAATTCGCTGATTCCTCTTTCAACCTCTGAGATTATACAGAACTGATGTAATTGGAGCAAGTTGATACTGGTAGTCGGTAGCGCACTCTTCCCGTATACTACAGCAAATGCAACAAAATCGGTCGCGCGTGATCTGGTTTATCGCAATCGGACTCGCGTTCTTTGTCTTCATCGATCCGTTTTCCCTCTTTGAACGAAACAATATCCCAACCATGCGGGTGAACTCCGAGATTAGGGCAAGCATGGTCGATTTTATGAACGAAGCTCCTACGCCGGAGCGATTTGTCGTCGAGGCACTTCAAGGCGACGCCGATATCGTGCTCATCGGAGAGACCGGATTCGTCCGGCAGCAGCTGCAATTCGCAGCCAACCTCATTCCTGAGCTCGCTGAAGCCGGAATCAATCACTTCGGTTTTCAGTACGCGCGGATCGAGGATCAACAGT
>JBMCTC010000036.1:0-17342 GCA_048624115.1 Spirochaetota bacterium
CAGAAGAAGCCTCGACGGATAAACATCTGATAGTAGGGTGTTCGATCGATGAGTCTCTGCAGCGAGGCCGTAAGTGCAGAGACTCGAATTGGGTTGCGGAGCGTCACGCTGATCCGGAACACCGGCGGAGTGGCCTTTTTACCTGCCGCCGGGTAGATCTTCGCGGCATTGTCGAGCTTGAGCCACGCCTGCTCGTCGTGAAGTGGTAGCGATTGTGTTCCCATCTCGCTCATGAGCCTACCAAGGCAATGATTGAAAGGCAACTTCGAGCATCGGCGCGAGCGGGTCTTTCTCCATCACCAGGAAGTAAAAGAGTGAGGAAAACCAGCCGTGAAGTACGCCTATTGCCCAGAGGTTGCGGGTTCGAAAGAAGATCAACGTTGACGCTGCGCCGAGGAAGAATGTGGCGATCATCAGCGGAGTCTCGGGAATGTGTATCGCGCTGAATAGGAGCGCCGACATCATGACAATGACAAACTCCGGAGTCCGCTCGTGCGTGAGAGCCATCACGTTGTCCGCGAAGATTGCGACAAGCAGAAACTGCTGAATGAGGCCCCACGCCGGATAGAGTAACAGGATTAGTGCGAGGTTACCGTTAACGATACCTCTATTCGTGACGAGGGCGAAGCCGATGCAAAACGCAGCTCCTATGAGGATCGCGATGCCGCTGAGCACAAACCCCTCACGCAAGCCGGTCTTTCGAAAACCCCATCGCCTCAAGATGCTCGGATCGGTCTTGTATCGCAGGAGAACGTAGAGAACCCAGAATGCAATCGCGCCAACCACGAACGGGACGTCAAGTCCCAGCCAGTCGGCAAGTATGAACTTTCCGGCCGCGGTTGCAGCGGCCGCAATGAGCTCGCTGTATCGGCCGCTGAGGCGCGTGCGTCGAGTTGAAACGGAAACGTGTAACATAGGCTTTCATAGGGAGAATAGCGCATTGCAGCGCTTAGGTCATCTGCTGTTGTGAGTCCTCGGCAGCCGCATCGAAGACGCAAAAGCCGCTCTTCCCGGACTTCTTAACCAGATACATCGCCTCGTCTGCACGAGCAAGCAGGACTTTCTCGTCAAGCCCATCTCGCGGCAGAATGCTTATCCCAATGCTCACGCCGATACGAATTGTGTATTCGTCAACTTGAAACGGGTGAAGCAACACCTCTACGATCTTCCCGGCAACGTGGTTCACGTCCTCTTCCGAGAACGTGTTCTCGCAGATCCCAATGAACTCGTCCCCACCGACCCGTGCAATTGTATCAGTCGCGCGAGTGCACCCGATCATCCTCTCGGCGGCTTCGCGAAGCACCGTATCTCCCGCTTCGTGACCGAAATCGTCGTTTACCGACTTGAACTTGTCAAGGTCGATGTAGAGTATGGCCACGCTCTCGCCGGTCCGCTTCGCGCGCGCGACAACCTGGTGCAGGCGGTCAAAAAAGAGGACTCGGTTGGGCAATCCAGTCAGCGAGTCGTAAAGCGCCAGCTGTCGCAGCTTTCGTTCGGTCCGGCGGATGCTCGTAACGTCGCGGGCGACGTACACGTGTCCGATAACCAGGCTTCTGCGGTCCCGCAAAGGGGTTCTGACAACGCTCAGGATCCGGCGGTTGCCCACTCGATCATCGTAGGTTATGTCGTACGGTTCGCCGTCCTCCTGCACAGAGTCGCAATCTCCGCGGGAGCGCTGATCGAACTCCGGCGGCAGAGGTGCGCCGCGCGATGTACCGGCCGGTAGCTCGAGGTAGCGCTCCGCTACACCATTTGCCAACTGCACGAGCCCGTCGAGATCGGTGACAAGTACGGCGCTCGTCACAGTGCGCAGGATTTGTGCTGCGGCCATCGATTCGGTTATGTCGACAAAACGGTACTTCAGGACAACGAGCGCGTTGAGCACAATGGAGAGCGAGATTGGCACGAAGGTCAGCGCGTAGAATCCGGCGCGGAGCGCCGGCACAAAGCTCACGCCTCCGAACGTCCCGAGTGTGAATGCGATCATCATTCCAAGAAGTCTTCGCTTTTCCTGAATGGAGTGGGAGTCGCGCATGCGCGATGCCAGTAGAAGGCAGATTGCGATAAGAACTGCAGCCACGAACGCGATATAAAAGAATCCAACGACTCCGAGCGACGGGAAGAATCCTGAGCTGCCGGATACGACCGAAACATCGACGAAATCGTCGGTGGCGAGCGCAAGAACCACAAAGACAAGTGAGAGGATCGCCACCATGGGAGTTGCCCATGAGTAGAGCGTTCTCTTGCGGCCAAGTCGCAGCGCAAGAGCCAAACCAGCCGCCGGCATGATCGAGAGGCCGGTGAACGAGACGCGGAGCCAACGATGGGCCATCTCCGCCTCACGAAAGCCACGGGCCAATGCTGCCGCAAAGAGGTAGAGTGCGGCCGCCGCTGCGAAAACAAAGAAAACCGTACTCAACTCGGTGGCGTGCTCGCGCGTAAGCACCAATACCGCGCATACAAGAGCCACCGCGCTCAAGATCAGCATTGGAATCGTGGACGCGTTTTGAGCGAATAGAGCCGGATTGAGGAACAACATCTTCTTTCCGTGTATAAGTATAGTGCATCCCTCAGTACCTGTCCCGTGTTGGCAACGCGCTTCATTTGCTGCATAGTGGCACGAGGAGCATGAAATGGAACTAGGTGTTCAGAGCTACTGTCTGCGAGGTATCAGATCCCCTTCCGCCGTTGCAGAGGCGGTTCATGAATGCGGCCTCCGGCGCATCGAACTCTGCGCGGTGCATGCCGACTTTTCCGCACCCGAGGAGTTTGTAGAAGTCGCCGAGTCGTACGAGAAGGCCGGCGTCAAGGTGGTCAGCATCGGAGTTAATCGCATTGGGACGAGTGAAGAGGAAGCCCGCTCGCTTTTCGAGTGCGCGCGTGCCGTCGGGCTTTCCCGTATGAGTGTAGACTTTCCGCTCGAAGGAGTTGACGAGGCGTGTCGGATCGCAGACTCGTTGAGCGAGGAGTACGGCATTCTACTTGGGATCCACAATCACGGAGGAAAACACTGGCTCGGCTCGTCTACGGCACTCCGTTGGGTTTTTGGCAAGACGAGCGAGAGAATCGGTTTGAGTTTGGATACTGCGTGGGCGATCGATTCGCGAGAGGACCCGGTCGGTATGGTGAAGGAGTTCGGTGCTCGCCTACATCTTGTTCACCTCAAGGACTTCTTGTACGAACCCGACCGGACGCCACGCGACGTGATTGTCGGGTCTGGAAACCTACGCCTCCGTGACTTCGACATTGCGCTGGCAGACACAGGATTCAGTGGAGAGGCGATCCTCGAGTACGAGGGCGACGTCCAGGACCCGGTGCCTGCTCTTGCTCGTTGTGTCACCGAGATCAGTTCCCAGATGCGAGTGGTCACGGTGCCGGGAAACTGATCCGTTATCGTTTTCCGACGGGTTATCCTTTGGTCACGATAGACATCGCAAAGCCATCGTGACCTTTGCGCCCGACCGTCTGCAAGACGGTAGTCTTGAGTTTTGCAATGCCTGAGGCGCGCTCGTATACGGCACGCGTCCCGACCACACTCTCATCGTGTACGCTCTCGTTAATGACTGCACCGCCGCGAACGACGTTATCGGTGATGATGACGGTTCCCTTTCTCGAAAGTGCAAGCGCTGCTTCGAGATACTTCGGATTGTTCTGTTTGTCCGCATCAATAAACACGAGATCGAATGGTCTCTCACCGTCGCTGATCATGCGATCGAGTGTCTCGGCGGCGGGCCCCACCCGAATATCGACCTTGTCTGAAACGCCTGCTCGCTCGAGATTCGCGCGTGCCACCTGCGCGTGCTTGCTCTCAAGCTCGAGCGTTATGATCGACCCACCGTCGCCTAGAGCGCGGGCGATGAAGATCGTGCTGTAACCGCCGAGCGTCCCGATCTCGAGAACCCGCCGTGCTCCAACTGCCTCGGTCAGGACGCTGAGAAACTGCGCCTGGAGAGGAGATACATCGTAGTCTGGGAGCCCGCCCTGTCTGTTGCTCTCGAGTACCCATTCAAGCTTGTCTTCGTGCTTTAGGAGGTGGCGCTCTGCGAACTCATCAACCCTCGTCCATACCGATTCTTCTTGTGCCATGGCCCATGCTACATCGCGCCGCGCTTTCTTACAAACGTGCCGGCCTTGATCTCGTCGAACGCCACTTGCAGCTCCTTCTGGGTGTTCATTACGACCGGACCGTACCAGGCTACAGGCTCTCGGATCGGCCGACCGGACACCAAGAGGAAACGAAGTCCCTGTTCTCCGGCACGCACCTCAAGCTCCTCCCCCGAGTCGAGCACTACCAGTGACCGATTGTCTACCTCGACCGGTTTGTAGGCGATAACATCGTCTTCGACCTCTACCGGCACGGGGCGCTTCTCCGAACTGCCGCTGATTGTGCCGTCTCCATCGAAGATATAGGCAAACGATTTTGCCTCGATATCCATTGGGAACCGCTTGGTCTTGCCGGGTGGAACGTAGATATCGAGGTAGCGGGGCGCGGCGGCAATCCCCTCTACCGGACCGACAAGCCCTCGGTAGTCACCGCACAAAACGCGCAGCATGGTTCCATCGTCTTCGGCTCGTTCGACGACGGCGCTCCCCGGAACATCCTGGTAACGGGGATCGGTCATTTTGAGCTCGCGGGGGAGGTTGGCCCAAAGCTGGAAGCCGTGCATACGTCCCTGCTCATCGCCCTTGGGCATCTCCTGATGGATGATGCCGCTTCCTGCAGTCATCCACTGGATCGACCCTGGGCCGAGCGCGCCTCGGTTACCGAGACTGTCGCCGTGTTCAACGGTGCCGGCGAGCACGTAGGTGATGGTCTCGATGCCTCGGTGCGGGTGCCACGGGAAGCCCGCCTGATAGAGATCCTCTCGGTCCCCACGAAAGTCGTCAAAAAGAAGAAAGGGATCGGTTTCCTCAGTGTCTCCGAAACCAAAGCCCCGGTGAAGATGAACTCCCGCGCCCTCCATCGTGGCGCGTGATTTTGTATGTCTACGAACTGGACTCAATGACATGCTTACTCCTTGCGCGATTCAAGGTACTATCACAACCGGGAGATCGGCACGTTTCGACGCGGTCGGGCTACCTGTGCTTCTTCAGAAACCGAACCATGACAACCCGGCTCTCGCTCACCTTGTCCACGATGATCACACTGTCGTGGAGATCAACTTGGTCGCCGGCCGAGGGGATGCGGTCAAGGTGTTCGGTAACGAATCCCCCGATCGTCTGCGCCTCACCGGAGCTGGGGATATCGACATCGAGTTGGTCGTTCACGACGAAGATCGGCGTTTCGGATCGGATCAGAAACTCGTTCTCATTTACCCTTGTGACCCGCTGACTCTCGATCACCTCGCCCTCATCGTAGAGGTCTCCAACAAACACCTCTACGAGATCCTCCATGGTCACGAGACCAGATACACCGCCATATTCGTCGAGCACCACTGCCATGTTGAGACGTTCACGCCGCAAGCGTGTGAGCACCTGATCTACCGGCCAGGTTTCATGGACGTAGACCGGGTTAGCCATGAGGCGACTAATCTGTTGATCGGAGTTGCCTGCCGCCACCGCCATGCTAATGTCTTTGAGCAGGGCAATGCCCACGATTCGTTCCGGATCCTCGTCGTAGACCGGCACCCTTGAGAAACCGGCTTCGAGCATGGCAGGGAAGGCGTCCTTTACGCGTTCCCGCTTGTCGAGGCTAAAGACCTTGGTTCGGTGGGTCATTATCGCCTCGACTCGGGAACCACTCGAACGAAGTACGTTTTTCACAATCGACGAGTCGAGCTGAGATAGAACCCCGGTACGTGAGGCATAGCGCACGAGATGGCGAAGGCCGTCTACGGTGATTTTGGGCCGCGCGCGACCGCCCACGAGTCGCGTGAGGCCGTTGCTTACCGATCGAACGAGCCAGATGACGGGCGCGAAAATGAAAGAGAAAACCCGCAAGAGGCGAGACATTCGCAGCGTCACCGTCTCGTTGTGAAGGATGCCAATCTGCTTTGGGGTGACCTCACCAATGATCAGGACCAGTATCGTGAGCACCAAGGTTGAGACAGTGAGCCACGTCTCTCCGAAGACCCGGATCGTAAAAGCCGAGACAAGCGCGGAGGCCGCCAGGTTGGCGAGGTTGTTTCCGATCGTAATCGAGGTTAGAACCACGTCGAGGCGGTCGTGCAGTTCGGCGACGGTCTTTCCCGGGGCGCCTTTGTCCCGCTTGAGCTGTTCGATTTGATCGAGAGAGAGCGACGTAAAGGCGACCTCGGTTCCAGAGAAAGCTCCCGAGAACAGGAGAAGCACAAAAACGATGCCAAGTTCAATCACGACGGGACCTCACAGGCAGTTGGGCGAGAAACGTTGGGAATGTAGGGGAACGGTCATACCTACACTATAGGCGTATGCCCTCGGGCGAGCAAGCATTCCGTTGTGCTCTACTCGAGGCGTAGATCGAGGCAATTTAATGTCTTGCCGGCCACCACCTCACGCGCGAACCGCCTAATCTTCTTGTCGAGCACCGTGGGCTCGGGCGCGTTTCGGCTCTCCGTGACAAGCTCGAACTGGAACTCCCGATCGATCTCCGCGAGCGAGAGGCTCGGGCTGTGGGGCGGCCTTACGCGTGATGAGAGTTATTGTAATCTGTCGAGGATGCTGCTGCCGGGCTTAGCCCAGGCGTTTGCTACGCGTAAACGTCTACGGTAGTTCCCTGGTAGGCGTTCAAGGGCGCCGTGGTGGTGTAGGCCTGAGCGGACGGCTCGCGGTCCTCTGCCTGCACGGCCTGTTCTTCGGCCGCTTGGGAAGCTTGTGCCTCGGGAGCCGAATAGACCGCCGCTTGCGTCGCTGCTGCATCTATGCTCATATAATCGCTCATACTCTTAAGTTGCTAACACAGGCGCAAAACGTCAATGGGGAGCTCGGTCATCAGGTGCGTCCGGCTCGAGGTAGTCGCGTGCCCACTTCGCGGCGCGGAAAAGCGCGGGATCTCCCCCACGGTCGGGATGGAACTTCAGGCTGACTGCGCGATAGTGGCGCTTGATCTCTGTGAGCGATGGTCGTTGCGGAGGAAACACTTCGAGGGGAAACTCGAGCACGTAGAGCGCCAGGATCCGCTGGACAAGGACATCGTTCAGCGCTCGGTGGGCGTGCTGTATCAACAGTAGATGCTCTCGAAATATCCGGATCCACTCCGCACGCGAAGCCTTCGCAAGCTCTCCGGCACGTTTTTTGGTCGATGGGAAGAGCTCAGTCTGCCAGAGTGGGGACTCACCGTGACGATTGTAGTGCCGCTCGAGATACCCCAGATAGCGAAAAAGCGCGAGAACCGGGGGGTCGAGCGAACGGATCGTGTCACGGATAGAGATGCGACGCGCCTCGGCCTGGGCTTCCCGTGCTGCAAAGTAGTCGCGCTTGATTGTGAGAAAGAGCGGGAAGAACGCGTTTTTTGGCAAGCGATAGACGCGATAGAACTCGGCGAGGTTCTCGGGAGGAACCCGAGCCTCGTTTAGTAGGGTGTAGCATTTGCGGGGAATGCGTACGACCCGAAGCAGGGAAGAGAGTCGGTACTGCTCGATCATGGTACGGTAGAGCTTGTGTTTCTCGATCGTCTTAGGCTGGCGGTTGATGAGATGAGCAAGTGAATAGCGGCGCTTCGCGCTCGGCCGGCGTTTGCGTGGGCGTTGAGCCGTTGGTCTGGATCGAGTTGTGGGGGCGCGCACTTGCCCGAGATAATAGCATGTCGGCTGAGCAGAGACAAAAAAAGCCCCGGGTCACCCGGGGCTCTGTGCTCGTGCCGAACTATCGGCCTATTCTTGTTCTTGCAGCTTCTTCAAGTCGTCAAAGCGACGCTTGTTGTCCTCGATTGCGAGTTCTCGCAACCGGATCGCCTCTTCGGGCTTCGCGAGCTCGAGCGCGCGGTAGCGAATCTCCGCCTGCGTGTACTCCTTGAAGTCGCTCGTGATCTCTTCGCTCTCCCAGACGAACGGGTTTTCTCCAGCTGTCCTTCGGTCGGGATTGTAGCGATAGATTGGCCAGTAACCGCTTGAAGCGGCCGCCTTACTCTGAGGTCCGGCCAGCTTGAGGTCATAGCCATGGGCGATACAAGGCGCGTAAGCGATGACGATCGATGGTCCGTCGTGCTTCTCTGCCTCGACGATCGCCTCGAGGACCTGGTCGCGGTTGGCTCCCATATTGACGCTCGCGACGAACGTGGTGCCGTAGGTTGTCATCATGAGGCCGAGGTTCTTCTTGCCAAGCTTCTTACCGCTTGCCGCGAACTTTGCAATAGCACCACGCGGCGTGGACTTGGAAGCCTGACCGCCGGTGTTTGAGTAGACCTCGGTGTCTACGACAAGGACGTTGATGTTTTTGTCCTGAGCCATGACGTGGTCAAGGCCGCCGTAGCCAATATCGTACGCCCATCCGTCACCACCGAAGCACCATACACTCTTGTCGATGAAGTAGTCTTCGAGTTCGATGATTTTGGCGATCGTCTTCTTGGTCTGTCCCTTCGCGCCATTGAGTGCATCAGGCAGCAGCTTGCGGATTGCATCGGCGTTGTCTTTTGCCTGCTTGTCTACCGAGCTCCAGTTGTCGATGCTCCACCGCAGCGCCTTGGCCAGTTCGCCGCTCGTGCCCTCTTCGAGAAGAGCCTCAACGTTGCCCTTGAGCTGCGCTCGGTTCGAGTCAACAGCGAGCCGCATGCCAAACCCGTACTCGGCATTGTCTTCGAAGAGACTGTTTGCCCATGTCGGGCCACGCCCGCTCTCGTCTGTGGCGTACGGAGTCGAAGGGAAGGTTCCGCCGTAGATTGACGAACAGCCGGTCGCGTTTGCGATCATCATGCGGTCACCAAAGAGCTGGGTCACCATGTAGATGTAGCCAACCTCACCACAACCCTGACAGCTACCCGGGTACGCGAAGTAGGCGGTGTCGAACTGTACGTCGAGATCCTTGATCAAGTCGCTCTTTGCCATCCACTTCACCGGAATGCTGCCGCGCTTGCCGCGTCGTTCGAGACGCTTCGTACCGACAGGCACGGCGCCGTTGAGCGGCATCTTGCTGACCGGGACGGTGTCGCCCTTGAGGCGCAGCACCGGATCCATGATCTCTTTTGCCCACGCATCGGCATCTTCCGGGACGACCGGGCTCACCTTGGCGCTACCCACGTCTTCAGTCGGAATCGGCACTTCCTTGATCGCGTCAACCGCCGCGTCTATGGCGCGCCAGTTCATCTCGACGATTTCCCGGCCCTTCGATTTGAATTGCTTTTCGACCGCATTCTTGATCATCGCGATCGCTTCGTCGGCCGGAATTACGCCCGAGAGCTTGAAGAACGCCGTCTGCATGACGGTGTTGATGCGGCCGCCGAGGCCGACGTCCTTCGCGATGCTCGAGGCGTCGATGGAGTAGACCTTTACCTTCTTCTCGCGGATGGTCTTTTGCATATCCTCGGTGAACTTCGCAAAGACCTTCTCCGGGTCCATGCCGATGTTGATGAGGAAGGTGCCGCCCTCGGTAATGCCGTCCAAGATATCGAATTGACCGATATACTGATGGCGGTGCAGGGCGATGAACTCCGCTTTGGTGAGCAGGTACTCGCTGTGGATCGGCTTCTTTCCGAAGCGCAGGTGACTGACGGTCCAACCGCCCGACTTGTTCGAGTCGTACTGGAAGTAGCCCTGCGCGTAGAGGTCGGTGTCGTCACCGATGATCTTGATGCTGTTTTTGTTGGCGCTGACCGTACCGTCGGATCCGTAGCCCCAGAACTTGCAGCGGGTGATTCCCTCTTGCTCGGTGTCGATTACTTCTTTGACCGGGATCGACTTGTTGGTCACGTCGTCGTTGATGCCGACGGTAAAGTCGTGGGTGCAGGCCCCGTCGAGATGGTCGTAGACTGCCTTGACCATCGCGGGCGTGAACTCTTTACTCGACAGGCCAAATCTACCGCCGATGATGGTGAGTCCGGAGTTCTGGAGTGCCGCATTTACGTCGAGATAGAGCGGCTCGCCGGGGGCGCCCGGCTCTTTGGTGCGGTCGAGGACGGCGATCTTCTTGACGCTTGAAGGAATCACAGCCTTGATGTGCTCGCTCGACCAGGGGCGGTAGAGGCGCACCTTGATCGCGCCAACCTTCTCACCCTGCTTATTCAGGTAGCCAACCGTCTCTTCAATGGTCTCCACACCCGAACCCATAGCAATGATGAGCTTCTCTGCCTTCGGATCGCCGACGTACTCAAAGAGCTTGTACTCACGACCGGTCTTCTCGGCAAAAGTCTTCATGCACTTCTCGACGACGGCGGGTGCCGCCTCGTAGAACTTGTTTACCGTCTCGCGACCCTGGAAGTAGACGTCGGGGTTCTGAGCGCCAACTTTTACGATTGGGTCGTCGGGACTCATCGCGCCTGCCCGGAACTCCTCGACGTACTTCATGTCGAGCATACTTGCCAACGTGTCGTAGTCGATTTGCTCGATCTTTTGCACCTCACTCGACGTACGGAACCCGTCAAAGAAGTGAACAAAAGGAATCTTGCTCTCGAGCGCCGCGAGGTGTGCGATCGCTGCGATGTCCTGCGCTTCTTGAACGCTTGCCGAGCTAATGAGACCAAAACCGGTCTGGCGGGTTGCCATTACGTCTGAGTGATCTCCAAAGATGGAGAGCGACTGCGCGGCAATTGAGCGCGCCGATACATGAAAAACAGTCGGCAGCATCTCGCCGGCGATCTTGAACATGTTCGGCACCATAAGGAGCAAGCCCTGCGAGGCGGTGAATGTGGTGGTAAGCGCGCCGCCGGAGAGAGAGCCGTGGACCGCGCCTGCCGCGCCTGCCTCCGACTGCATCTCGATTACCTGCAACGGTTGCCCAAAAATGTTCTTTTTTCCGGCCGCTGCCCAGGCATCGGCCATCTCGCCCATCGTGGACGAGGGGGTAATGGGGTAGATCGCCGCTACTTCGCTAAACGCGTAGGCGACGTTACTGGCGGCTTCATTGCCGTCAATTGTTACCATGTTCTTTGGCATAGTGACCTCTCTTGTCTAAAGGCATAGGTACTGCGGTGTGTCTGAGACGCTAATACCCGGTTGGATTACGATGTCATCAGTGTAGAGATAAAAGAGAGGCCTTTCAAGGGGCTACGTTACCATTGGACGATTCATGTGAAACAAATCACAAAAGAGGCTTACAAGTGCCGGCCTGAGGCAATCTTCAGGAAGCTCTTCGTCGCTTCCCGTGCAATTTGCGCTATCTCCCGCGCGTCCGGCACACCGCGGGTGCCGAGCAAAAGCTCGAGGTGAACCGTTCCGAGGAGCAATGACACAAACTTCTCGGCAGCTATCGCTGCATCATCTACAGTAACTTCGGCCCGTTCTCGTGCCGCCTCAATCTCCTGCGCAATCGATCTCCTCGAGAGGTCGATGCCGTCGCGAACGAACTGGCGAGCGACCTCTGGAAACCGTTTTGACTCGGCGATCACCGTTCGAACCAGGTGGACCAGCCGCTCGTGAAAGAGAATGGACAAGAGCTCGACGCCCATGAGCGTCAGCCGGTCCGCGGTGGTTGCACTTGGTTCCTTCCGACTTGCTTGTAGTGAGAAGTCGAAACCGCTTCGAATGTCTTCGAGCGCGGCTGCAAAGAGGCCGCTTTTGTCTCTGAAGTGAGAGTAGACCGTACTCTTTGATCCACCCGCTTCTTTGACGATCGCATCTATCGAGGTACCATCGTACCCCTTGCTCAAAAACTCCTGTTCTGCGGATTCAAGGATGTGATCGCGTCTTTTTGCCACGTTGCACTCGTCTCCAGGGAACGGTACTTCTCAACACCAGCGTTGATTATGCGATGGATCGCACGGCTTGTGCCAGTAGCTGGGCAACTCGTTTCGGCGGGGCGAAATACCGTCCTTCAGTGATTTTCCAGAGCATTCAACGCTTGTCAGCGGCGCTCGAGATCATTAAGATCACCGTAATGAGGGATTGGAGATTTGCGATTGCCCTGACGCTTTTTGGTGTTCTCGCCGTCACGGCGTTTGGGCATCCGCACATGTGGATCGACGGTTCGTTCGAGTTCGAGTTTGGCGATCGAGGTTTGCAGCGGATTCATGTCCGTTGGCGTTTCGACGATTTCAAGAGCGCCGACCTCCGCGCTCAGTTTGATGAAAACGACGATGGGCTAATCACCGGCGCCGAGCATACGGCAATCTACGAGGGAGCCTTCAAGAACCTAGATGAGGTCGATTATTTCATTCTTTCAAACGTCGGAGGTCAGGCCTACGACCTCCCCGATGCCACCGATTTCCGAGCCTCAGTTGATGACGGAAAGCTCGTCTACGAGTTCACCATTCCTCTCGAGATGCGATTCTCGCGCTTCAACAACATGGTGCTTGCCTTCTTTGATGCGAGTTACTTCATCGACTTTGTGACCGAGCCGGCGTCCGAGAATTACTTCAAGGCCGGCCGCACGATCGAGATTCAGGAACAACAGCTCTCCCTTCAGACGAGAGGTTGGGGCACGATACCGATCGTAGCAATTCGGGCTGTCGTGCTGTGATGCGTCATCTATGGTTTGTGCTTCTTCTCGCGGGTCTCATTCCCGTTGCCCTCACCGCGCAAAACCCGCTCTTTCGCCCCCCTTCAGGCGAGGATTCTGAGCAGACTGAAGAATTTCCCGGTGTGCAGGGCGGCCTCTTTGATCGTCCGGCCGCGCGCCTCGTTCGTGAGTGGTCGAATACCCTGCAGCGATCTATTGCCGGTTTGAGTCGACGCGTTCGAGAGGAGGGCGATCTTCCCGCGGGCCTTGCCGCATTCGGCGTCGCGGTGCTATTCGGAATGGTGCATATTGCCGGGCCCGGACACGGCAAGATCTTCGCGCTTTCCTACTTCTCCTCGCGCAAGAGCAAGCCGTCGGCAGGCATTCTCTACAGTGCGGTGGTGAATACGGTAGACAGCGTCGCTGCCTTTGTGCTTGTCCTCTTGGGCTATGTGATGCTTCGCGCCGTCGCGCCCGCGTTCCGCACGCAGGCGCCGATCATTCTCGAGGTCGTGAGCTACTCGCTTATCGTGGCGTTTGGAGTAGCGCACTTGATCTCGCATCTCAAACCGCATTCTCACGATCGCGACGATCACGACAGTGAGGCGGCTGACGGAAGCAATCAACCGGAGGCGGCGAACAAAAGCATGGTTCACGATGCGCGAAACCCGTGGGTGCTCGCGGTGACCGTTGGGCTCATTCCATGTCCAGTGAGCACCGTGCTGCTAGTCTATGGCGTGGTCAACGACGTTCTTCCGTTTATGGTGTTGATGGTGGTCGGTGTCTCTACAGGCGGATTCCTTGCGATGACTGCAATCGCGCTCACCATTATCGCGGGCCGCAAACGTCTCATGGAGCTCTTGTCACACGGCACCGGCGCGACGGTCGCGACAGTGCTCGAGTTCGTCGCGAGCGGCTCGATCATCCTGGTTGGAGTGCTCCTACTGCTCGCCGCACTCGGATAGGCTGCCGGCTCGAAGCCGGTTACGCCTCTTTCGTCCGAATTTTCGCCGCTGCGCGAATGCTAATCGCGCTCTTGTTACCCGACTGCTCGAGGGTTAGCGTACCCGCAGCCTCGTTGCGTTCGGTGAGTCGAATCTCGGTGCCTGGGGTTAGTCCTGTTTCTTTGAGGTAATCGAGGAACGCCGGCTCCTCGTGCTCAACCCGCGTGATCACCAGGTTCGCCGGCGCCTCGACCTCCGAGAGCTTTGTGCCGGCAAGCTCGGGAAGATCGGCGCCAGGCTTCGGTATTGGATCTCCGTGAGGGTCTTCGGTGGGGTAGCCGAGCACCTCATCGATGCGCCCGAGAAGTCGCTCGCTTATCGCGTGCTCGAGCTCCTCGGCTTCCTCGTGAACTTCGGACCAGTCGAGCCCGAGAACTCTGACCAGGAACAGCTCGATGAGCCTGTGACGCCGCAGCACCGAGAGCGCCTCTTGTTTCCCCTTCGTAGTGAGGCGAACACCGCGTCGTGGAAGATACTCAACGAGGCCGGTGTCTCGAAGACCACGAACCATGGTGGTAATGGTTCCCGGCGTCAGATTCAAGGCTGCCGCGAGTTCGCCAAGACCGACGAGATCCGATTCGCGTCCCTCCGCCGTTGTGATGATGGCCTTAAGGTAGTTCTCCGTCGTACTCGTCACGTCCTCACATAGTACCTGGTGCGATGCGTGCAGTCAAGCTAAGGAGTTTGAGCGATCAAAACAAATGTGCAAGTCGATAGACAAGATACAAAAAGCCATTGACGACACGATCTTCCTGTGGTTAGATTCTGATAGACTTTGAAAACTCAAAGAAGAGGATAAATATGTTCAAATTTGGTACACAGATGTCTCGAATAGGATTTGCTGTGTTTCTTGCGGTCATGCTCCCAGCTACCGCCTTTGCCGGTGGGCAAGCGGAGCCCTCCGAAGATGATCAAATCCTTCGGATTGTCGCAACAACGACTCAAGCGAGCGATCTCGCGCGAATTCTCACCGACGGGGCGAACTCGGTAGAGATTGTGGCCTTGATGGGCGCAGGCGTTGACCCTCACCTCTACCAGCCTACCGAGGGAGACGTCCAGGCGATGAGCGCAGCAGACCTTATCGTTTACAGTGGGCTTCACCTCGAGGGCCAGCTTGACACGGTATTTGAGGCGCTTGGAGAGCAGGGCACGGTCATCTACGCGCTTGCAGAGCCGGTCGTAGATGCAGGTTTCGTGGTGAGCGCTTTTGATGAGGCCGGCGAGAGTGATGGGGGAGATGACCCACACTTCTGGTTTGATCCTCGCAACTGGATTTTGGCCGCGACCGACCTGGCAGAGCTCCTGGTTGAGCTCGACCCGGACCAATCCTCGCTCTACCAGGCCAATGCTTCCGAGTACGTGTCGCGCCTCGACACGCTCTACCAGTGGGCGAACGCCGGGATGCGTAGCGTCCCTGAGGGGCAGCGCTACCTCGTTACCTCGCACGACGCGTTCCAGTACTTTGGGGCGGCATTTGGCTGGCGGGTAGCCGCAATCCAGGGCATTAGTACCGAAGACGAGGCGGGTGTCGGCGACATCCAGCAGACCGTTGACTTTGTAATAGAGAACGAGATACCAGTGCTCTTTGTCGAGTCGAGCATTCCGCCCGACACAATCGAGGCCGTGATCGAGGCGATCGAGGCGGCCGGCGGAGATGCGCGGCTCGGCGTACGTGGACTCTACTCCGATGCAATGGGTGAGCCCGGGAGCTTCGGCGGTACCTACATCGGCATGATCGCCGAGAACGTCTTTACGATTCTGCAATCCTATGAGGCGGCGGGCGCCACCGTCGAGATTCCAGCTTGGCCCGCAGGGCTTGGCATTACCCCTCCGGCCGAGATTGCCCGGGATGAGGAACGATGAATCACGACCGGAAGTTCAGTGACGCCGCGTTTCGCGTTGAAGATCTGACCGTTGCCTATAACAGCAAGCCCGCACTCTGGGATGTCGATCTCGAGATCCCTCCGGGCTTGCTCGTGGGCATTGTCGGACCAAACGGCGCCGGAAAGAGCACGCTCATCAAAGCCTCGATAAACCTGCTGCCAAGAGCAGCCGGGTCGGTTGAGTTCTTTGGTCTTCCGTACGAGCGCGTGCGGGATCGCGTCGGCTACGTGCCGCAGCGGGGTAGCGTTGACTGGGATTTCCCTACCACGGTACTTGACGTGGTCATGATGGGGCTCTACGGGCGGGTCGGGTGGATGCGGAGGCTCGGAAAGCGAGAACGAGAGATCGCGATGGGGGCGCTCTCGCAGGTGGGGCTCGAGGAGCTTGCCTCGCGGCAAATTAGTCAGCTCTCCGGTGGTCAGCAACAACGGACCTTCCTCGCGCGTGCGCTCGTACAAGATGCGGATCTCTACTTCATGGATGAGCCGTTCGCCGCGGTGGACGCGCTGACCGAGAAGGCGATCATCGCGATTCTGCATGAGCTCCGATCGCGCGGCAAAACAGTAATCGTCGTGCATCACGACCTCCAGACGGTTGCCGACTACTTTGACTGGGTCGCCCTGCTCAACGTGTCTGTCGTTTCGGTGGGACCGGTTAGTGAAGCATTTACCCAAGAGTTGATCGAGCGCACCTATGGCGGTGAAGTAACCGCGCTGCAGTCGCACGAGGTAGCGAGCGGGGTTTCTGATGGCGTACATTGAGCGCGGTGGCAATGCGAGGCGTCGCGGGCTGTCGAGAAGCGCAGTTCGGGTGGTTATACTCGTGGCTGCGGGGCTCATGCTTGCGAGCATTCCCGTAGCATCACTCGTGGGGGTTCAGTTTACCTACACCGTGCGCACGGTAGCCGCCGGCGGCTTTCTCTTGGGTGCGCTGAGTGGCGCGATTGGAAGCTTTGCCGTCCTTCGAAAGCAGAGTCTGATCGGCGACGCACTAAGCCACGCGGCATTGCCCGGAGTCGGCATCGCCTTTTTGATCGCCGGACGTGAACTCGGCCCGCTCCTCATTGGTGCGGCAATTGCCAGCCTTCTCGGCGTTGGGTTTCTCTCGCTTGTGACACGAATGACTCGTATAAAGCAAGATGGGGCAATGGGAATCGTCCTTGCAGGTTGGTTCGCGCTCGGGATCGGCATCCTCGCATTTATCCAGAGACGTCCCGATGCGAGCCAAGCCGGGCTCGACACGTTCATTTTCGGGCAGGCAGCTTCGATGGTTGCGGACGACGTCCAGCTCCTTGCGATCGTCGGGACGGCAATGCTTGCGTTGCTGTTCGCGAACTGGAAGGAGTTCAAGCTCATTACGTTCGACCCGGAGTTCGCGAAGGCGAACGGGTATGCGGTTGGGCTTGTGACCGCGCTCTTGCTGGGCCTCAATGTCGTCGCCGTGGTCATGGGGCTGCAGCTGGCAGGCGTTGTTCTTATGGTAGGTCTGCTTATTGCACCGGGAATTGCTGCACGACAGTGGACCAACCGTCTCGAGCAGATGGTTCTCTTGGCCGCCATCATTGGCGCTACCTCAGGCGGCATCGGCGCGATCACAAGCGCGCTCGACACCGATCTGCCGACCGGACCAATGATAATCATTACCGTGTCTCTGTTTGTGGCGCTCTCGTTGCTCTTCGCTCCGGGGCGAGGTGTCATCTGGCGCGCCCTACAGCGTCGGCGCGATCGGGTGCGCTACGCAGGGGCGAACGTGCGAAAGACCGCCTACCGGTACGGGGTGAGCCATGGCGACGCCCAAGCTCCGGTGAGCGAGGAGTTTCTCACCGGCGTTCTCGGACCCGTTGCGAAACAGGGGGTACGACAACTCTGCGAACGGGACGAGCTCTCGAAGAGCAAAGATGGGTACCGTTTGACTGCGAGTGGCGTAGCCCGCGCACGCGATCACGATCAG
>JBMCTC010000037.1:0-17314 GCA_048624115.1 Spirochaetota bacterium
CTCGATACCCTGCCGGTCGGGTCCGAGTAAGCGGATTACTGCGTGGTCTACGCCGGTCCAAACACCATTGTGATCACGACCAAAGACCTCAAACGCCTTGGGCATGTAGTAGCCGTGACAGTACACCGGTGCAATGCCACGGGACTTGAGCATCTCAAAATAACCGGAGGAGAGAAACTGCGGGTTTCTGATTTCGAGAGCGAGCGGCCAGCCAAACTGCGATACCTCCTCGAGAAAGGGATCGACCTTTTCCAGAAATTCGTCGAGTCCGCGCACCTTTTGCTTGTTGAGGTACTCAAACTGCAGCATGACCGAACCGGTTTGGCTCTGCAACGGGGCGATCTTCTCGAGAAAGTCGTGAAAGAGCGCGGCGGACAGAAAGTAGGGGTTGGGCCCGCTGCCGCGCCGGCTTCCCCGTTTGTAGAAATGCGTGAGGGTAATCGCGTTAGGCGCTTTGATCGTGAATCGGAACTCTTTCCCGACGCTGTCCAGATACTCCGCGACGGTTTCTCGACGAGGCAGGCCGATCGTGTCGGTATCAAAGAGCGACCAGAACCACTGGTCGATCTCTACGGTTGGGAAGCGATTCTGGTACTCGGCCAGGTAGTTGATATCGTGAGCCTTCGAATAGACGAGTCCGTGCCAACTGGGAAACTTCCAGCTACAGCAACCGAGTCGTAACGTTGACATATGACAAAAGTACTCGTAGACTCGCCTTGCAATCTATGAAAAAGAGCACTGTTCAGATTTTGGCGATTTTGGCAAGCGTTGCGCTGCTTGCCTCCTGCTCGATCAACCGGCTCGCCGTAAACGTTCTCGCAGATACATTGGCCGGGGAAGATGGAGGCGGGGCCTCGGTCTTCGCTTCCGATCCTGACCCCGAGTTGGTTGGTGAAGCGCTTCCCTTCGCGCTCAAGCTCTACGAACTCGTTCTCGAAGAGTCGCCCGAACATGAGGGATTGCTGCTTGCAACCGGCAGTGGCTTTGTCTCGTATGCGAATGCGTTTGTCGCAACGCCCGCGTCGATGCTTCCGTTTGAAGAGTTCGAACAGAAGCAACGCATGCAGACGCGAGCGAAGGCGCTCTACCTTCGAGGGCGTGAGTATCTCATTCGTGGGCTCGAGGTTCGTCACCCGGGCTTTACAGCCGCGCTTGCGGCTCAAGAGAATGACGAGCTCGACGTCCTCCTCGAGCAGACGAATGAGGACGATGTTGCCTATCTCTACTGGACCGGAGCCGCTTGGGTGGCATCCTTCGCCCTTGACGCCTTTGACCTCGAACTCGCGTTTTCTGTTCGGAAAGCCGAGCGGCTCATGATACGCGCGCTCGAGCTTGACCCAGATTTCAACGATGGAGCAATTCACAGCTTTCTATTGCAGTACTACGCCGCGCTTCCCGCCTCGCTTGGTGGAGACCGCGAGAAGGCGTTGTTTCATTACGAGCGAGCACTCGAAGTCGCGGACGGAAGACTTGCCGGTCCCTATGTGAGCTACGGCGAATCTATCGCGATTCCCGACCAAGAGCTCGACCTTTTTGTAGAGCTCATGGAACAGGCACTCGAAGTTGATGTAGATGCGTACCCGCCGGCTCGACTGGTAAATGTGATCACCCAGGAAAAGGCTACGTGGTATCTTGAGAATCTCGAAGACTTTTTTCTTCTTGACCTTCCTTTTGAGGAGGAAGAAGCAGAGGAGTAATCATGGAGGCGATTCGCCCCGATCTCGAGGCGCGACTCGCTGAACAGCGTCTGGTCGTACTTGCGTGGTCGCGAGCCGGTTGGGTACGATTCTTTGGCAAGGAGCCGATTGCATTTCCCGACGATCTACGTGCGCAGCGACTGCTCGTAGACGCTTCCGACGAGCAAATGGAGCAGGCGTTCAAGGCTATGGGCTTTCGTCCTATCCCTCTTCCCGGGTCGGAAGTCTTGACTGCGCTGAACAGTGGTCTGGTGGACGCACTGTTTACCACGCCGCTTGGTGCAGCCGGGTTCCAGTGGTTCGGTCTTGCTCCCAATATGCTCGACATGGAGATCGCACCGCTGCTTGGAGCGATCGTGATCTCAGAGAACGCATGGCGTAGAGTTCCTCGTGCCATGCAGGAAGACCTCATTCTCGCGGCCGAGCGAAGCGGTGCTCAAATCGAACGTGAGATTGCACGTCTTGAAGAGGAGGCGGTGCGGACCATGGTTCGTTTTGGTCTCAATGTCGTTCCGGGTTCTCCTGAGATAGAAGCTGCGTGGCGTGAGGAAATGGATGAGAACTGGGAGAGTATTCTTCGCATATTTGGCCCCGAGACAACTCAGCGCGTCGAGGATCTTGTCGAGGAGTACAGGCAGCGCTGATGAGCGATCCGACGCAATCGACGACGTCACAGGTGCGCCGTAACAATACCCAATCGCCTGACGGAGTCCGTGGTTTCGCCTGGCGCGTAGAGAGCATCCTCGCGATCCTTGCGGTGTTGCTTCTCGCGCTCATGCCGCTGCTCGAGTCACTTGTACGGCTCTTCTTTGCCGGCGGTGTACCAGGATATAACAGCTACCTGGTCCATCTCGTGCTGCTCATTGCGTTTTTCGGCGGCATGGTAACTGCACGTGAAAACGAGCATCTGGCCGTGCGGGTTGGAGTCGACCTGCTGCCGGAACGGGCGCGCCAAACGGCACACGTCATCGTTGTCTTTGTGACGGTAACCGTCGTAACGGCGTTTGCTTGGGCTTCGCTCTCGTTTGTGATTATCAGCTTTGTGCCTGGGGCACGGGTAGGCTTCATCCCACTTCGAGTTATCGTCTCAATCCTCCCAATTGCTTTCCTCGTGCTTGCCGTTCGTTTTGCCGCTCGATCGAGTTTTCTCGCATGGCTGCCCGGAGCTTTGCTCGGTACGCTCGTCTCGATCGGTTCGATCTATAACGTCGCGCTCTACCTCACGCCGGCGGAATTGCCCTTGCTCGACTCAGCCTTTGGCGTGTGGCTTGGCGTAATGCCGTGGCTTTCGCCTCTGCTCATCGTGCTTGTCTTGGGTGCGACCTTCTTTGGGATGCCGTTGTTCGCGGTTCTCGGGGGCGTCGCGCTGCTACTCTTTGCGCGATTTGGCGGTAACATCGAGATCGTCGCGAATGAGAGTTACGAAGGACTGACCGGCTCGACCGTGTGGGCCGCCATTCCGCTATTCACGGTTGTCGGTTTTTTGCTCAGCGAGAGCAGGGCCGGACAGCGGCTCGTGCGCCTGTTTCGTGCGCTCTTTGGTTGGTTGCCGGGCGGGCTCTTTATCGCAGCGGTGATAGCGAGTGCGTTTTTCACGACATTCACCGGAGCTTCCGGTGTGACGATTGTGGCCCTCGGTGGGCTACTCATTCTTGTGCTGGTAAGGGATCGCAGTCGAGACGAACGGTTTTCCGTCGGCCTGCTCACGGCAGGCGGGAGTCTCGGGTTGCTATTCCCTCCGAGCCTTGCGCTTATTGTCTACGGTTCGGTTGCCGGAGTCAGCATTCGAGATCTCTTTCTCGGTGGGCTCTTGCCCGGTCTGGCGATGGTCGTCGCGGTATCAATTGCAGGGGTAGTCTTTGCTCGCCGTCGTTCCATCCCGTCGGTTCCGTTTCGGCTCGGGGAAGCCTGGCAGGCGTTCCGCGAGTCGATCTTTGAGATACTTCTTCCGGGCCTTATCGTGGCGCTCTACTTTGGAGGGATCGCCACACTCACCGAGACCGCCGCGTATGCCCTTATCTATATCCTTTTTGTTGAGGTCGTTATCAAGCGCGAGCTTTCGATCAGAAGCGTCGGGAAGGTGCTTCTGCGGGCGCTTACGATGATCGGTGGTGTACTGCTTATCTTGGCGTTAGCTCGGGCGCTCTACTACTACATCGTAGATGCGCAAATTCCGATGCTGCTCGCCTCATGGGTAGAGGCCAATATTCAGTCGCGACTCGTGTTCTTGCTCTTGGTGAACCTCGTGCTGCTCGTAGCCGGGATGTTTATGGACATTTTCGGAGCAATCCAAGTCGTTGCCCCGCTGTTGATTCCAACCGCGGCGCTCTTTGGTATCGACCCTATTCATCTTGGCGTGATCTTTGTCGCAAACATGGGAATCGGGTTTATTACTCCACCGGTCGGCATCAACCTATTCCTGGCGGCGTATCGGTTCGAGCTGCCGCTGACCCGAGTCTACCGGGCGGTTGTCCCGTTTTTTTTGATTCAGTTCGCGATTGTTCTTTTGGTAACCTACTGGCCGTGGTTATCGACAGGACTGCTTCCATAGGCGCAACAAAACGGGGCAAATACGGGCTCAAGAGGGCCTCTGCGCAACATAAAGCCCTATATCAGAATAGTCGGCCGTGATAGATTCTCTCCAAATCACATTTGGAGGACATCATGCCGAAGGTAGTAATCATTGGTGCGGGAAGCCTTGTCTTCTCGAGCCGCCTAACTGCAGACATTCTCACCTACAACGCGTTTGCCAACGCCCATTTTGCCCTTGTCGACGTAGATAACGAGCGATTAAGCTACGCGAAACAAATCGTCGAACGCATCTTCAGTGAGGGCGGCTACACCGAGGCGACCGTCTCGGCCCACTCGGATCGCACCGAAGCCCTTGAGGACGCAGATTACGTAATCATCAGCATTCTCGTGGGGGGCTACGAGGCAATCGAGGCGGAGATAGATATTCCGATGAAGTACGGCGTCGATCAGTGTATCGGCGACACGCTGACCCCCGGCGGCATCATGCGCTGCATCCGCACGTTGCCTGCAATGCAGGAGATGGCGCACGACATCATGAAGATTTGCCCGAAGGCGTACGTGCTGAACTACACCAACCCGATGTCAATGCTCATTTGGGGCATGCAGGAGGCGGAGCCTGAGCTGCGCCTCGTTGGTCTGTGCCACAGTGTTCAGGGCGGCGCGGGCGAATGGTCGGGACGTCTTGGGGTGCCTCTCGAAGAGGTCAATTACGTATGCGCCGGAATCAATCACCAAGCTTTCTATCTCTCTTTCGAACACAACGGCAAGGATATGCTGCCGGCGATCCGCGAGCTCGCGCTCAAGCCGGAGATCTGGAAGGGTGATTCGACTCGCATGGAGTATCTAAAGCACTTCGGGTATCCCGTTACCGAGTCGAGCGGTCATGGAAGCGAGTACAATCCCTGGTTTCGAAAAAATGCAGAGACGATTGCAAAGTACTGCGACAACTCGTCGAACGACTGGAACGGTGCACACGGCTTTATAAAGAAGCTCTACAACCGGCCCGACTGGCGTGAGCAGATGAAAAAGATGGCGAGTTGGGAAAAACCAATCTCTCTAGCGCGCAGCCACGAGTACGGTTCGATGATACTCAACGCTATCGAGACTGGAGAACCGACGGTGATCTACGGAAACGTCAAGAATCACGGCGTGATCGACAATCTGCCCCACGACTGCGTTGTCGAGGTACCGTGCCTCGTGGACAAGAACGGGATTCAGCCGACCAATGTAGGGAAGCTCCCGAGCCAGCTTGCAGCGATCAACACCAAGCAGGTCGAGGTACAGCGACTGGCCGTAGAGGCGGTTCAGAAGCAGGATCCCGAGATTGTTTTCTACGCCATGGCTCACGATCCGCTGACCTCGATGAGTTGCACCCTCGACGAGATTCGCTCGATGACGCGAGAGCTCATGGAGGCACACAAGGCGTGGATACCCGTAATGCGCGGCAAGCTGCCGGCAGAGAAGCCACTCGTGTACAAAAAGAACGCCGACTGGGTAGAGAAGCACGTTGACCCCGCGGAGGCCAACCAGATTTAGAAACCGGTGGCGATGCAACCTGCATTTTGGGGCCGCCGGCCTTATGCAAATTGCATGAGGAGGTGGCCCTTTTTTCGTCATCACATCGTTGGCTACCCACCGAACCGCGGCAAATAGCTCAGGAGAATCAAAATTTGTCGACGAAGCCCGCAGTTGGTATAGTAGTTGCAACCTGTCCTGCATGATACGACCGCGACCATTAGTAACGACACTCCTTCTCGTTCTTGTTGCGGCCGCGTATCTACCTGCCTTTTCCTTTTCCGCGGGGGCAGCGGTACAGTTGCCCCCCGCTGTGAATGCAGAGGTTTACGGTCTCGGAATTGGCGGGCGTGTTGCCGTCGGGTTCAAGCCGACACGCGTAGCTTGGTTCTCTCTCGAACCCGAGTTCCTGCTATTTCACTATCAGCCAAACATCGCCGGTTTTGATACCGCCTGGATCCTTCTGCCGGGGCTGGCGCTACGAGTTGAGACGCCGCTTTCACTCACTGATGCACTTTCGCTCACAGTCGGCGCGTCGGCGAGCTACCGGCACTACCTCTGGCAGAGCACTTTTGACGATGCTGTGGTTGGAGCATACCGACCCGTGCTTGCAATCGGGGGGAGTGCGCTTGTCTCGATCACCGACTCGCTGAGCGTTGGTCCGGCGGCTTCCTACAATATCTTTTTTGATGATCTGATCCGAGGAACTGTTCAACTTGAACTTCGAGCGAGGTACCGAATCACCGACTCGCCGTAAACAAAACGAGGAGATATCAATGCTAAAATCGTACCTCAAAAAGTCAGCGTTTATTTTGACCATCGCCCTTGTCATTGTTGCTGCCGGATGTTCCCAGTACGGAGCATTTGACGTAATGGACTCACTCGCCGGAGTAGACGGGGCTCCCTCTGGAATCTGGGACCATGCGGTCGTAAACGTTCGTGCAACCACCGATCATCGACGCGTCACGCTCTCGTGGGACGACCCGAGTAGCGACATCCTCGCTCATGTCCATGTCGCGGTTTCTCCGGGCGGGCAGTCGTTTGAAGTTGCCGCGGGTCAACAGCAACTCGACATTACACCTCTATCGAACGGCACGACCTACACCTTCACGCTTTACCCCGTTGCGAAAAGTGGCGCAGTTGGAGCCTCCCTGCAGATTGACGCGACCCCCGCACTCCCGCCGTTACCCGAAGACGATTGGGTAGAACCGAACTCGACAATGCGACGCCGTCTTGTAATCGATAACAGCGGCCAGGAGAGCGACCTGCGCAACTTTCAGTTGCTTGTAGAACTCGATGCGTCCGTAATCGATTATGCCGCCACTGACGGCAGTGATTTGCGGTTTTTCGACGAAGGCACGCAGACGGAGCTCTCGTACGAGATTGAACGCTGGGATGATTCAGGAACGTCGCTCGTCTGGGTCCTAGTTCCCGAGATCACCGGCGCATCTCCTCAGGACTACATCTGGATGTACTGGGGTAGCGGAGTTCCTGCCACATCTAACGATGCTGCCGCTGTATGGGCTGAGTACGAACTGGTCTATCATTTTGACTCGCTCGATACGGGCGTCGTGGTTGATAGTTCGCCCCACGGGCGACATGGAGTCCTCAAAGGCAATGTGGGCATCGAGACCGGTTTCTTGGGAAACGGTATTCGAGTCGGAGACGCGAGCGGCGAGAGCTACGTTGAGCTATCCGCATCCGATCTGGCGAGCATAACGGCCACCGCTCCAAGCGCGTTCACAGTTGAGGCCTATGCGCGCGGCGACGAAGCACCAAAGCTGACCTCACCGAGTGGACCGCTCATGGCACAGGCGTTTTACAACATTGGATGGGACCACAACAACGCCTCGTACCTCGCAAGCTTCCACTACCGCGACGCCACATATGGCTGGACGCCGGTCTCTACTCCGACGCTCGAGGGTGCAACTTGGTACTACCTTGCCGGCACCTTTGACGGATCTACGGGCGTGGCGAGCGGCTTTGCAGACGGATCAGTCGTCAGTACCCGTACCGGGCTCGGAACAGAGCCTGGGGGGCCGGTAAGCTACCTGCGCATCGGCACCGATGGGGATGACGGGAACGTGTTTGACGGGATCGTCGATGAGGTTCGAATCTCCCACGTGAGTCGATCCGCCGATTGGATTGCTGCCCAGCAACTCTCGATGAGCGGTCAGATGATCAGCTTTGGCGAGCCGGAACCAAAGCCGTGAGCCGGACCGGAGCGCGACGAAAAGAGTAGCCCTTTTCTTACAATTGGAGTTATCTTTCCGACCGATGGAAGGGGAGCTCAGATTTCCGAGAATAGTGGCGGTGACGCTTTCGGGGAAGCACCTCGTGTTTCCCGACTCGATAGGGGAGTCGGGAGCACTGGTGCTTCTTGCCTTTCGGCGGCATGCACAGCCGCCGGTTGATTCATGGATGAACCCGATTTCGCGGCGCCTGCAGGATGCCGGGAAGGCAAACTTCTACGAGGTGCCTGTTCTTTCCGGAGGATGGCGGATGGTTTCCGGGTTTATTGATAGCGGCATGCGCTCCGGCATCCCTCCTCACCGCCACGATCATGTGGCGACCTACTACGGCAACACCCAGCGAGTGCAAGACGCACTATCGATTGATGACCTCGACACGGCATACGCATACGTCATCGACGAAGACGGGAAGGTTCATTTCCACGACTCGGGTTGGGCATCGCCGGAGAAGATCTCGCGAGCATTCGAGGCATTGACCGCGATTGTTCCCACGAGTTAGTCAATTTGTAATGCGAGAAGGATGACGTGATCCCCGCCGCACGATACTCTCTGATGTATGCGCTTTTCGGTACTTGCAGTTGAGCTTTCTACGCAGCAGGCTGTTGATTCACGTGAACTGCTTCACGACATCGCTGAGTTTGCCGCTCGCGAGAATGTGACGTGCATTCTTCTCACGGGTAAAGATCGATCCTTGCCCAGCGCGCAGGCGGCCACACCCACCGCCTCTTCCCACGCGGAGACTATTGCAAGCGAGCTCTCCAATATTGGGCTTCGCTACGAGACGCTCTTGTCCCACCCAGGCAGTGCCGATGCACCATCGTCGCGAAGTGCGCTGCTCACCCAGCTCTCGCTGCTTGCCGAGATCCGTCGCGATGAAGTCGACCAAACGGCAGCGGTTGCTGCCGGCCGCCTCGCAGTCGCGCCACGATCGGCCATCGACGCCTACTCCGTGGTCACCTCAGGCCAGGACCCTCATTCTTCGCTAAAAAGTGCACTTGAGTTGGTAGACGCAACTGAGGAGATACTCGCGAAACGCGAGGCGGAACGGCCTCGCCGTCGGGGCCCCATTCGCCGGGGCCCGAAGGTAGAGGACGAGCCGGTGCGAACGCGGTTCGTGTGCCTTGCCGGCCCATCGACCTTCGGGCAGGATGCCGTGGCTCACCTCTTCTCGAACGCAAAGTTGACCCGAGTTTCTCAACCCGGCGGAGCGGCACCGGCCGTCTTTGTACGCCCTGCAATCAAGCCGGTGGCGTCAACCGACGTAACCCTCGCAGTTGACGGCGGTCGCAACGAGCAAGCTTCGTTCGTGGCCTTCGACCTGTAGCCCGCTATCGCTCGTCGCGCTCTGCGAGCACTTCCATCAGCATTAGCGGCTCGTCGGTGATGATGCCATCGACTCCCGTGTCGAGTATGCGGTGCATGCTCTCGCGGTCGTTTATCGTCCACGCCTGCACGTTGATATTTCGGCGATGCGCCGACGAGACAAAGCGGCGAGTGATCACATGCAACCCGCCGCTTCGCTCGGGAACCTGAAACGCCTCCATCGGGGGCGGGTAGACCCAACCGAGAAACGCAGTTTTGAGCACAAAGAAGGTGCGTATCTCCGGCTCGACCCCGGAAGTTGCGAAACCTGGGAAGGACTCGCGGAACTCGCGCATAACTGCGGGCGAGAAACTCGCGACGATTGTGTTTTGCTCTCGGTCGTAGCGCTGAAGCATCTCTCCGACCGTGACCACAATCGATGGCTCGGCCTGCTTGATCTCGATCGCCATTGGGACGTCGGGGAATGCGCGCAGAACCTCTTCGAGTGTCGGGATGGTAATCCCAGTGCCTCGATACGGATATTCGTTGGTATCGAGGTGATGGGGCCAGCGGTACGCCGCGTCGAGCGATTGAATCTCTTCGAGTGTCATTTCCCAGACCGTCCCGGACCCATCGGTCGTTCGGTCGACGGTGCTGTCGTGGATCACCACCGGCACACCGTCTCGTGTTGCATGTACGTCCATCTCGAGTGCATCCACCCCCGACGCGGCGGCGTTGCGAAAGGCGAGCATCGTGTTGTCGGGCCACAGATGGTTGCCCCCTTGATGTGCGATAACCCGCCAGGAATGATTGGTGATAGCCGGGTGTTCTCCCGCCTTTGGCAAGATCGCCCCGAGCACCAGCACGACGAGTGCGAGTGCGGCTACCACAATAGCGAGAATCAGCAGAAATCGTCTCATTTCGTAGTCTCCGACGGTCCGGCAGCGAGCTTTTCCTTCCGGTCGGTCCCGAGAAGGTAGGCCAAGAGAAAACCAGCAGCCAACGCTCCAATGCTCACGAGAACCGCGAGCAGAGATGCCGGCAGCATCCAAGCGCCGTTGGCGCCGCGTGGCCAGATCGCAACGACAGAACCCAGGACCAGACCCATAATGGCCCAGTAGGTAACGGCATGGAAGCGATGCAAGAGCATGTTGATGAGTTTACTGACCAGCACAATCCCGACGACGAATCCCGGCACAAGCACCAGGAGAATCGGGATGTTGAGGTCGGTAACTGACCGGATAAACGTCGAGTACATGCCAATGAGCAGCATTACAAAGCTTCCCGAGATCCCCGGGATAATCATGGTCGCCGAACTGATAACGCCGGTGAGAAAGATGAGTATTGAGCTTTGAAGCGTGAGGACGGTTATCGGTTCGGTCGCAGGAGGACGGCCGGCGACCGCCATGGCAACGAGCACACCGAGCGAGAGCAAGAATGGAACAACGTAGGCGGGCTTAAACCGTTCTTGCACCGTAATCTTGAACAGTGCAGGAATGCTTCCAAGGATCAGCCCCATAAAGAATAAGGCGGTTTGGGCAGGAAATCGCACCAGGAAAAAATCTACGACCTGTGCGAACAGAACGATACCGACGACTACGCCTGCAATAACCGGCAACAAGAAAGCGAGATTCCGCTTCCACCCGGTCTTGAAGAATCCGCCGACGCTCTCGATCAGTCGATCGTAGATTCGCGTAACGACCGCAATCGTTCCGCCACTCACACCTGGTATGGTGTTCGCCGCCCCGATAAGGCTTCCCTTGAGCCCGTTAACGACGTGCTCTTTCGCGCTATGCTCGGCCATCTTCTCTCCTTTTTCCACGAGACTATAGTCGATTTGCGCGGTCCTGTCAGCCAATGGGTGATCAGTCGGCTGACCGCCTGAGGACTTCGAATGTAATGCGCGTGTATTGGCTTTTGATTCTGACGGCGATACACTCAAGGAGTCGAACGGCGGGGTTTTCGGTATGAATGGAAGAGCCCTTCTTGCATGTGCTGCGGCGGGAATACTCGTCTTAGCAGGGTGTACAGAAGAACAACCCACAGAATTGCAAACTACCTCGACTTCGCCCGCCGTTCCGGCGGCTACCGCACGCGCAGCCTACTTCGTCGGCGTGGCAGGTTCGGCGCAGCGCTTCGAAAACTCTGATTTGATAGAGGTCGAGCCTGGCGCGCCTATCCAGAATGGACAGCGAGTTACCATTGGCACCGAATCACACGTAGATATTCAGTTCGGAAGCGCCGCTCTCAGTCGGGTTCACGGTCCGGCGGAGTTTATCGTGCGAACCCAGGCCGGCCCTGCTGCAGTCCCAGTAATGGACATCGACTTGATCTCGGGGTCTGTCGCGTCGAAGGTGCACGAGCTCGGCATATTGGATTCATTTCGGATTCGAACCCCAAACGCAATCTACGTTGTCCGAGGTACCGAGTTTCACGTCGAAGCATCGCGCACGGAACGACTCGACGTGACCGACGGACAGGTAGCCGTTCTTCCTCGTGCACTCGACATTCCAGTGCTGCGTTCCGTGATTGCCGGCGATCAAGAACTCGAGGAGCTGCTCTCCGAGCTTCAGCTTTCCGCGCCGAGCTTCGGAGTCGGACAACCGGCACGGCTTGACGTAGCAATGCTCGAACAAGCCCAACGCTTGAGCCAAGAGCTCGAAGAGCAGCTGCGCACCTATAGTACGGCGACCGATGACGGCAGTCTCATTGAGCAGCTTCGTACGGCCGTCCGGGAAACGCAGGAGGTGCTCCCAGGAATTGCGGTAGCCGCGTCGCCTCCGCGCGAGCAAATCGAAGCCAAGCTGGAAACACTCGCCTCGCTCAATCTTCTCCCTGTCCCTAAAGATCCGCAAAACATATCGCTGCTGGAGACCGAGGACGCCGCGCGTCTTGTCAAGTTTACGTTGCGAACCCTTCCACAGAACGCAGAGATTTTTGTCGATGGTGCGTATGTCGGACAGAGCGTCTATCGAGCGGTCCTGCGAGGGAATCAACGTCTGAGTATTCGGGTCGCGCGACCTGGGTATCGCGAGCGCCGTATCGAGATCGATCGGGCCCGCAGCGAAGTGCTCACCGTCTCGCTCGAGCGACTCCCCCCATCAATCAGCGCGGAAAGCTTCCTTCAAGCGATCGCCGCCGATGATATTGGCGCCGTTCGGACCTACGTCCAAGAGGGAGGTTCGGTAGATGTGAGAACCGACCGCGGGACACCGGCACTCGTGCATGCGACCGGCATCGTTCCAGTCCTCGTCGGACAGACCCCCGACCTCTCGTACGATCGCGATATTGTCCGAACGATTGTTGCGGCCGGGGCGGATCTCGAGGCTCCTTTCGTGGTAGAAGGTTCTACGTTTCGACTGCTGCACGCGGCCGTGCTAGCCGGCGTCGCCGGATTCGATGTCTCGAGTCTCGTCCAGTTGCTGATTGACTCCGGTGCGGATGTAGACGGCACCATCGTACTCGAGGGAGAGGAACTCACACCGCTCGCGGTAGCCGTTCGGTGGGCCCTGTTTACCGGTGAGACGCAAGAAGAGCTTGTGAAGATCCTGCTCGCCTCGGGGGCGAGTCTCGATGTGACCATTAGCTACAACGACGAGTTACTCACGCTTCGAGAGATCGCGACCGAGCTCGTACGACAGGGCAGCGTAGAGGATGACGAACTCCTGCTATTGCTCCGTCAGGCGGGCGTCGTTATCTAGTTCTGCGAGCGCTGCTGACGCACGAGCACCGACTCGTGTCCGAGTTCGGCTAACCGTGCCTTTTCGCGCTCGAGTTCAGATTCGAGAATATCCTTCATAATCACACGATGCACCTGTCGACTCTGTTCGATCTCCGCGTCAATGCCGGATTCGAGAAGCGAGTCTCGCACCGCGCGCGCGTTTTGACGCTCCGCGTAACTCCCTATTTGGATCGTGAACTGCGGCTCGATTCGCCCGATGATCCGAACTTCCACCATTGCGATTCCCTGAGCCGTCATGTCGATTGCCTCGGCTGCCGCTCGCGAAAGGTCGATGACACGCCCTTCGACGAACGGTCCACGATCGTTAATGCGCACCTGCACCGTTCTTCCGTTATCGAGATGCGTAACCTCTACAATTGTGTCAAACGGCAAGGTCTTGTGCGCGGCTGTAAGCAGGTTGGTGTCAAAGCGCTCGCCGTTTGCCGTAAGGCGTCCTTGGAACTTCCCACCGTACCAGCTTGCGTATCCACGGAGCTCGTGACCATCGGACTCCTCGGCGGGAGTCGCACGCTCACTGCCCGGTGGGCGTGCAGGCTCGACGTCGGGCTCTGCAGGCATCTGTGCGGTGATTGAGAGTGTCTCACATCCGAGAAGCGATCCACACACGATCGCCACGAGTATCGACATGCCGCGAATAGTTCGTCGCATACTTCTCTATCGGCGGGTGCTGACACTTTTTCCATACCGGCAGTAGAATAAGAGGCGATGAAACCAACTCGAGAACAGGCGCTTACGCTGCTACGCACCTACACCAAGAACGAGAGCCTCGTTCGACATGGCATGAGCGTAGAGGCGGTCATGAGATACTTCGCACGCAAGTTTGACGAAGACGAAGAGAAGTGGGGCATCATCGGCCTCGTCCACGATCTGGACTGGGAGATGTATCCCGAAGAGCACTGCAAAAAGACCAAAGAGATCCTCGAAGCAGAAGCGTGGCCGCCCGAGTACATCCGAGCGATCCTGAGCCACGGCTGGGGCATCGTAACCGACGTGAAGCCGGAGCACACGATGGAAAAGGTTCTCTACGCGTGCGACGAGCTCACGGGTCTCATCACGGCAACGGCGATCATGCGGCCGAGCAAGAGCGTGCTCGACATGAAGGCGAAGAGCGTCAAGAAGAAGTGGAACCAGCGCAGCTTCGCCGCGGGCGTCGATCGATCCATTATCGAGGAGGGAGCGGCGATGCTCGATGTCGAGCTATCAGAGCTTATTACCGAGACGATTTTGGCGATGCGCGAGGTTGCCTCAGAGATAGGGCTCGAGGGAACCACCGAATCGTAAGCACCGTCCGCGCAGAGAGATCGTCAACGCCGGTTCGGTTTTGGTATACTTCAAAGCCTTATGGCAGAGCGAAATCAGGAACAACGGAGCACCCCGGTGCATTGGGCGGATCAAACGGCGCTGCGCGTCGTGAGCGAACGGGGACCGATTGGCGATGGGAAACCACACTTCACCTGTGCTTCGGGAATTACCCCGAGCGGTGTCATTCACATCGGCAACTTCCGCGAGATCATTTCGGTAGATCTTGTCGTTCGCGCGCTCCGCGACGCAGGGCATCCTGTTCGCTTTATCTACTCATGGGACGATTTTGACGTCTTCCGCAAAGTGCCAAAGAACATGCCCGAGCAGGAGATGCTCACCGCGCACCTGCGCTGGCCAATTACCGATATTCCTGACCCCTACGGCAAGGACGGCAGCTACGCCGAACACAACGAGCGTGTTCTCGAGGCGGTGCTTCCCGAGGTAGGGGTCGTGCCTGAGTACATCTACCAAACTCGGCGGTATCGAAGTGGAGCGTACGCCGGGGGAATCCGACGAGCGCTCGAGGCCAAGGAGACCATTCGCGGGCTCCTTGACGAGCACCGCACGACTCCGTTACCCGAGGATTGGTGGCCGGTGAGCGTGTTCAGCACTTTCACCCATAAGGACACGACGACCGTTCTCAACTGGGACGGCGAATGGGGGCTGACCTATCGCTGTGACGAGACCGGGAACGAGGAGACGGTGGATCTGCGCGAGACTGACGTCGTGAAGCTCCCGTGGAGAGTCGACTGGCCGATGCGATGGATGGTCGAGCAGGTCGATTTCGAGCCGGCAGGCAAAGAGCATCACTCCGCCGGTGGCAGTTTCGACACCGCGAAGACGATCTCGAAAGCGGTCTACGACTACGACGCGCCGGTCACCTTCAAGTACGACTTCATCAGCATCAAGGGGCGCGGCGGCAAGATCAGCTCATCCTCCGGCGAGGTCGTAGACCTCGCAGACGTCCTCGAGGTCTACGAACCTGAGGTAGTGCGGTACCTCTTCGCCGGAACCCGCCCAAACGCCGAGTTTGCGATCAGTTTCGATCTCGACGTCATCAAGATCTACGAGGACTACGACCGCTGCGAGCGATACTACTTCGGAACCGAAGAAGTCAGCGAGAAGCGACGGGCAAAGGAGCATCGGACGTACGAGCTGAGCCAGCTTCCCGAGCGCGCTTCCCAGCTTCGCAATGCCGCGAATAACGCCGACGATCTCGTGCAAATGCAACCGCTTCAGATACCCTTCCGCACGCTCTGCAACTTCCTCATGATCACCGCCGGTGACATCGATGCAGCACTCGACCGCTTCGAGGAGTTCGATCGAGCGGAGCATGTCGACCAGATTCCGCGCCTCGAACGCCGCGCGCGCTGCGCCTGGAGCTGGATTACGAACTTCGCTCCGGAGGATTTTCGTTTTGAACTCAAGTCGGGTTCGGACGCTCCGGTTGAGTTGGGCGACGAAGAGCGCCGGGCGGTAGAGCTTTTGGCGCAGGAGATCGAGAGTGGCTTGGGTTCGCACGACGAGAAGAGCATGCAAAACCGCGTCTACGAGATCGCCGAAGAGGCCGGCGTAGACAAGAAGCAGATCTTTGGCGTGATGTACGCGATTCTGATTGGCAAGGAGCGTGGCCCCCGTCTCGGTGGTTTTTTGCTTACCATCGGCGAGGATCGGCTGCTCGAGATCCTCTCGCCTTACCGGGCGTAAGTTCAGGGAGGCAGGGATGAGTTCAGATCAGACGAAGCGGCTCGTCGGTTACGCCGCTGTCGATCGCTACGTGCGAAGCGGCATGAAGATCGGCATGGGCACCGGGTCAACCGCGGTCTGGGCTATCCGTCGCATCGGCGAGCTCCTTGCCAACGGCACGCTCACCGATATCGTCGGCGTCCCAACGAGCTCGCAGAGCGAGCTCGAATGCCACCGCCTCGGCATTCCCCTTCGCTCAATGAACGACCCGCAGGTCGACGGCAAACTCGACTTGACTATAGACGGGGCGGACGAGATTGACCCGCAGCGAAACCTCACGAAGGGTGGGGGAGGCGCGCTTCTGCTCGAGAAGATCGTCGCGTATAGTTCCACGGGCGTCGTTATCGTCGCCGACGAGCGAAAGCTCGTGTCGCAACTGGGCAAGACGTTTCCTGTCCCGCTTGAGGTGCTGCCCGCCGCGAGGGTTCCGGTAATGAATGCGCTTACCAAACTCGGCGGCGAACCGGTCGTTCGCTTAGCAGAACGAAAAATGGGCGCGGTAATCACCGACAACGGCAATATCATCATTGATGTTCGATTCGGCGAGCCGTTTGACGCCCCCGAGATGGAGGCGCGTCTTGCTACTGTTCCCGGCATCGTCGGCAACGGACTCTTTTGCAGAATAGAACCTACGGTACTCGTCGCGTACGAGGATGGGAGAACCGAGGAGTTTGCGGGCTAAGCGACTACGAACGTTCCGCCAAAAACCTGTCAATCGCCTCGCGAGTTGGGGTGGAAGGTTGCGCGCCAAACCTCTGCACACTCAACGAAGCGGCGGCGCCCGCGAAGCGCACCGCCTCGTCGATCGGTTTCCCCTCGGCGAGCGCCGTTACGAGGCACCCGCAGTAGGTGTCCCCCGCCGCCGTGGTGTCTACCGCTTCAACCGGAAATGCGGCGACACGCCGCACCCCCGTCTCGGTGGCGATTACCGACCCCTTGGCGCCGAGCGTGACGATTCCAACGCTCGTGCCGAGCCCTCTCAGCCCCTCGGCGAGCTCCTCCGCGGCTACCGCGCGATCGGGATCGAGCCCGAGCATGACGTACGCCTCGCCCTCGTTTGCGACGAACGTATGCGTCTTCGCGGCGCTTTGCCGGTCAAGCTCCCGGGCCGGGGCGGTATTCACCACGACCGGCGTTCCAGCTTCTGATGCGACGTCGAGCAGCGTTTCGAGCGTCTCGGGGAGAATCTCGAACTGGCAGAGGATCCAATCAGCCGTGGCGAGGCT
>JBMCTC010000038.1:0-17306 GCA_048624115.1 Spirochaetota bacterium
GGTTCAGCGCCGAGGGGGCGGTGCTGCACTCCCCAGCGATGAAACCACTCGAGAAGATCGATCTCGACTCGGACTAGAGCTGGTCGATCTCTTCCATTGTCTCTAAGACGGCGTCCCACTTGGGCGCCTCCGCTCGAGTCTGGCTTTGCGTCTCTTTGATTCCGAAGTTCTCACTCTGAAAGTAGCTCGGCTCCTCACCCGGTTCGCTCTGTCCGGGGGGGATGATCCCCGACAGGTGAACGAAGAGGCCACCGCCCTCCTCTTGCCACACATCAAAGAGTGCGTCGTAGAGCTCGCGCATCATTGGATGTCGGTTAATGACGTCGCGAGTGTAGCGGCTTCCAATGAAGTGCTGTCCGCCCTCGTACGCGATAAGTGGAAGGCCGTACTCGTCGGCAAGGGCCTTGTCCAGGCGGAACAGGTAACGCATGCCCGGCTCTTCGGAGTTGGGTCCCCATTCGCCCTCACCTCGCACGAAGTCAATCGCATCCGTGAAGAACGCCTCGGGTGAAGAACGGTCAAACTCGATTTCACCCTCCGCCTCACCGACGTAGCCGGCGATCGCGAACGCATCGACCTGCGTCCCACACTCGGGCCCTCCCTCCTCGCCTACGTAGACGGGACAGCCGAGCAAGTAGCGTGAAGGGAAGTAATAAGGATGCGAGGCGCCAAGCTGACCTGCCGCGACGATAATCAATCGGTCCCGATGGGCAGACCATACGTCTCGAAAGATCTCTGCAATCTCGACAGTGCGGGCGCCCTGGTAACTGTTGATCATCATGACCTCGTTCACCGGATCGCCGTCGCTGTAGGGCTGCACCGCCTCGTAGACGCCGGGCCAGCGCTCTTGGGCGACCTCGAGCACGTACTCGCGAGCGATCTGGTACGGGAACGTGAAGTTCCAAAGCTCGTTTCCGTACTCGATGTAGACCTTTCGATTGGAATCGAGTTGATCGAGAAGCAGCCGTGCGAGCTCTCGAACGTAGGTGTCGTCCGCCGCGACGGGGATGTTCACCCAGAGATCGGAGACCGATTCGTTGGCAAGCGCGATGGCAACCTCGTAGGGCGCACCAAGCGCGCCGCCCCAATGGGAGTACTCGACCGGCTTTCGGTCTTCCCAATCAACCTCCGGCCCGTAGGTGAGTTGATCGCCAAAAAAGTGCAGCGGCCGAATCACGCTGTAGGGTTTGAGGTATTCGATGTACTCGGGCAGAAACCAGCCTTCCTCCGTCGCGTCGGGCCGTCGAAGCTCGATATTGCGGATGTAGTCGCCGGTCTGTTCAGGATCGGTCTGCGTAACGTAGACGATGAGCAGGTTCGAGCCGCCGTACTCGATCTCGACCTCACCGGGACGCTCACTCACGATCTCGCCGCCATCCACGGCAAAGCTTCCCGAGCCCTCGTAGGTAAGGCGATAGATGCCGGCGGGGTATGCGCCTTCGATGTCCACGCCGTTGACAACGATGGTCGCAAGCTGCGAGGCGCGCCTGCCGTCTTCGAGCGTCATCGAGCGCGGCCAACCGAGCTCGTCGGTGAGAACCAAATGCCGATCCTCAATAAACCATTGCCAGTCAACCACGGGGATCCAAAGCTCGCTTGGGCGGGTGTCCCCTATTTCGGCCTCGAATCCGGCTTGGCGAAAGACATCGTTGAACATCCATGCAGTCATCCAGTAGTTCACCGGGGAGACTGCGTTGCCGATGCGAAAGGTTTCAGGTCCAGGCCAAGCCTCGTTGCGCTCCGGGAGATCGAGTCCTTGGGGGAAAGGCTCTGACTGGGAGGCCGATGCCCGCCCCTCAGACGCAGCCGCGGCACTCCCGTCGGTGGCGCAGCCGAGAACAAGGGCCCAAGAAGTGAGTAATGCGAAAAGGGTTATCCGTCTCATCGCTATGGAATCGTATCGCGCATGCTCGCACTTGACCAACCCACATGCTAAAGTGTCAAAAAACTGGGAGTTTCCGTGGCACGATCTCGATTTACCAGACTCGACGGAGCCGCCGCATTTGGCATGTTTACCTATGCCTCGAGCGTGGTGGCTACGCCGATCATTCTCTTGCGGCTCGCCCAAGACTTGGGCTTTGGACTTGCCGAGGGCGGCGGCATCGAGGCGATCCGCACGCTCTTTTTGCTCGCCGTTCTCATGGCAAGCGGCGGCGCCGCGGCGCGCATTGGAAAGACAGCAACCCTCGCCGCGGGCAGCTTCACCCTGGGAGCGGGTCTTCTTGCCTACGCGATCGCGCCGAGTTACGCATTTGTGCTGATCGCCGTCGTCCTGGTCGGATTAGGCGGAGGAGTTCTCGAGGCGCTCTTGAACCCGCTTGTTCAAGACGAGCATCCCGACGACTCGGGCCGCTACCTCAACATCGTAAACGCGTTCTTCTCCGTTGGCGTTCTGACCTCGGTACTGCTGGTCGGTGAGCTGTTGACCCGCGGGGTGTCGTGGCGACTGCTCATCGGCGGGATTGGCGGCGCGGCCGTGGTGCTAGGCTTTTTCTTTACGCTCTTTGGGCGCGAGAAACGGCGCGCGCGTCGCCGAGCGAAACGCGCGGGCACGCAGCTTGCAAATGCGTCAAGCGACGTAAGCGCCCGACCGAGCGGTGCGGCCCGCGCGATTGTGAAGGAACCGGTCTTTTGGCTCTTTGCGGTGGCAATGTTCTGCGGCGGTGGTGCAGAGGGAGCATTCACCTTTTGGAGCGCGAGCTACATTCAGCTCAACTTTGATACACTTGCTCGAGCCGGTGCGTTTGGTACTGCCGCGTTTGCCGGCGGGATGGTAGTCGGCCGCTTCGCTTCCGGGAGGTTTGTGAAGCAAGGCCGGCTTCACGTGTTGATTATCGCGTCTGCAATTACCGGGGTTGTCGCGAGCCTGGCAGCCTGGGCTGCCGAAAGCCAGCTCGCGTTTTTCTTGGTCGTGTTTGCCGCAGGTCTATCTATTGCGTGCTTCTGGCCGAGTATTCAGTCGCACGCTGCGGCGGTACTACCGGTAGATTCGACCACGCTCTTTATCCTTCTCTCGGTCGCAGGGATTCCCGGATTCGGCCTCACCTCGTGGGCGATGGGCCTGATCGCGGAGCGTGTGAGCCTTCGAGCAAGCCTCTTGGTGATTCCCGCAGAGCTCGCGCTGCTCGCGGTGGTCATGATCGTGGCGCATCAAAAGACCGAGAAGGACCGAAGGGCTACTGCGTGAGGGTAGACGAATCGGCGCCGGAGATGCCAATGACGAAATTCACTCAAAGGTACGCGATCCTTTTCGTGCTCTTGCTCTCGGCAAGTGTGGTGTGGACCGAGGCCGACAACGGTTTCACGGTGGTTGCTGTTCAGTTCGAGGTTCAGGAGTCGCTTTTCGGCGGTCGCGATCCGATTGAAGTCTTCGCGGCTGCGGTTGAGAGCATCGTTGAAGAGGCGGTGCGCCACGACGCAGACCTAATCGCTTTCCCCGAGTACATCAACGTCTTTTTGCTCGCCGCAGATGACCTTGCGCTTATCGAGCCCGCGAGTTCACTCGATGACGCGATTCGTCTGCTCCTCGAGCGGTATGAGGTCTCCAACGTGCGCGAGCTCCTCCATCGCCGAGCCCGCCGACTGACACCTGAGATTGTCGAGATGTGGCAAGCACTCGCTGCGGAGTACGAGGTCGCGATTATCCCGGGAACGTTCTTCTGGCCCAAGAGAGAGACGGGCACGCCCGCGCGGCGGGAGCTCACAAATCGAGTTATTGTCCTCGACGAGTCGGGAGCAATAGCATACCGCCAAGACAAGGTATTCTTGACCCCCGAAGAGAAGCAGATCTTCGGACTCTCTGCCGGAAGTCTTGAAGACGCGAAACCGTTCGAGATCGAGGGAACCAAGATCGCCGTGACGATCTGTCGAGATAGCTTCTTCTCCCAGTGGGACGTGCGACTTGGCACGAGCGAGCTCTGGATCGATCTCCGTGCCAACGGCGAGCCGTACACCCGCGCCGTTCGCGAACGCTTTCGAGGCACTCTTGCCGAACGAGTCGCGCTGACCGACGCCAATGTCGGTCTCAGCGCAACGCTCACCGGTTCGTTCCTCGAGCTCTTATGGGAGGGTCCATCGTACGCGGTAGATGCCTCAGGACGACGAGTCGCCGAGTCTCCAACCTACGACTCGAGCTCGCTTGTGATCGCAACCTTAGATCGAGAGGAAGGGCTGATAGAGGTGGTGGTCGAGCCGCTCGACGAATGATAGGCTTGAGTTCAAATGAAGCACCAATCGGTTCTTGGCCGAGTTTCCAATGTCATCCACCGACTATCGGCGGGGTGGGTCGCACTCCTCGGCGTCGCGGTCTTCGCGCTCTTTACTGTCGTTATCCTGCCCTCGCAAGCGGCAGCGAGCGAGGCGGAGACCGGAGGCGGTCCCTCGCCCGACCAATCATTCTTCTACACGCCGAGTGACCTGTACGCAATGGCGGAAAACTACGGCGCGGCGGGACGGAGCGCCTACATCCGGGCTCGCTTTACCTTTGACATCATCTGGCCGCTCGCCTATTTGCTCTTCCTGACGACAAGCATCAGCTGGCTCACGAGGCGCGCCTTTCCCGACCCTTCGATTGTGCAACGCGTAAACCTGCTGCCCGTCGCGGCGACGCTGCTCGATTACCTCGAGAACATTGGAGCTTCGATCGTGATGGCCCGATTCCCACAGACCACCGCCGTCGTAGATCTCGCGACCCCGCTCTTTACCATGCTCAAGTGGGCAAGCATCACTGCGGCGTTTGCGATGCTCATCATCGCAGGAATTGTTGCCCTGGTCCGCGTCGTCACGGTAAGACGGGTGTGACGCCACGAGCGGCCGTCTCAATCCTCAGGCCGCATTTGGCGGCAGCCGCCGGGCTCTGCGCGTTATCTGGAACTCTGATCTCGGGCGGCTCACCCTCCCCCGCGCATGGCGCACTCGCGTTTGCGGCTGTCTTTGGAATCGCGGCAGGCACGATGCCACTCAACGATCTGGTCGACCGCCATGCGGACGCGGTGAATCGCCCCGAGCGGCCCATTCCCTCCGGTGCCATTTCGCCTCGAGAGGCGGTTTTGCTCTTCGCGGCGGTTTCGCTTGCCGGTGTTGCGGCAGCCGCGGCCTTGGGAATCGCGGCGCTGATTCTCACAATCACTCTATTTGCCGTAGGCACACTGTACAACCTCACCGGGAAACGCTGGGGTCTGCTCGGGAACATAATGGTGAGCACAAGCGTGGCGTGCTCGTTTCTTCTCGGAGACCTCGCAACCCCGACTGCCGAAGCCGCGTTCGGCGTTCGGGTAATCGCGCTTGCGGTAGCGACCTTCGTCGGCAGCCTTGCCCTGGAGACGGCGGGCGACATTCACGATGAGACGGGGGATCGTGAGAACAAAGGGCGATCCTTTATCATTCGTCACGGACGAGCCGCAGCGCTTTTCCTCTACACAGCGCTTGTTCTCGTGTTCGTCGCGGTGTGCGTGGCCGCGCCACTCGCCCTAAAACCCATCCCGCACTCGGCTCTTTGGGTCTCGATCCCTTGCAGCGTAGCCTTCGCGGGCCTTGCCGCCGCGTTTCTCGGGACCGCAGCCGGCAGTGCGGAAGACCACAACGAGAGCGAGTGGTCGCCCCGCTCAAAGAGACTGACAACGATAATCATGCTACAAGCCGGCGTCGCAATGCTCGGCGTGCTCATACTGACGATAGGGTCACTCTGATCATGCTCAAAGCGGCAGGCCTACGAGGAATCGAACGCTACGGTCGTGCCCGCGCGGCCTCGTCCCCGAGCACCGATAGGAACTCTTCCACGATCATCGCGGTCGCACCCCAGATCTCGCATGCGGCCGTGCGATAGCATGGCGCACCGGCCGCAGAGCCTGGCGCGTCAGGCGAGAGATGCCCTCGACTGGAGGCGAGTTCGGTGATCGATACGACGACGACCCCATCGACCTCCCCGGGCTGACAGACAAAGTGCGGGAGACGAGTGATGTACCCAACCACCGGATAAATCGTGTAGTTCGAAATGGGGATATAGAGCGGAGTGAGCGAGCCGAGAAGGCGAACCTCGCTGGGGTCGAGGCCGACCTCTTCGTGTGCCTCGCGAAGTGCTGCGGCCTCGAGCGACTGGTCAACAGACTCCACGGCACCGCCCGGAAAAGCCATCTGACCGCTGTGGGCGCCGCCGTCACGTGCGCGCCGGATCATTACAAGGCGCGCGTCACCCGTCACGGCGAGCAGCACCGCTGCTTTCCGTGCGCCTTCAGGTTCCGCCTCGTAGCTGCTTGGCACCCGCCCGACGGGCGCCATCTTTCGCTGCGAATCGAGACCGGGTAGCTCTTCTGCAAGTCGCGCCTCGAGTGTATCAACCCAGCGCGGTATCTCTGCCATCGGCCTAAGCTACGGTCTTGGCGGTGGTTCGGCCAACCCTTCAACCAAACCATCGATAAGCGCCCAGAGCAGGACCTCATCATCCTGAAAACTCGTCGAGGATAGAAGCTTCCCGTCGGGCGAGAGCGCGAGGCCGGTCGGTTGCGTACCGGCGGGGATGATCTGAAGCGTCTCCATTGTCGCGGTCGCGATTACGTGGATCGCCCCAGGTTCGGGCGAACGATGGGTATATCCGGCAGGATTGTTTGGCCCGCGGCACGAGACGTAGAGCAACGCTCCGTCCGCAGAAATGACGATCGTGTTTGGGTTACTACCGACGCGGGAACGGGCCGGCACGCGAAGGTCGGGAAGCGCAAGGGCAACAACTTCGCGGCGCGCCATGTTCGAGGCGTAGGCCGTGCTACCGGCCGAATCAATCACAACGTGGCGCATCGCTCCGCCTGGGGTGTAGCGCGCGAGGAGTGCGCCGTCGGAAACGCGGTGTCGAGTAAGCTCGCCTGAGCCGAACCAGCTAACGATGAGATGCTTCCCGTCCGGCTCGAAGGCGACGCCACGTGGGGTTACTGCACCGGCAGCCCGAATGGTCCGCAGCAACTCCCCTCGAGGCGAGAGCAGCGACACTGTGTCGCTGAGCCAGTTCGAAACCGCCAGCAGCGAGCGATCGGGTGCGAGCTGCATGTACTTGGACCATTCGCCATGCGTGGCGAACGACTCGAGGTAGGTGCCGGCTTGCGTAAACGAGTGAATCAGCCCGGCTGTCATCTGGCTCACGTAGAACTTGTTCCCCTGCGGGTCGATCACGACCTCGGTGAAGCCGGCTCGCGGGCCCCCCGACTGCGGCCGAACTCGCGTGACCGAGCCATCGACGAGAGAGATCATGTCGATCCCGTCATCGGCGAGAAGCGGAACAACGAGCACGGAGCCGTCGGAGGTAAAGCTGACCTGTTTGGGTTGATGACCAACGGAGATGCGTACCGGCGTTGCACCGGTGGGAACGAGCGCACGGGCGGGTGGCTCCTCGGAAGGAGCCGGTGCGTCCGGTAGCGGCGAGTCGCTTGAGGGCGCGTCGGTCGGGGTGTGCGCCTCGTCAGAAGGCGCGTCAGCGGGAGGACCGGCGACGCTCGCGCACGAGGCAAGAAGAGCGGCGGCAGCAAGAAGGAGCGAGACTCGCCAGGTCACGGCTCTCGACGGTCTGCCGGGGCCCATCTCCCCCATGACGTGAGCGGTCCCTCGATGATGGTTCGCTCCTCTACCTGCCCTCCGGAGGTCACACAATAGGTGCGGACTTCGTGCGGTCCCAACTCGTAGGCGAGTGCAAAGGTCAAAGGCAGCGATCGCTTCGAATCGCCGGCGGCTCCAACCCCCGCCGTTGCGGCCTCGCCGGCGGCTGCGACACCGGCGGCACCTGAGTCGCCAAATCTCGCCTGGCCCGACCGGTGCTCGGCCGTTGTGTTAAAGAGCCGCACAATCGCCCCCTCGCCGGTGTCTGCCGCCTTGAGCGCAGAACAGAGCACGGCCGGGTCGGAAAGCACGAGTCCGGTTGGTGGCGTTTCGCCGGCCCCGTGGGTAAAAAGCGAGAGCAGGTAGGGCCGTTCATTGAAGTGAGACGCGAGGGCGCCGATCTCCGCAACGAGCGGCGAGGCGAGCCCGGCGACGAATCGGAACGAGAAAGCTCGCTCGCCCTGGTCGATACGCGCGTGGTAACGATCAGGGGAGACAAGCGGGCGGTCACGGACTGGGAGCGCCGAGTAGGCAGGTCCGTGAAGCAGCGAGAGCCTGAGCTCTCCCTCCGCAAAATCCGATCCGTAGATGCCATTGTCAATCACACCGAGGCCGAGACCGTCGCCCTTCTCCACCACGGCTTGCCACTGTTGCGAGACCACCTCGTCTCCATTCGCAAAGAGCTCCTCTACACCATAGGCAACCTGGCCGAGCAGACGACTCTTGCGCAGCGCCGTGGGAATCGAGAGCTTGAGCATCTTGTTCTTCTCTGCCCAATGCACCGAGACGTCGAGGTCGAACGCCGTGCCGTCATACGGAATCTTGTAGGTCAGCACACAGACTGAGTCGTGATAGGCGAGCGGTACCTGGACGACGGCGCGAACCGGCCCGTCTTCGATAACGCGAACTGCGGGACCGACGCCGCCCCTTACTTCCTCGAGGCCACTCCACTCGCTCGCCCGCTCGTCGCTCATCAAGACAAAACAGCTGCGATCCCCACGGGTCTTCGTTGTCGGAGACGACAATCGGGACAAAGGCGCCGTCGCGCACGAGGTTTCTTCCTTCAAAGCGGAGCTCATCTACCAAGCCGGTCGAGGTGTTGATAGAAACGCCAAGCGCGCTGCCCTCGATGCGAAGTGTGCCGCCGGACGGCGAGAGGCTACCGGTGGGACGTGAGCTGCGAACCACAGGCCTACACATAAAACGCGTCATGGTGGCTGCGGGCAGCTCGGCGGCAAACACGATTTTCTTTCTCCAATCGAGTGAGAGATTGCTCTCCTCGTGCTCAATCTGCGAGGGCACGAGCCGGCCGTCGAGCTCTACCTCGTAATCGGTAAACGTTTCCTCCCAGTTTTGCTCGGCAGGCTGGAACTCACACTCCCAGACCCCCCGAGCGGGATGCGCGCTTGCATTGTAGGCAAAGAGCGGGATGCTTCCTTCCGGAGGCGCCGAGAAGGTAGAGGCGAGCGCGAAGAAGAGCTTGCGACGCACGCGAGAGAGAATCTCCAGCCCGTGGTCGAGCAGACGAATCGAAGCCTCCTCTACCGGCTTGATAGCACTACCAGGAAGAATGTCGTGGAACTCGGCAATCAGGAGATCGCGCTCTGCATCTCGAAGCTCCGAGAGCGGATACTCGCCGAGTCCAACTGCCGTGGTGTGAACGGCGAGCTTCTCCGTCGCGTAGAGCATGTTCTCTAGTTCACGGTGCCGCTGCTTAATGCGGACCTGCGAGGTGTAGCAGCCGGGTGCCCAGGGGTTCAGGCTGCCGCGGAACTCCGGCAGCTGGTGGTCACTCGCTTCGAGAGCTGCGAAGAACGCTTCGGGTGTGTCGTGACGAAGAGCCACACTCGGCTCCTGCTCGTCCGCGAAGAGATCGGCACCCAGCTTTGCGAGGCGCTCGAGATCGACCCGTGAAGGACCGCCGCCGTGGTTTCCGATACCCCAGAGGACAAGGACGTGTTCTCGGCCCTTCTCGCGCTCGATCGCCGCTCGGATTTTCTCGGCAGCCTTCCCCGGCTGCGAGTGGTAGCTGTCGGCACGGCGCGCAACCATGACGTGGGACCCGTCAAAGCCGATCCACCGATAGTACTCGCCTGGAAGCTCCAGGTCGTCGGGGCCCGGTCGACAGTGAATGTAGGAGGTATAACCCGCGCGAGCCATAATCTGCACGAGGCCCCTCGAGTGACCAAACGGATCGAAGTTGATGGCAGTCGTCGGTGCCGCGCCAAACTCGGCTGCAAAGAAGCGTCGACCCGCAGCGATCTGGCGCACAAACGACTCGCCGGAAGGCATGTTGCAGTCGGGCTGAAGGTACCAGCCACCCATGATGTGCCAGCGCCGCTCGGCAACGAGCTTCTTGATTCGAGTAAAGAGCGAGGGATCGTACTCCTTGACCCACTCGTAGAGCAACGCCTCATTGTGATTAAAGACAAAACCCTCGGTCTCTTCGCAAAACTCCGCCGCTATTCGAAAGGTCGAGAGAACCTCTGCGGCGCCCTCGTCGAGCTCCCAGAGCCATGCGGGATCGAGGTGTGCGTTACATATTAGATGAACGATCATGTGCGAGATCATAGCACAAGGCGACCATCGGCGTACCCATCAAAAGCCGCTACTGGTCAGCTGGTTTCAGGTTGATTTGGCTACGGCTCGCGATGGTAGAGCGGCGAGTTTATGGTGAGCCCGAAAACCGAATCGACCGTTCTGCGTTCGGCTTTGAAGACGTCTATTCGAACCTTTTCGCCAAGCGTGACTCCAAACTCGGCACGCGTCGCTTCGTCTATCGCAAAGTTTTGCGTCACGGCGGCGTGAACACCCCCGAGGTCGATGGCAAGCTTGCCGTTAACAAAGACCCAAATGTCGTCATCGGCCGCAATATCGATACTCGAGTTGGTCTCGACTTCCATCCACGTGACGATGTGGACTGTGAAGTGGTAGTTGTGGCTCTCCCCCTCGTTCCCAAACCCGGTGCCGTCGATCGGGAAGAAGGTAGTGTTGGTGTATTCCCATGGTGGGCCGGCGGCTTGAAATAGGAGGAGATGCTCGCTGAGGTGATTGACGCCCGGAACATCGCGAAACCACTCGTCAAAGGTTGCGGGTGAGATGCAACCCTTACCGTCGGCCAGCTTTGGGAGGTTACTCGTGTCGAGTTGCTCCTCGAGCATCCCGACGGTCACGCCGCACGGCGCGATCTCAAAATCGGGATGAGTATTGGAAAAATCGCGTACGTCGGCACGAAAGCCATCGGCCGGAGTAAACGTGACCGTCTCCTCTTCGCTCGGGCTTTCCAGTGAGGAACTCGTCTCGCCGGTGAGCGCGCGGAACAGGATTGGGTTCGCGCATGCCGTGAGCGTCCCGACCATCAGAAGCACCAATTGTACACGTGTCAACTTCATCATCCTACACCCAATAATCCTCGCGTGCGCTCTTGATCAAGTAGAGAACCAGCGAGTCGTCTAGTGGAAGCTCTTCGCCCTCCTGCACGGGGCGATCGTGGTAGTGGGCGCCGGTGCCGTCGGGAACGTAGCCTCGCTTGACGTAGAGGCGTTGGGCCGGGCCGTAGCCGGGGTGCAGACCGACGCCGATCCCGCACCGGGACGAGCGCTCGAAGGCCTGCTCTTCGAGCTGGTCGAGCAACTTTGTGGCGACACCTCGGCGGCGGAAGTCGGGCAAGACGTTGAGGTCTGCGATTTCCGGGATCTCCGCTCTGGCAAAGCCTGCATAGAACGAGGTCCATCTGAGAGTTCCGTAGCCTGCGTGATCGTCGCCGAGCTGAGCCACGAAGGCGAGCCTGTGCCCCGCATCGGCCTCTTCCAAGTAGTGCTGGAACTGCGTCTCGGGCTTCCTCCAGCCAATGGCCGCAAACGCTTCTGCGAGCGGACGCGCGTCGTACGATTCGAGGGGCCTGATCGTCGGGGTCATGGGCAAAATGTACTGATTTGCAACGCGCTGTGGCTGTGATACGCTCGGGCGATGGTAAAGAATCGTGACATCGTGCCCGAATGCGCCGAGTCGCTCTCGCTCCGCGGGCGACAGGTCCAGGCCGTCGCCGAGCTCCTCGATGAAGGAGCGACGATTCCCTTTATCGCGCGCTACCGAAAGGAGCGCACGGGAAGCCTCGACGAAGAGGTACTGCGCTCGGTGCGTGACACGCTTGCCACCCTCGCGAAGCGCGAGGAGCGACGAGAGTACATCACCAACCAAATCGAGTCGCAGGGGAAGATGACACCCGAACTCGCCGCGGCAATTGACGCTGCCGCAACCCTCGCCGAGCTCGAGGACCTCTACCTGCCCTTCAAGCGCAAACGGACCACTCGTGCAGAAAAGGCGAGACAGGCGGGACTCGAGCCGCTCGCGCTCGAGATCTTTGCTCAGGCGGGTCGGGGCTGGAAGCGACGAGTCGAGGAATTTCTCTGCGAGGCGTACCCAGACGCCGAGGCTGTTGTTGCCGGGTGCCGCGACATCATCGCCGGCCTCGTCAATGAAGATGCAAAAACACGAGCCGCCCTTCGCGAGCTCTTTGCCCGTCGCGCTATCCTCGCGACGCGGAAAGCCGCCGATAACCCCAAGTTCGAGGACTACTACGAGTTCGCCCAGCCGGTCGGAAGGCTCAAAGGATATCGACTCTTGGGCGCGCTCCGAGCGCAGAACGAGGGAGCGGTGCGACTCTCCCTTGCACCGGAAGAGCCGGAGGCGTTGGGAGTGCTTCGCCGGCTCCACTTCCGTGGGGAGCCTGAGGTAGAAGCCGCCCTCGAGGACGCGTACGCCCGGCTACTCGCCCCCTCGCTCGAGAACGAGCTCTTGAAGGAACTCAAGGAGCAGGCCGATGCGGAGGCGATCGGCGTTTTTGCAGAGAACGTGCGCCAGGTGCTCTTGGAGGCGCCCCTTGGCGCAAAGAACGTGCTTGCGATCGATCCCGGATTCCGCACCGGGTGCAAGATCGCCGCGCTCGGCAAACAGGGCGATCTGCTCGAACACGGGGTGATCTATCCGACCGAGCCTCATAAAAAGCTTGCCGAGGCCGAGACGGTCGTCCGCAGGCTCGTCGAGCGGCACGCAATCGAGGCGATTGCCATCGGCAACGGTACCGGTGGCCGCGAGACCGAGGCATTTATCCGGGGGCTCTCCCTTCCGGGGGTGATCGTGGTGCTCGTGAACGAGAGCGGTGCATCGGTCTACTCGGCAAGTCCCGTCGCCAAAAAAGAGTTTCCCGAGCTCGATCTCACCGTGCGCGGAGCGATCTCGATTGGCAGGCGATTAAAGGATCCGCTCGCCGAACTCGTCAAAATCGATCCCAAGAGCATCGGCGTGGGACAGTACCAGCACGATGTCGATCAAAAGGCGCTGCAGGCGGCGCTTGATGACACGGTAAGCGAGTGCGTGAACAAGGTGGGCGTAGACGTGAACCAGGCAAGCGAGCAGCTTTTGACCTACGTCTCGGGCCTTACCACCGCGACCGCCGCGAATCTGGTAAAGCACCGCAGCGAGGCGGGGCCGTTTGGCTCGCGTGCTCAGATCAAGAAGGTCGCGGGGATTGGTCCCAAGGCGTTTGAGCAGGCCGCCGGATTCCTACGCATACCGGGCGCGAAAAACCCGCTCGACGCGAGCGCGGTGCATCCCGAGAGCTACGAGGTGGCGAAGAAGATCTTGGCGGCGGCTGGAGTCACTGCCGCCGGGGTCGCGAGAGCGAGTGAGGCACTCGAGGCGGTGCGGCTCGAGGAGTTTGTGACCGAGGAGGTGGGCATCCCCACGCTCAGTGACATCGTCGCCGAACTCAAACGTCCCGGCCGCGACCCACGCGCCGATTTCGAGGCGCCCTCATTCGACGCGCGCATTAACGCAATCGAAGACCTCGCCGAGGGCATGGTCCTCGAGGGCGTAGTCACCAACGTCACGCAGTTTGGCGCCTTTGTCGACATCGGCGTACATCAGGACGGCCTCGTTCACGTCTCAGAGATCGCCGACCGCTTTGTGAAAGACCCGGCCGAGGAGCTTCACGTGCGACAGAAGGTTCGGGTGAAGGTGGTCAGCGTCGATGCCGCGCGCAAGCGGATTGGGTTGAGCATCAAGCAGGTGTGAGCCCGGGGCGGCACCGCCCTCACGACGAGAGCCGCTCGAGCTCGGTCAGGTAGGCAATGTTCTCCGCGGCCGTCCCGCTACACATCTCGGGCTCGGGCCGGAGATTCACGCAGACCTCGGGCCGATCCGCATCACCAAAAATCCGACACCGTCGCGCACTGTCCAAATGCGGACACGGCACCCCGGCCGGCTTGCCGCTTGGAAAGCCTTTGGTCCACGGGCGGGCGGGAATCGGTGAGGAAATCGAAGCGGCGATGCAGCATGCACCACAGGCGGGCTTGCACTCCATACGCGACTAAATCTGCAAGAGCGCGTGCCCGTGATAGTGCTGGTCGCGCGTCTCACGAACGTTCTCGTTCTGCAGGTAGTCGTCGAGCTGCATCGTCCGGTCGATGATGCCTGCGGGTGTGAACTCGACGATCCGGTTCGCCACCGTCTGTACAAACTCGTGGTCGTGACTCGTGAAGAGCACCACGCCGGGAAAGGCGATGAGCGCGTCGTTGAGCGCCGTGATCGCCTCGAGGTCGAGGTGATTCGTCGGCTCGTCCATGATAAGGACGTTCGGCGACTCGAGCATGAGCTTACTCAACATGCATCGTACCTTCTCGCCTCCGGAGAGCACGTTTACCGGTTTCTTGGTCTCGTCTCCGCTAAAGAGCATGCGTCCGAGGAAGCCACGAACGTAGGTCTCCTCCTCGACCTCGGTGTACTGGCGCAGCCACTCGGTAATACTCTCCGACGACTCGAAAAAGTGCGAGTTGTCCTTTGGGAAGTATCCGGCAGAAATCGTCTGCCCCCAGTGCAGAGCCCCTGACTCCGGCTTCTCGTTTCCGGCGAGAACCTCGAAGAGCACCGTCTTTGCCTGGTGATAGGGCCCGACAAAGGCGATCTTATCGCCCGGCTCGACAGTGAGGTCGAGGTTTCGAAGCACCGGCTCCTCCTCGACCTCTTTGGTGAGCCCCTCAATGGTAAGGACGATGTCGCCGACCTCGCGCTCGGGCGTGAAGGAGACGTAGGGCGACTTTCGACTCGAGGGCTTGATATCGTCAATCGAGAGCTTCTCTACCAACTTCTGGCGACTCGTCGCTTGGCGGCTGCGGGCGGCATTCGAGGAGAAGCGCTGGATAAACGCCTTGAGCTCGGCCACCTTGTCCTCGCGTCGCTTCTTCTCGTCGCGCTGTTGCTTTCGGGCAAGTTGCGAGGAGTGGTACCAGAAATCGTAGTTTCCGACATAGAGTGAAATCTTGCCAAAGTCGATGTCGGCGACGTGCGTCGTGATTTTGTTCAGGAAGTGACGGTCGTGCGAGACAACGATCACCGTATTCTTGAAGTTGAGCAAGAAGTCCTCGAGCCACGAGACCGATTCGAGGTCAAGATTGTTCGTCGGCTCATCGAGCAGCAAGATGTCTGGGTTGCCAAAGAGCGCCTGCGCGAGCAAGACGCGCACCTTTTGCCCACCGTCGAGTTCGCTCATTTTTTTCTCGAGGTAGTCGTCCGAGAGTCCGAGTCCGGAGAGCAGGCGTCCCGCCTCGCTCTCGGCCTCCCATCCCCCGAGCTCTGCAAAATCCGCCTCAAGTTCGGCGGCGCGCATGCCGTCCTCTTCCGAAAAGTCGCTCTTGGAATAGACCTCGTCCTTCTCGACCATCGTCTTGTAGAGCTTCTCGTGTCCGAGAATCACAGCGTGTAGGACGGTGAGCTCCTCGAACTGAAACTGATCCTGCTTGAGTACCGCGATCCGCTCTCCTGGAGTAACGATGACCTCACCCTTATCAGGTTCGATCTCACCCGAGAGGATCTTCACAAACGTCGACTTGCCGGCGCCGTTCGCCCCGATGATGCCGTAGCAGTTGCCCGGTGTGAACTTGATATTCACGTCTTTGAAGAGGATTCGTTCTCCATACTGGAGGGTTATGTTTGATGCAGTTATCACGTTGAGATGCTCCCTTGTTCAGATTGCCGGAGGCGACGGTCGTCGCCTGAACCGAAGATACCAAAGCTCACGACGAGAAAACAGTCGCGACATCTTAACTTCCTCTCCTGAAGTCACTATGCTACTTTTGATCACTCCCTGATCAAAAACACAAAGGAAGGAACGCATGAAACTCAAAGTTGTGGCACCAATTGTGGTGGCTCTCCTGCTGATCGCAGCATGTACCCCGGGCTCAGGGCTCGCCGACATCGCAACGAATCTCGAAGAAAACGACGGCGAGACCGTCACCGTAAGCGGCCGGGTTGGCCGAGGAATCCAGGTCACCGGCACCTCGATCTACCTCGTCCTTCTCGAGGAAGACGGCTATCGCGTACCCGTGCTCACCGCAACCGAGCACGCCTACGGCGATGACATCACCGTCACCGGAACCGTCTACGCCTACGACGGCGTCGCATATGACGAGATGGAGCCCGCAGTCCAAGAGGCGCTCGCCGCCCTCGTCGACGAGACGGAAGAAGAGACCGAAGACCAGACGCAGGTATTCACCGAGAGCGCCGCACGCTTCATCCGAACCTACACCATCGGCTCTGAGGCGGACTACTTCATCATCGAAAGCGAAAACGAGTAGTTCCATCGCGGACGAGTAGGCATCGTCCGTACCATCACCAGGCGCCCCCCCGGGGCGTCATTTTTTTAATGTCACACACCTTGGGGAAGTGAAGCAAATCAACGATAAGCGGCGTATAGACTTATATGCCAAAGCCACGATTTTGCAGGAATCCCGAGTGTCCAAACGCCGTTTCGCACGCCCCCGACTGGTGCTCGAAGAACGGTTCGTACTCTACCCTCGCCCACGGCGAGGTCCAACGCTGGGTCTGTAAGACCTGCGGCCACGGGTGTAGCGACCAGACCGAGTCGATGCACTACTACGCCAAGCGCAGGCTCGACTTCCGCCGGGTGTTCAGCCGCCTTCGCGGCGGCTCGAGTCTCAGGGACATCGGGCGAGAGCTCGGCTACTCGCGCACCGCCGTTGCCAACGCGGCCTTGAGGCTCGGCCGACAGTCGATGGCCGCTCACATCGTCTCTATGCTTGACATCGAGTTCACCGGCAGCCTCAGCTTCGACGGCCTTCTGAGCGCGGTCACAAGCCGAGACTACGCGAGCCACATCACCGTGCTCGGCGACAAGAGGCATGAGTTGATTGTGACGATGACCCAAGCGACAACCGAGCGCGGAGGCAATCGCACCGAGCAGCAGACAAAGCGAATCAACACCAAGCGCAAGACCTGGCATCCGGATCCGGCTCGACTCGGCGAAAGTATCTCTATGATAGTCAACGAGTTACCGCGATTCGCCTCAGACAAGCCGGTGACCATCGACATCGACGAGAACCCGATGTACACCAAGGCGATCGACTCCGACCTCGCCATGCAGTGGCTCAAAGACCATGATCGCCTGGCCATTCACCGCACCCCCGGAAGCGCGCCGAGGACGCCGATGAGTCCACTCGCGTTTGTCAATCAGGTTGATCTGATGATCCGTCACCGGGTGAAGGAGCACACGCGAGAGAGTATCGCCATTGGGCGAAACTCAGTGATGCAGATGCATCGGATGTGGATCTTCGCCTGGGACTACAACACCCGACAGCCTGCGCGCGTGAGGCGCACCGGCGATGTCTCGAGGCTCGAGCACGCCGGCGTTCACGAGAGCACCATTCGCGGAC
>JBMCTC010000039.1:0-17166 GCA_048624115.1 Spirochaetota bacterium
CAACCCCGATTCGGCATGGTACGCCAACGGATTGCGTCTGCGCGAAAGTGCAACGCGAGCCTATCATCTCAAGCACTTTGGCAAGCACGTCGCCTACGAGCGATTAGCCAAGCGCTTCAAGACGGAAACCGAGTCATTCGATCCAACCGACTGGGTCGATCTCTTCTCCGAAATGGGAGCGCGCTACGTTGTCATGTCGGCGAAGCACTGCGATGGTTTTTTGCTCTGGCCATCGGAGCAAAAGCCGAGTCCGAGTTTTGCAGCTGTCACAGACGTGCTGGGAAAGGTGGCAGAGGCGGCCAGAGCGAAGAAGATGCGGTTTGGCCTCTCTTACTCGGGGCTGCTCGATTGGACCACCCAGAGCGAGCCGATAGCCGATTATGCAGACATGCTGCTAGTAGAGACTGGTGACGAGTTTTCGGCATACGTCGAGGGGCACTATCGCGAGCTCATCGACCGATACCGCCCCGACATCCTCTGGAACCTTGTTGGCATTCCCGCTCAGCTTTCAAAGAAGAAGCTCCACACATTCTACAGAGATCTGGTTCCTCACGGGCTCGTGAACGATCGCTGGCGTCAGACCGGGGCGTTGGGTCATAAGGCGTTGTCGACTTCAGCCCTCAAGCAAAAGGCCGGTGAGAAGGCGCGCGAGAGCATCCTCGACGGGAAGGCAATGGGGAGCGACGGGGATTTTTCGACCCATACCAGTTTCGGCCCGACCACATCGCAAGGCAAGCCGTGGGAGATGGTCTGCCCTCTTGGCTACTCGTACGGCTTCAACCGGGCCGAGCAGCCGGAGCATTACCTACGAAGTGATGATCTGGTGCGACGCCTAATTGACGTCGTAAGCAAGAACGGGAATCTACTTGTTAGTGTGGGACCCGAGCCCGACGGTACACTCCCCTACGAGCAGCGCCACCGCCTCGCGCAGCTTGGCGCCTGGCTTGCGATCCATGGCGAGGCGATCTTTGGTACGAGGCCCTGGAAACGAGCGGAAGGCGCGACTTCGGAGGGCGTACCGCTACGTTTCACCACTCGCAACAACGCTCTCTACGTGATCTTTCTCGAGACGCCGCCGATGCTTCGCATCGGGATCTCTGATCTCAGGCTCGAGGACGTTCCTCGACCTAAGTTACCAAAGGGCCAGGAAGATGAGATACGCGTCTCGCTGCTTGGTAGCGAACGAGAGATCGAGTGGTCGGGCATCGATCGCCACTTCACGGCGAACATCCCCGGTTCGTTCCGACCCACCGGTCCTTCTGTTCTCAAAATCGCCTGGGTACCGGTTGATGCGCCGAAATCGAACTTCTACAACGATATTATCTGAGCTATGAGGCGATTCCTCGCGTTTATTGTCTTCTTTCTCACCGTCGCGACTGCTCTCTCGGTCTCTGCCGAGATGTCTTACCGAGCGCATCCTGGCGGGGCGAACTCGCTCTTGTCTATGCGACGAGCAAGCTCGGACACTGTTTGAGCATCGACCCCGCCGCCGTCTGGGGGCGCGAGTCGTATCGAGTCGGGGGCGGGAAGCGACTCCTGATTGGGACGAGCCAGTTTGATGCTCACGCGGCGCCCTTCGTCAGGTTTGCCCCGGCCCAGTTTCGCTCGACGTCGGCTGGGTTGTTGAAATCATCGACGGTGCATCGGCCTTCCAACTCGTAGACAACGGGCCGTCTGGCGTCCTCGGCTTTGATTTGCCCGTGGTCGACATAGGGATCGGCTCTGATGGTGTGATGTTTGGGCTCGAGATGTTCTTGTCGCTGTGACCGGACGAAGATCAGCCGTCTGTGCCGGGCGCAAACTTGCTTCCTGATGGGTGGAACGACCCCGAGTTTGCTGATCTCGCGAGAAATGCCGTTGGAACGACGATGGCCTGCCTCGGCCTGCTCTACACCTTTCCGCTGTGAGCCGTTAGAATCCTCCCTATGAACACAGGCTATACGTTTCCGTCTGACTTTGTATGGGGTACTGCTACCGCCAGTTTTCAGGTCGAAGGCGCGGCTCACGCAGATGGGCGGGGCACATCGATCTGGGACACGTTTTGTCGCGAGCCGGGACGGGTCGCTTTTGGTCACACCGGTGATACCGCCACTGACCAGTTTCACCGCTACGAAGAAGACGCTGATCTCATGCGCGAACTCGGCGTGAGCGCCTACCGCTTCTCAGTGGCGAGGCCGCGCGTTTTCCCCGACGGCACCGGAAAACAAAATCCAAAGGGAGTTGACTACTACAACAAGCTCGTTGACGCGCTCTTGGAGCGGGGAATTGCGCCGGCCGTCACGCTCTACCACTGGGACTTGCCGCAGATCCTGCAAGACAACGGAGGGTGGCCCAACCGCGCGACGGCTGAGGCGTTTGAGGGCTACGCAAAGGCGGTCTATGACGCACTCGGAGATCGCGTCAAGAGTTGGATCACGCTCAACGAGCCGTGGTGTTCTGCGTATCTCGGTTACCATAACGGGGTCCATGCGCCTGGCATTCGGGACCGACAGCAGGCGTACGATGCGACTCACCATCTCAACCTGGCCCACGGCTTAGCCGTGCGCGCGTTCCGTGAAGGCGGCTACGACGGCCAAATCGGCATAACCTGGAATCTCTCGACACCTCGTCCTGCGACCGCGAGCGAGAACGACAAGCTTGCTGCCGACCGCGCTGCCGACCAACAGACGCGCATGTTCCTCGACCCGGTCTTTGGGCGAGGGTACCCCGAGCGGCATCTCAAAGCGAACTCCGTTACCGTCCCGGTCCAAAATGGCGACCTCGACCTCATTTCGGCCGAGATTGATTTCGTCGGCATGAACTACTACAGCGAACCGGCTGTTGCCTACGACGAAAGTGAACCTGAGAAGTTCAAGTCGGTCCCGACGTATCATGAGCAGACTGAAATGGGCTGGGACGTCATTCCCGACGGACTGTATCGGCAACTTCACTGGGTCGCAAAGGCAACCAACGGCATTCCACTCTACATAACCGAGAATGGATGCGCTCAGGACGACCGCCTATCGGCTGATGGAACCAGAGTTCACGATCCAAAGCGGATCGAGTATCTACGCGGTCACTTCGCTGCGTGCGCGAAGGCGGTCGAAGACGGGGTTCCGCTCAAGGGGTACTACCTCTGGTCGTTGATTGACAACTTCGAGTGGGCGTTTGGCTATACGAAACGTTTTGGCATTATCTTCTGCGATTATACGGACCAGCGACGAGTTCCAAAGGATAGCTACTACTTCTACCGGGAGGTAATTGCCGGGCATGAGCCGGTATGATCCGCACATCTCTAGAGAATTCTCGGGCCGCCGCGCGATTATCGTAGGTGCAGGCCTCGGCGGCCTTTCCGCGGCCATCCGCTTGGCCGCGAGAGGTTGGCAGGTCTCGGTGTTCGAGCAACAGGACCGTCCCGGCGGCAAGGCGGGCACCGAAGTTCGAGAGGGGTATCGCTTTGACACCGGTCCCTCGCTTCTGACAATGCCGAATGTGCTCGAACAACTCTTTGCCGAAGCGGGTCGAAACTGGCGGGACTACGTAGAGGTCACCAAGCTTTCGATAATCTGCAACTACTTCTGGCAGGACGGGACGCGGCTTCACGCCTACTCCGATCCCGACCGCCTCGCAAATGAGATAACCGACAAGCTCGGCGAGCCCGCGGAGCACGTGCGGCGTTACCTCGAGTACGCCGGGCGAATCAGCGACGTGGCAAGTGAGATCTTTCTCTGGAACAGCTTGCACGATCGCAGGACCTTCCTCTCCAAACTCTTCTGGAAGAAGCTCCCCAAGCTCGGTCGCATCGACTCACTGCGGACCATGCACCAGGCAAACGCCTCGTTTTTCGACGACCCGCGAGTGGTGCAGTTGTTCGACCGCTATGCCACGTACAACGGATCCTCGCCCTACCAAACCCCTGCAACACTGAACATCATTCCCTACGTTGAGTATGTCGACGGTGGTTATGCGGTTGTCGGGGGCATTCATGCCGTGCCGCTGGCCCTCGAGCGCCTGGCCAAGGAACTCGGTGTTCAGTTCTACTATCAGACTCGTGTAGATCGAATAATCACCGAAGGGAAGGACGTGCAGGGGATTGAGGTCGATGGAAGTCCGCTCTTTGCCGATGCCGTTGTTTCGAACGTCGACGTTTCGGTTTCGTACCCCGAGCTACTTCGAAACGAAAAGGCAAAGCAACTCAAGCGCTACAAGCGCCTCGAGCCGAGCTCTTCGGGGCTTGTCTTCTACTGGGGAGTCCGGCACAAGTTCCCCGAGCTTGCCGTCAACAACATCTTCTTCAGTCGCGACTACGAGCGCGAGTTCGAAGAGATCTTCAGCGAGGGCCGGTGCCCGACGGATCCGACCATCTACATCAACGTGACCTCGAAGATCACGCGCGAAGATGCTCCGGCGAACGGCGAGAACTGGTTCATTCTGATTAACGCACCGTACGTTCGCGATCAAAATTGGGAAGAAGAGGTCTCGCGGACGAGAGCCGTCGTAATGAGACGACTCAGTGAGGCGCTCGACCACGATATCGAGCGTGACTTGGAGACCGAGGGTGTGATGAGCCCGCCCGATATCGAACGGAAGACCATGAGCTATCGCGGCGCGCTCTACGGTATCTCGTCCAATACACGGCTTGCGGCGTTTTCTCGGCATCCGAACCGCAGCCCCGATTACACCGGTCTCTACTTCTGCGGGGGCAGCGCTCATCCCGGCGGAGGCATGCCCCTCGTCATGCTCTCCGGAAAGATCGTCTCAGATCTGATAGGCTATGACTACGAGGCATAGAGGAGGAACCTATGGCAAAAAAGAAAACATCGCTCGTGGATGCGGCGAAAAAGCTTACCGATAGAGATAACGAGGGCGGCGGGAGCAAATCGAGCTCGAGCTCGAAGGCATCTACCACGAAGCATCCACCTGCAAGAAAGGCGCCCGCAAAGAAAACACCGGCGAAGAAAGAGACGACTGCGAAGAAGACTCCTGCCAAAAAGGCACCGGCAAAGAAAGCTCCCGCCGGGAAGGCACCTGCCAAAAGCGAGCCAGCCAAGAACGCGACTGCGTCCGGCAAGAGCGCGAAGCGACAGGAGATTATTGGCGAGATTAACGAGATTGCCGAAGGGCTTGACGATGCGAGCTTGGCGCTGCTCCTCGAGCAGGCGCAGGTGGTTCGCTACAAGGGTCAGATCGAGGAGTTCAATCGGCAGCTCAACACGGCTGCGACGCGTGCGGCACAGGCGCGAAGAGAAGCGAGCCGACCGGACTACTCGGTTGCGATAGAGCGAAACGAAGACGACTTCTTTATCATCCAGATGGACAGTGCTCGTATCTTCTTTAATATCCAAGAGATGCGCGAACTCACCAAGATTTGTCATCGTGCAAAAGATGAGTACGCCGGCGCGCGGCTGCTCTTTCGTTGGTTTGACAAGGAGCGCAGCGACCTGCTTGCAGACACCGGTATCAACACTGAACGCAGTCCCTATCTTTACGAACTCTACGATTTAATTGTGAACACTTACAAGGTCAGGAGCTGACAGTTGGCATCGTCGCCGCGCCGGATCTCCCAACGGTCCGGCGCGAGCGTTTCGAGAAACCGTAGGTCGTGACTCACGAGGAGAAGCGCTCCGACATACTCCTGCAACGCTTTCTCGAGACACTCGATGCTTACGAGATCCATGTGGTTCGTCGGCTCGTCCATGACGATCAAGTGCGGCTCACGCAAAAGCCCGAGGGCGAGCAGGATTTTGCGCGCCTCGCCTGGACTCGGCTGCGTGCTCTCGAGAAGCTGCTCCGGGTCTGAGCCGAGCCGCGCGAAGATCGACACCGCCTCACCAAGTTTATCGTTAGGAAGGTGCTTGAGCTCCCGCAAAGCAGACGCCGCCTCGTTCGCGCTTAGCTCTTGTGGGATGTAGAGCACTCGCTCGTTGCGGCCGATTCGCCGCATGAGTTCTGCGATTAGGGTCGACTTTCCCGTCCCGTTCGGCCCAACCACCCCGATACGATCCTCGGGCCGAACGTGAATCGCCGGCACGTGGAGCGTGCGCTGCCCAATCGGGATCGCCATCGTCTCGAGTTTCACAATCGCGTCGGAGTTTGCTCGCGAGCCTGACACCGAGATGCCGACGCGTTCGTGAACCGGTGCGTCGCTCGCTTCGTCGCGGGCGGCCTGTGCCTGTGCAATCCTCCCTTCGAGTTGACTGAGGAGTCGGCCTGCCGCGCCGTCTTGGCCACTGATACGGGCTCGGTCGATTTTCTCTCTCCCGTCGGAGTCTTTCCGTGAGAGGTTTCGCTTGCTCCGCATTTTGTGAGCGCTTGCCGCTTTCTCTCTACGGCGTGCGGCTTCCGCGACTATCTTGCGTTCGGCCGCTACTGCGGCGCTGTAGCGATCCCGACGTTCGTGGTCTTCGCGACCCTGCGCGGCGAGCCCCTGCGTGACGCCCCCTGGTCGCATTGCTGGTGGTCGGTGTGGCGACAAAAAAAGGCAGTGGCTGCATAGCCCGTCCAGAAGCTCGCGATCGTGACTCACTATAAGGCCCACGCCTTCGAACCCCTCGAGCGCTTCACGGAGCATGAGCCGCGCATCGCGGTCAAGGTGATTCGTCGGCTCGTCTACGATAAAGAGCTCAGGATGCGCGTACATCGCCGAGCCGATCTGGGCGCGTTTTCGCTCTCCGTAACTGAGTGTATCCCAGCGATAGGGCCAGTCGACCTCGATCCCGAGGATGGAAATCAGCCGGCCGGCGTCAGCCGTCTCGAAGCGCAGCAGGTCGGTGAGTGCTGTGGGTATGAAGTCGGTGCGTTGCTCGCAAACGACGACGGGAGCCGGCCGAGAGACGCTTCCCGCCTGAGGCTCCAATGCGCCTGCCGCAAGCTGCAAGAGGGTGGTCTTGCCAACGCCGTTTGGACCCACGATACCGGTCCAGCCGGCCGATGCGACGAAAGAGAGGTCGCGCACGAGCGGCGTTGCCAATGAATCGTATGAAAATGAAACGGAAGAAAACGAGAGTTGTGATTTGGACATAGCACCTCCTCGGGAAAAGCTCCGGTCGCTCCGGAACGAGAACCTTCTGGAAATGCTAGCTCAACATGAGAAAACTATACAAAGAGCATGTTTCAAGGAAAAGGTCGCGGCCACCGAAAACATCCCCGCTTCATAAGCCTTCGTGGTCCGTTACAGCGAGTCCGGATCGATCTTTGTAAGCCACGTGCCGCGGCTGAGCCAAATGAAGCCTGCGGTCGCGATGAGCAGGTTTGAGGCGAACATTGCCCACCAGATGCCGTTCGGCCCCCATGCGAGCGCGAGCGACAAGAGGTAGGCGAGGGGAACCCGAATGCCCCACAGTCGAGTGATGTTCAGCACCATCACCGGTTTCGTGTCGCCGCCGCCCTGAAATGCGCCGGTGGTGACGGTAAACAGCGCGAATATCACCACACTGGGAGAGAGAATCCGGAAGAGCTCCGCCCCGTATGCGGTGACTTCTGGGTCATCTACAAAGAACCGAACGAAGCTCGCGCCAAAGAAGAAGGCGAGCGTCATTCCAATGGAGATAAAGACTCCCACCGTCAGCGCACTCTGCTTCACCGCGGTGACTGCTTGATCCTTTCGCTTTGCGCCGAGGCGTTGCCCGACGATGCTCGTAGTCGCCTGCGAGAAGCCAATCGCCGGCATGTTGAAGAGGCTGACTATCCGATTGCCAATGCCAAAAGCCGCGACAACCGCGGTGCCGAGTGTGTTCACGATTCCCTGGAGGACGGTGAAGCCAAAGGCGGGCACCGCTTGCCCAATCGCCGAGGGTAGTCCGATTTGCGTGATGCGTCGTAACGCGGTTCGATCAGGGATCATGTATCGACCCTGCAACCGAATCCCGCGGGATCCTCTGAGTAGCATGATTGCAGCAACCACCGCTCCGACAAACCGAGAGAACACCGTTGCGTACGCTGCGCCCGCGACCTCGAGTGCCGGTATCGGGCCCCAGCCAAAGATGAGGATCGGATCAAGTGCGACGTTGAGGGCAATCGTGATCACCTGGACGAGAAGTGGCGTGAGACTGTCGCCGACGCCTTGCAGCACCGCACGATGCAAGAACCCCACGAACATGAGCGGTAGGCCCGCGAAGATGATCGTCATGTATTGGCGTGTGTACTCGAACGCCTCGCTTGGGACGTTCATTGCTCGAAGCAAAAAGGGAGTCGCTAAGAGACCCACCGCCGCAATCACGATCGACATCGCGATCACAAGGAACGCGGTCTGCCCGGCGTAGAAGTTTGCACGCTCGAGATCGCCCTTCCCCTTCGATTGGGCAATCAGGGTAGTGCCCGCCATCAAGTAGGCGTCCGCGAGGTTGTAGAGCATCTGCAACAGGTTGTTGAGCATGATGGGAAGGGCAAGGCTCAGCAGTGATTGATAGAGTTCTCGATTGTTTGCCGGGGAGTCGATGCGTGTTTTGAAAAGCCTCAGTCGCATAAACCGGCAGCATACCCGTCTCGATGCTGTTCGGTAAACCTCGCGGGCGTGGTTTCGTGGGGATTATTCCGCCGATCTGCGAATCTTATCGATTTGTACTGTCATGAAGCCTGTTGTCCATTTAGACGTAACTGCATTACTCATCGATAGATGCCGGGCCCACCGTGGCATCACGGTGCTGCAGCGATGTAAGTTTTGGAATCTCAACGAGTTCAATGCAAAGCAGCAGCAAGATTCGTGACACTACATCACCAATTTGGTCCGGAATCGGGTTGAAGGCTCATCGGAGCGCGTGTATTTTATCCCAACCAAAGCAATAAGGGGTTTCACATGGTAGTTGGTGTACCCAGGGAACACGTTCCTGGGGAGCGGCGTGTTGCGCTTGTGCCGGGACACGTAGCGTCCCTGGTTAAGGCAGGACTCGACGTTGTCGTAGAGCCGGGGGCAGGCGAGGCCTCTGGGTATCCCGATTCGCTCTACGAGGAGAAAGGCGCAACGCTATCGTCCTCGGTGCGATCCGATGCGGATATCTTGCTCACGGTGCGTGCGGCAGCAGCAGCGGGCGACAACGCTCCCGCTCCGGGCCGAGAGCGCCAGACGGTGATCGGGTACTTGGAGCCGTACGCGCCTCACGCTTCGTTCAAGAGTTTTCTCGACAAGAAGACGACTTCGTTTAGCATGGAGTTGATCCCCCGTATCACCCGGGCTCAGAGCATGGACGCGCTGAGTTCAATGGCAAACCTCGCTGGATACCGCGCCGCAATCCTTGGCGCCGAGGCGTTGCCAAAGATGTTCCCGATGATGATGACGGCTGCCGGTACAATTGTGCCTGCCAAGGCTTTTGTGATTGGCGTCGGCGTCGCGGGGCTTCAGGCGATTGCTACCACGCGGCGCCTCGGCGCGGTGGTCAGCGCCTACGATGTTCGACCGGCGGTTAAGGAGCAAGTCGAAAGCCTCGGGGCGAAGTTTGTGGAGATGGAGCTCGAGAGTGCCGAGGGGTCGGGCGGTTATGCCAAGGAGATGGGCGAGGAGTTCTATCGAAAGCAGCGTGAGCTCATGGGCGATGTCATCGCGGAGATGGACCTTGTCATTACCACCGCGGCCATCCCGGGCAAAAAGAGTCCGGTGCTGGTCACCGAAGAGATGGTCAAGCGCATGCAGCCTGGCAGCGTCATCGTTGATCTTGCCACCGAGCGGGGCGGCAACTGCGAGCTCTCCGAGAACGGTAAAACAGTCGTCAAGCACGGCGTCACGATCCTCGGACCGTTGAACATCCCATCGGCACTGGCCTTTAACGCGAGCCAGCTCTACTCAAAGAACATCACGACATTCCTCTTGTCCATGCTCAAGGACGGGGAGCTACTCATTGATACTGAAGACGAGATCATTGCGGCGACCTTAGTCACGCGCGACGGCTCGTTTGGAAACGAAGAACTTGCACAGCGGTTGGGGGGAGCATGAGTTTCTTGAACATCATCACGATTTTTGTGCTGGCGATATTCGTTGGCTTTGAAGTCATTACAAAGGTTCCACCCATCTTGCACACACCGTTGATGAGCGGATCCAATGCCATCTCCGGTATCACGATCATAGGTGCTCTGGTAGCTGCCGCCTCAGGTGGAAGTCTACTGGCCACCATCCTTGGAACGGTCGCGCTCGTGTTCGCGACAATCAACGTGGTTGGCGGATTTCTGGTGACCCATCGTATGTTGCAGAAGTTCAAGAAGGGGGTTGGGAAATGACGCTCGATATTGTAATTGATGCTGCATATCTCATTGCCGCGATTCTGTTTATCGTGGGCCTCAAGGGGCTCGGCCATCCAAAGAGCGCCGTTCGAGGCAACGTCCTTGGCGCGCTCGCGATGCTCATAGCCATCGTTGTCACGGTGATTGATGTGCAAGTCATCAACTGGGTGTATATCATCACCGGCATTGCCGTGGGATCGGTCATTGGGGCGATTCTTGCTCTCACCATCAAGATGACCGCGATGCCCCAGCTCGTTGGTTTGTTTAACGGCTTTGGTGGTGGCGCATCGGTGCTCGTCGCGGGTGCGGTTCTCATCCAGCTCTTCGCTGTGGCGACCGGCAGTGCCGACGTCGGCGTTGGTCCGCAGCTCCAGGTAACGATCGCAACCGTCGCCTCGGGACTGATCGGCGCAGTCACCTTCTTTGGCTCGTTCATTGCGTTTGGCAAACTCCAGGGAATTGTCACCGAGAAGCCCGTTCGCTATCCAGGCGAGCAAATCGTGAAGATCCTGCTTCTGGCTGCCTCAATCGTCGCGGGTGTCTTTATCGTCCTTGATCCGAGCCAGATCATCTACTACTGGATTCTCGTCGCAATCGCCGGCGTGCTCGGTCTCTTTCTCGTGTTGCCGATCGGCGGAGCCGACATGCCGATCGTCATCGCCCTGCTCAACTCCTACTCCGGTATTGCAGCGGCCGCGACCGGCTTCGTGCTCACGAACAATATTCTGATCATTGCTGGTTCGTTGGTCGGAGCCTCCGGCATCATCCTCACGCAAATCATGTGTAAGGCGATGAATCGTTCGCTCGCCAACGTGCTCTTTGGCGGCGTCGGCGCCGTGGTAGAAGAGAAGCAAGAGGGTGACATCTACGCAGGGAAGGTTAAAAAGACGAGCGCTGAGGAAGTCGCAATGATCCTCAAGACGGCGCAGCGTGTAGTATTTGTGCCTGGCTATGGGATGGCGGTCGCTCGCGCTCAGACGGCGGTTCGCCAGCTTACCGAGGTCATGGAGGCCGATGGACTCACCGTGGAGTTTGGGATTCATCCGGTGGCCGGTCGTATGCCGGGTCACATGAATGTCTTGCTCGCGGAGGAGAACATCAGCTACGACAAGCTGCGGGAGATGGACCAAATCAACGGCACCTTCCCGAGTACCGATGTCGTAATCGTGCTCGGGGCAAACGACGTTGTAAACCCCGTTGCGCGCGAGAGTGCAGGAAGTCCGATCAGTGGTATGCCCATTCTCAACGTTGATCAAGCAAAGACGGTTGTCGTTATCAAGCGTAGCTTGAGCCCCGGTTTCGCCGGCATTTCGAACCCGCTCTTTGCCGCGGACAACACCCTCATGCTCTTTGGTGACGGAAAGGCGGCAATGGAAGAGTTGGTAGCTGCGTACAAAGACGCATAGGGTCGATCGAGAGTAAGAGAAGAACGCGCGACGGGGCTATCCGCACTGTCGCGTTTTTTACTGCGCTACGTACACGATGTCGCGTAGAGCGGGTCCCCGGTCGAGTTCGTAGATGTCGTCGATACTCACGACGATGCGATCCTGGGCTACCTCGAGGACAACGCCCGCCGCAATCGGAACTTCCTGTCCGAGCTCCGGCGTGCGTCTGATCTCGATTCGGTCGCCCACCTCGGTTGGAGTTCGAACCAGACGCTCGACAACGATCAAATTTCCAGTCACGCGCGCGACGCTCCCGAGGAGCAGGTATTCAGCCTCCGCTGCCTCGAGGGCGCGAGCGCTCAGCTCAACGGTCTCGAAGATCTCGTCGGCAATATCGCGTAAGTCGGGTGCGCGTCGTAGGTAGCTCTGCACGGCTGGAGCCACGCGTGGTTGGGTGATGTTTCGCTGTACCTCATTTGTGAACTCTTCTACGTCGTCGAGCGCACGCGTGCGGGCATCGCGCTGCGCTTCCTGTTCAGCATCTTCTACGATGTCTGCGTGAAGCTGGTTGAGCCGTGCCGCGTATCCGGGGAAGAGTGCCCTCGCATCCTGAGAGCTGAGGACGCCCATCAAGGTTCCGCGTGCCGCGGCGAACTGACTCGCCGCGATCTGCGCATCTGCCCGCGTCGTCGCGCTCTCGTAGCGTTCCTCGAGTCTCGCCAGCTGCGTCTCGGCCTGCTCGAGCCGCGCCACTTGGGCCGACAATCGGGCGACCTCTTGCTCGAGATCCGCCGCCTCGGTCGTGCTCACATCGCGATTCTCGCGCAGCGCCGCAATCTGAGCCTCGAGCCCACTCAGCTCGGCATTTGCCTCTTCGAGCTGCGCTCGAAGCGCGTCACGTTCGGCTCTGACATCCGTGAGCGTCGCCGAGTCCCCGTCGGCATCGAGGCTGGTCGCAGCGTCCCCGCCGCCACGGTTCGCTTGAGCGCCCGCGAGGCTCTCTTCCAAGCTCGCGTTGCGGGCCTGGGCTGATTCGAGCGCGGTTGAGAGTTCGGAAATTTGGTCCTCTGCCGCCGCGATTGCTCGGCGCAGCGATGCGAGCTCTTCAGTTTGGCTCGAGGCACCGGACGCGAGTTCTTCTCGCTCCGCCTCGAGCCGCGAAAGCTCCTGCTCGAGCGTCTCATTCTCCTGGACAAGCGCCGTCGCGCGCGTCTCACTCGCTCGAAGATCCCGTCTCAGTTGTGCAACCTGGGTCTCACGCTGTGCGACGTTTGCTTGGAGTTCCTGCTGAACCTCATCAAGCGTACCAATGAGTTGCGCTTGTGTTTGGGAGAGGGCTTCCGTCACACCTGCTGCGACGTCGACGAGCGGGTCGTCGTTGTTCGCGGCTATTGCCCCGAGGCCCGTCGCGTAGGTTGCAACCGCTGCTTGCGGCGATCCTTCGGCTAAGAGTTGCTGCCCCCGAGAAAGTGCGCTCTCGAGGGTAACCTGCCTGCGGGTGGCCTCGAGATCGAGAATCCCGGGATAGACCAGTTCGAGTGAGGGGATGGTAGCGAGTGCCTGCTGATAGAGCGCACGCGCCTCGCTAAATCGACCTTCTTCGCGGGCCCGTTCTGCAAGCACCACGACGTCGGCAGCGGTCTCGATGAGCTCCGCGGCCCGTTCCTGTTCGAGTGCCGATGTCTCCTCATCGGTCTCGGTGAGGTTGCGAAGCGCGATATTCTGGCGAAGCACCGCGACCTCCTGGACAAGGCCTCTCATGGTGGAGGCGAGCGCCAATTCGGTCCGGCGGCGGTCGCGTTCTTCTTGCTCGACAGACTCTTGACTCAACAAGAGCTCCTCGAGGCTATTGAGACCCTCAATCGCTCGATCTGTGAATCCTTGCTCGATGTCCGAGGCAATTACCGCAAAGCTGCCAAGGACCTGATCGGTAAAAAGACCCTCAGCTTCCCGCTCGGCCTGCAGATTTGAAATCCGAGCCAATGCGATCTGCTCGGCTTCCTCGAGTTCGGCAATCTCCTCGTCAAGCTGCGCGCGTAGCTCTTGCTCGCGTTCGGCAGCTTCGGTCGCACGTTCGGCCGCCTCTTCTGCGAGGCGCTCACGCTCGGCGCGGCTCTGCGCGAGAGATGCCTCGAGCTGCTCCTGTTGTTCTGCCAGTTGCTCTTGCACCGCCTCGATCTGTGCCTGCGCCGCCTCTTCGAGCTCCGCTACTTGACTCTCGATTGCCCCCGCGCCCTCTGCCTCGAGCTCGTCAAGTCGAGCCTCGATCTCCGACGCTCCCAAGCCTGCTTCGGCCAAGCGAGCCTGCTCAGCGGCAAGCTCCGCCTCGAGCTCTGCCCGAAGTGCTCGCTCGCGTTCCGCCACCTGCGTCTCGAGGTTCTCCGCCAACTGCGCCTGTTCTGCGCTCAGGAGTACAAGCTGATCTTGGATCTCGTCGATCTCCGAGTCCTTCTCGGCGAGTCGGCGCTCGCTTTCTCGCAGTATCTGCGTGATGAGTTCCGACTCCGCTCCGAAGAAAGTCCGACTCTCGAGTGTGATCGTAGCCTCGCGTTGCTCGAAGAGGTACTGCATTCCGATGTATCCGCCTGCACCGAGCACGATTGCTGCAACCCATGTCAGTACCGGCAGGGTAATGCCGCTTCGTCGCGGCTGGAGAAATCGACGATCCATCGCCGCCGGTGGCACCGCGCGAGATTCGCGTGCCATCATCTCTTCGAGCTCGCTCTCTATCTCGGCTCGCTCGGCCTCTGGGATCGCTCCGGGGTCCGCCATACGTTGATACTATCGGTCGTCAAGCCTCTCGTCGTGAGAGCCGAAAGTAGAAGAGAATGAGCATCCGGTGGAAGATTATCCTCGTAGTACTGCCTCTCTTTGTCGTGACGGTTTTGCTCGTCGGCTTTACCTCCGCTTTCTCCGCGCGCGCGGGGATCACGCGGCTCGCAATCGACGCGCTCGGGTTCAAGGCGCAGCAGGTGAACAACTACGCGACCAATCAGTGGGACCTGCTCGTCGAGAATGATCTGGCCGCACAGCAGGAGTTTCGTTCCGTTACTCGACGAGCGATCCAGTCGTACGCAGCGACCCTCATCCGAAGCGATTCAGAGTTGATCTTTGCGGTGGACGAGAGCGGGACGGTTGAGCTCACCTCAGCACCTGCAACGCTTCCTCTCGGAAGCACGGTAGACGCACTTCGCGGCGAGGTTGGTCTGCAGGAGGGTTGGCAGACACTAACCGTCTCGGGTGAGCAGCGCGTGGCGCAAGCATTCGTCTTCGAGCCGTTTGGCTGGTTCGTCTTGGTCTCAGATACGACCGGCAATTTCTTTCGCGAGGTTGCCGAGATCAACCAGAACATGTACATCATTCTCGCCGCCTCGCTGCTCGCTGCCGTCATCCTCTTGCTCCTCTTTTCCTCCCTCTTGACGGCACCGCTGACCCGCATGGTCCAGACGATGATCAACATCACGCAGACCAATGACCTCTCCGAGCGCGTCGAGGTCGAATTTCGGGACGAGATAGGTGCAATGGCGCGCACGTTCAACAAGATGCTTGCGAAGCTCGAAATTGCGGATAAGCAAATTCGCGGATCGGCGTTGCGGGCTGTCATGGCGCAGCGGAATGAGCGGCGAATCCGGGCGGTGTTCCAGCGCTACGTGCCCAAAAATGTCATCGACACGGTGCTTGAGCGACCCGATCTTGCCCTCGTTGGAAAGGAAATGGTGTTGCCGGTTTTGTTTTCCGACATCCGGGGCTTCACCACTATATCGGAAGCCTATATGCCGGACGAGCTTGTGACGGTTCTCAACCGATACTTCGAACGGCTCGTGGACATTATCTCGGAGCATGAGGGCATCGTAGACAAGTACATTGGTGATGCAATCATGGCGTTCTTTGGTGCGCCGGTAGAGAACGCCGATCGCGCTCTGCACGCTGTCGAGGCTGCGCTCGAGATGGAAGAGGCAATCGACGACTTTAACAAGAAGCTGCTCGCCGACGGAAAGCCGGAGTTTCGGACTGGAATCGGTATTCACTACGGCGTTGTGACGGTAGGGAACATCGGGACTGAGAAGAAGATGGACTACACGGTCATCGGTGATACGGTCAACTATGGTTCGAGGCTCGAAGGACTGACCAAGTCTTACAAGCAAGGTCTCATCGTCTCAAAGAGCGTGTTCTGGAAGGTTCGCGAGACGCTTCCGTGCCGATTCATCGACTATGTCCAGGTAAAGGGAAAGACCACCGGAGAGGCGATTTACACGGTTGCACGCGAACTCACAGCGTCGCAGAAGGCCGACTGGCGCCTCTATCACGACGGGATCAAACTCTACTACAAGCGCAGCTTCAAAAAGGCGTTGCGGCTCTTTCGAGAGGCGCTCGAGCAGATGCCCGGGGACTTCCTTTCGCGGATGTACCTCGACCGAGCGCGTGATTTTGCCGCATCTCCACCACCGCCCGATTGGAATGGGGTCGATGTGAAGATCAGTAAGTGATCGAGGAGATTACAAACAACGTTCTACATGATGAGGGTAACGACGTTCGCGACGGTGTTCCCTGAGGCGGTCAATACCTCGTCGCGGTCATCGGTGTCAGGTGCTGTCGCCGAATCATCTACCAAGCCTGACAGGTCGATATCCGCCCGCACCGAAGTCGGCCGCCGGGGGTCAGGAATCTGCCCGAGGACCGCGTTGACACTTTGCACGCCGTTCGCATCGAGTGGATCAACCACTCCGTCCCCGTTCACGTCGCCGGTGAGGAAGTACACGGTGCGTTCGTCCAAGAGCACCTGATTTGGATCGATGAGCTGCATGGTGAGCGAGAGTTGATAGGGCGGGGTCTCGCTCGAGAGGTCGAAGTAGTAGATGAGGCGCTTCCCGCCGTCAATGAGTCCCACATCCGGAGATCCCACTTCGTGGACCATTGCAAAGCTCGTACTCGCGAAGCCGACGATGAATGCTCCCCCCTCAATGTCTACCTCTGCCACCGGTTCTGCGAACGTGATCTCGATCTCAAACATGTTGGTGATTGCATCTACTCTGCGGGGTTCGGTGAAAAGGCCGCTTTCCGGAATCGTCAACGGTATCCGGGCGAACACGCCCGAACTAATCTCGTGCTCAGCGAAGATCTCCCACGACGTTATCTCCGGTAGACTCGGCTCCCGCTCCGCGTCAGGCTCGGTGCGCGTTCCCCCGTAAGCTGGGCTCTTGGGATCAACCGGGTTGATCAGTGGGTGGCAGCCAATAATCAGGATAATGAACACCGTGGTGAAAGCGCCAATCCTCGCGAGGCGCGCGGCCGAGTGAAGGAGTTTTCTCATCGCGACATTGGTCCCAAGTCTGTTCGTGTCTCGAGAATCATGAGTTGCGACGTGCGTAGCTCAATGATTCGCTCGTTGATCCTGGTGAGTTCGCGCTGTAACTCGTCCCTATTGTCGGTCGTGAGCTCGATGGCCGCAGCGGTGGCAAATCCTCCGAGCGATGTGATGCCGCTGAAGACCGCAAGCGCATCGAATAGCCGAACTTGCCATCGTAGGCGCTCTGCATCGCTGCTGAACGGTGCGTCGAGGTAGCTGTCGTAGCGCTCTCCGGCAAGGTAGAAG
>JBMCTC010000040.1:0-17112 GCA_048624115.1 Spirochaetota bacterium
TTCAGTTTGCCGAGCAAACTGCTGCCCAAGGTCGACGAAGTCGGACTTGGGCGTGACCCTCGGCCGCCGCGGGCGCCCGAGGGTCGGACCCTGCAGGGGTTCCGTCTGGCGAACGGCGCGCCGTTCGCCAGACCCGCTTCGCGGCCCTTCCGGCTCCTCACGCGTCGGAGGCTGGAGCCAAAACGTAGACGCCCCACTGCGACGGAGGCAGCACAACCGCCTCGCCTGCGACAAGCCGTGCTCCCGAGATCAGGTCGTGCAACCCCGCCCTCGCCGCGGCCTGCCACACCTCACCCTCGAACGTCAGCGTAACTTCCCGCTCCGGCGCCTCGCTAATCACAAAACAGACGGGTGTCCCGTTCGAGGCGCCCGTGCGTACGTGTAGATGCGCGTCGGTGTTGATCGCCGGACGGGTGGCGGGTGCTGGCTTCGCGCTCGCTGCCAGGCTTGCCACCACGCTTCGTGACACCCCGCACGCCTCGGCGAGGTCGACGAGGAACCGTTCGAACTCATCGACCCCTCCTTGCCGACCGACCGTGAAACACGCCTCAGCCACATAGGTTCCGAGTGCGATCACGCGCCCTGCGCCGATGCGTTTGTCGGTCACAAGCCCGTCTTCGCTCGCGGGGCTCGTCCACTGCACTGCCGGGAGGGTGTAGTTACGCCTTGCGCCCCCGAGATCGAGCGAGACGTCGACGCTTTTGTCTTCAAGCGGCCGCCGTCCGAGCTCGGTCAAGCCTTCGGCCGCAAACACCCGCTCCTCCGGACAGCGATAGACGCCGTTCTCTCCAAAGGCGCCGAGCTCACTCTCGCAAACGATCGTGCCACCGCCCTCGACAAAATCGACCAACGCCCGCTCTTGCCGCTCGGTGAGCACGAGCACGCGAGGCAGATACAAAAGGCGGAGCTCGGCGAGCACGTCGAGGTGATCCTCTTCTACGATCGTGTAGAGAATGCTCTGACGGACAAGCGCGCGGGCAACGCCCTGAATCGCCTCCATCGGACGATTCGCGTCTCCCTCCTCAGACCACTGCAGGTAGTAGGTGCGCGGGCTAAACCAGATGCCGACGCGGGCGGCATCCGGCTTGTACGCCTCGAGCAGAGAGGCGTGATCGCGCATGATCTGCTCGGTCCGGCGCAGCGCCTCCTTGCGGCTCTCTGCCTGCCCGTCGCGCCCATCGATCCCAAAGCCGCCCGATTCGCGACCAAACACCTCGTCGCGCCAGCACCAGAAGAGAACAGTCTTCGCGCCCGTGGCAACGCCCGTCCAGAGCCACCGTTGCTGCACCGGCCCTGTGACGGCGTCTTGCGGCGCGAAGCCTGCGGCGCTGCGCCCGCCCTGCACCTCGCTCAGCCAGAGCTCCTTCCCATGCTGCTCGGCGGCGGCTCGAACGAAGTCGATTCGCGAGGTAAAGTTGGTCAGGTCTATCTTCTCCCAAACCGGAAAGCTCGAGGTCCCCACCCCGTCGATGACCTCGGCAAATCCCCAGTCGTTTCCACGGTGCAGGGTCGTCGTCTGCTCATCGGTGTGGTAACTATCAATTCCGTAGAGAATCGTCGGCTTTCCGCCATGCACCGTCACCGGCTTCCCCGGATTCTTCTCTTTCACAATGCGATAGCGCCACCTCGCATGATCGACACTGCGCGCGCTCATGAACTCGCTGAACGCCATCATCTCGGTGTAGACGCGACCCGGTCGCTTACCCGGCTGCACCTCGTCCCAACCGCCGTAGCGCCGGTGCCACGCTTCATTGAGTCCGGCAAGTGAACCGTAGCGCTCCTCGAGCCAGTTACGAAATGCGGCGATCGTATGGTCGCAGTAGCAGACAAGCCCGTCGGCGTGGACGTTCCAGCGAAGCTCGTTCCAGACATCCCAGCCGGTCACGGCCTCGGTTCCCGCGTAGCGCGACGCGGCTGTCTCGAGAAACGAGGCCATCCGCTCTTGCACTCCCGGATGATCAAAGCATCCCCCGGGCGTCAGCCCGAAGTGCACCTCACGCCTGCTCGTGGAGATCACCTTGACTCCCATATTCGTCACCATCTCGGAGCCGGGAACCTCTCGGTGAATCCACATCGGATGGATTGCTGCAATCGTAGAGAGCACGATCTTGAGCCCCCGTTTCTCCGCCTCGGCAACAAGCGCGTCGTAGTCGGAGAAATCAAAACGTCCGGGCTCAGCCTCGATCCAACCCCACACCAACCACAGTTGAATCGCGTTCAATCCTGCGTCGCGCATCCGTGCGATATCGTCTCTCCAAAACTCGGCCCGCGGAAACGGGGGCCTGTAGTACTGTGCGCCAATCGTAAATGACATAGCTCTCCTTAGCACGGTCGTTGAAATCAGTCAAAGATGTTGAGACGAGGGCTCGGTCCGACGGCGTTTTCTTCCACGGCCACCGATGGTCGAGTGGCCGGGTGAACCAACCGTTCGTGCTCTTCATGGTGATGGCCGGCGTTCTATCTCGCCTCGCTGCTCGATATCGACGTGCCCATGTGGCTCGCCGGGACCCGCCGGAGTGATCTCTGGCGGATGAATCCTATCAATGCTACCCTTGTGCAGGCGTAAGGAGGAATTATGAGCGTCACGATTTCAGCAGGCGAACTCGAGGCATACACAAGCGCAATACTCCACAGTTGTGGCGTACCACAGGCAGATGCAGATATCGTCGCGGAATGCCTGATCTACGCCAATCTCTCCGGCGTCGACAGCCACGGCATTATCCGCCTCCCCCACTACGTGACGCGGCTTACCAACGGAACGATCAAGACCGAGCCGGAGATCACCTTTGACCGGCGAAAGCCCTCGCTCGTGCATGTCAGCGGCGGTGACGGACTTGGTCACGTCGTGACCAAACGCGCAATCGACCACGGCTACGAGATCTGCCGCGAGCAGGGCGTGGTGACGCTCGCGATTGCCGACTCGAGCCACTTCGGTATGGCCGGCTACTATCTCAGGGACATCACGAACGCGGGCTTCGTTGGACTCGTGACCACGCACACCGACGTCCGCATCGTTCCTGCGGGCGCGCGCAAACCCTTTGCCGGTACCAACCCTCTCGCGATCGGGTTTCCCACGAACGGCGAACCGCTCGCGCTCGACTTTGCGACAACCTCCGTCTCGTTTGGCAAAATCGCTCTGGCGCGAACCGAGGGAAGGAGCATTCCCGCCGACTGGGGTCTTGACGAGGACGGCGAGCCGACGACCGACCCGCACAAGCTCGTGGGAATGCATGCGATCGCCGGTTACAAGGGCTCAGGCCTCGCGATGATCATCGACCTATTCTGTTCGATGTTCACCGGCATGCCGTTTGGCCCAAACATCAACAAGATGTACGAGGAGCTCGACCAGCCGAGAGAGCTCGGACACTTTGTGACGCTCTGGGACATCGGCTCGCTCTTCCCGATCGAGGAGATTCGCGCTCGCATGGGCGCCTACATTGAGGAGCTCCATGCGCTGCCACGCAAGGATCCCGACGTGCCGATCTACTTTCCCGGAGAGCCCGAAGCGCTCCGGCGCAAGGAGCGATTAGCAAACGGGATTCCGCTCGAGCAGGGGCTGGTCTTGGAGCTTACCGAGCTCGCGAAAAAAAGGTCGGTACCGTTCCCGGGGTAGGTGTCACGAACCTTGGGGAGGCCGGCCGGGACGTCGACCTCCAAGCGTCGCGTCGGGTAAACGCTGCCGGGGCGTTGCCATCTACGGCCAAATAAGCGTGCCGTCAGGCGATCGTGTTCGCGTCCAGGTTGGCGGCTCGAGCTTGGGCGGATACTCGCGGGCGGCCACTTCGTGAAAGCCAACTCCGAGTCCCGATGCGGTCGGCGGCAGAACGGCGCCGTTCTCTACCCGGAGGAGACCTGGAAAGATCTCTTCCATGTGCGGTTGCGGCTCGTACATCTCCTGAATACCGAAGTTGGGCGATGCAAAGTCGAGATGAACGTTCGCCGCATGCCCAAAGGGCGAGCAGTCTCCCGGCCCGTGCCATGCGGTGCGAACGCCAAACGCATCGCAGAGCGCGGCGAGCCTTCGCGCGGGCGTAATTCCTCCGATGTGGCTCACGTGTACCCGAATAAAGTCGATGAGCCGATCCTGGATGAGCGGCAGCCACTGCTCGGGCGAGGTAAAGAGCTCGCCAATCGCAATCGGCGTTGTGCTCGCATCACGAATCCGTTTGAGCCATCCGGCCTGGTCGGGCGGCACCGGATCCTCCAAGAAGAAGAGTCCTACCTGGTCGAGCCCTCGAGCGAATCGGGCGAGCTCACCGACGGGCACGCGCTCGTGGACGTCATGCAATATCTCTACCTGCGGGCCGAGCTTCTCGCGCATGTGGTGGAGCATCTCGGTAGCGTCGCGCATGTAGCGCGCGGGATCCACATCGACCCGGTCGATGCCGGCCCGAGCTGCCTCGGTCGAGCTCTCTGCATCGGCACTCTTTGCCATTGCGCCTGCCCCGCCGTAGCCTCCGAGTTGCAATCGCACGTAGCGGTGCCCCGCATCGATCAGTCGGCGCGCACTCGCCTCGAGCTCCTCGAGCGTCCGCCCATCGGCGTGACGATAGACATCGACTCGCTCCCGACACGCCCCACCAAAGAGCTGATAGAGCGGCATTCCGGCAACCTTCCCCTTGATATCCCAGAGCGCCGCGTCGACGCCTGCAATTGCGTTGTTCAAGACCGGTCCCGCTCGCCAGTAGCTATTGGCCATCATGAGCCGCCAGAGATCCTCGATGGCCGATGGATCGCGGCCCTCGAGAAGGGGGCCGAGGTAGCGATCTACCACCTCGGCGACTGCAGAGGCACGCTGTGTGAAGGTGGCGCAGCCGTATCCGACGAGCCCGGGTTCCGACGTCTCTACAACGACAATGACAAGGTCGATATTTTCAGGCGCGGTGAGCACCGACCGCACGTTTCGAATGGAAAGCATGCGGCGAGCGTAGCACGGCGAGAGGGTTGGAGCAAACCAGGTGGAGTGTCACACACCTTGGGGAAGTGAAGCAAATCAACGATGAGCGGCGCGCCTAATCTTCGTCGCCGCGCTGTTTCGCTTTCACTCGGCCCGCCTTCCAGCCGATGATCTGTAGGAGAGGAGCGAGCATGAGCAAGACGGTAGAGGCAGCGCATCGGTTTCCCCGAGGCGAGATCGGCATACTCGACCTCGGGAAGATCGCAGGCGGCCGCAAGCGCCGCGTGGCAGCGCTGCTCGAGGTGGACGTTACGAAGGCGCGTCGATTGCTCGGCGCGACGGGTGCGGCGGCCGGCAAAACGCCGCTGCTCGCCTGGCTCGTGAGCCAGACGGCGGTAAGCATTCGCCGGCACCCACAGGTTCACCGGCTACGCGGCGCAGATCGCCGCAACGAGGCGGTTGGCGCGGTAGACGTCACCGTGCTCATCGAGCGCCCGTTCGAGTCACGTGCTTTCGAGACATCCCTTTTGATTCGTTCCGCGGATACCAAGACCGTGGCCGAGATTACACAAGAGATCCTGCTCGCACGTTCCACGCCGCTCACACTCGATGAGATCTTGAAGAACGCTCGGCCGCTGTTCGGGACGATTCCTGCTCGACTCTGCTACGCGATCGCGCCCAAGATCGCTCGAGAGAAGATGGTGAGCCGGTGGGTCTCCCGAGGCAGAGCGAAAAAACCAACGAGACATGTGGTGGTGAACTCCACCTCGCTCGGCACACGCTTTCAAGGCTGGCTCCTGCCTGCCGGGTCGAACACGGTATCGATCGCGATGGGAGCTGTGAGCCCCAAGGCGTCGGTCATAAACGGAAGAATCGAGGCACGCGACAAGCTCCACCTTACAGTCGTGCTCGAGTCAAGCCCGCGCTCCCCTGACGAGGCAGGGCGATGGATATCGTCCTTGGTGCGCGGCATGGAGTCGGGAAGCACCCTCGCAAAAAGCCTGGCCGCACTTTAGTCGCCGCTACCTCGTTACCTGAAGCGTAAGTCGCCGCTCCTCGGGCCGTATGAGGGTGACGTCACCTGCCGGGAAAACCCGCGCGAGGCCGGTGAGTAGCGGCCGAATCTCAGAGAGATCGTCGTTTCCCGAGAGCACCATTGGCGAGAGCGAGAATCCCGGCTCGAGTCGGCCAACCGAGATCCGGTAGTACTCCACTACCCACCAATGCGGACCATGTGAGATCTCCCACATCGACGCCGGGACCGCGGCAGTCACGTCAAAGTTATGCGCCTTGCGCAGATAGCGATTTGTCCCAAGTACGGGCTCATTTCGCACGATATAGGACTCCGCGTAGTCTGTGTTTCGGCCAAAGTTGCGTACGCCCCAGCCGACGCCGAAAATGCCCCGGATATGAAATGGATCAAGGAGCGTCATCTGAATAACCGCTCGGCCTCCTCTCCGTCGATACGTATCGGCAAAGCCCTGAGCGACCCAGGCTCCCATACTGTGACCGACCAGATGAATGACCGAATACCGATCTCCGGCTGCAAGTACCGAGTCCGCCATACCTCTTCCAATCCGATATCCGGCGGTACTCGCGGTAAGAACGCGATCGGAGTTAGCCGACCAGTCGTGCGCATACACCCGCCAGTCATCCGAGAAGCGATATCTGTTCTCAATCTGACCAATGAGCTTTCGCGGCCAATGTGTCGGGTTGTTTCCGTAGCCATGCGAGACAAGCACGAGTCCCGTGACGTCGCCCTCGTACGAGGGAAGCGCAAGCTCGCTCCGAATTGTCACGCATGATGAGAGCGCCCAGAGAACGAACAGGAGCACAAAAACTAGAAGCGCTGAGCGAAGGACTCGTCGGGCATTCACATCCGCAGTATATCGCACGGCGACAGTATGCTACCATGCGAGCATGGATGCGCTTGTTCTGGAAAAAAAAGGTGAGTTGGAGATCAGGGAGATCGAGGTCGATGAGACGATAGGACCTCGCGACGTTCGAATTGCGCTGCGCAACGTTGGCGTCTGCGGTAGCGATGTGCACTACTACACGCACGGAGCGATCGGCCCGTTTGTCGTGAACGAACCGATGATTCTCGGCCACGAGGCAAGCGGCGTTGTCGTGGAGGTCGGCACCGAGGTACAGACCTTACAGCCCGGCGACCGCGTGTGCATGGAGCCCGGCGTTCCCAATCCGCACGGAAAGGCCACCCGCCTCGGCATGTACAACCTCGACCCCGAGGTGACCTTCTGGGCAACACCGCCGGTGCACGGTGTGACGCGTCCGACGGTGGTACACCCCGAGGCGTTTACCTTCAAGCTTCCCGACAACGTGAGCTTTGCGGCGGGCGCGATGGTAGAGCCGCTGGCCGTCGGAATGCACGCCGCGACCAAGGCGGGCATCTCGCCGGGGGATGTGGCAGTTGTCATCGGGGCGGGTACCATCGGCCTTGTCACTATTATGTCCGCCCTCGCCGGCGGCTGCTCGCGGGTAATCTCGCTGGATATAAAGGAGCCAAAGCTCGAACTGGCGAAGACGCTCGGGCCGGTCACAACGGTGAACGTCGCAAACGAGAATGCGCGCACGGTAATAGACGAACTCACCGAAGGCTGGGGAGCAGATATCGTTTTTGAGGCGAGCGGCGCGGCACCTGCGATGGATGCTGCACTCGAGCTTCTCGCGCCCGGCGGAACGATCGTCGCGATTGGCATGCCGCTCGAACCGATTCCCTTTGATCTCGTTGCAGCGCAGGCCAAAGAGGCTCGCCTCGAGACGATTTTTCGTTACGCGCATGTCTATCCGCGCGCGCTCGCACTCATGGGCTCGGGAGCCATCAACCTCGACCCATTGGTGACCGAACGCTATCCGTTTGCTCAGAGCAAGGCGGCCTACGAGTACGCGACCGACCCGAGCCCCGAAAGCGTGAAGATCCAAATCGAGATGCCCGAGTAACGGCCACAATGATTCCACGAGAGCCCTTCTATCCGCAGGTTGATGATGACCTCAGCGAGCTCGCCCGCTCCCACGACCTCGAGCTTCTCGGAGTAGCTCCCGTCGAGGCGGCACCGCTGCGGGAAGCTGAGTACCGGGAGTTCATCGCGAAGGGTCACCACGGAGAAATGACCTACCTCGCGCGCAACGAGCACCTCAAGTATCGGCCCACAGAGGTTCTTGCCGGCACGAGGTCGGTGATTGTCTTTGGGCTCAACTACTACCAGGAGGCGGCTGCCGGCGCAACGAGCGGTGTGAGCAGTGGCCGCGTCGCGAGGTATGCGTGGGGGCGCGACTACCACAATGCGTTTGGCAAGCGCCTGAAGCGCATCGTCAAGCAGCTTCGCGAGCGCTACCCGGCAGAGGATTTTCGAAGCTTCGTAGACGCCTCGCCGCTTGCCGAGCGCTACCTCGCCGAGCGAGGCGGCATTGCCTACACCGCGCGCAACACGCTCTCGATCTCGAGCGCCTACGGAAGTTGGTTCTTCATCGGGGAGATCCTCTCTACGCTTCCGTTTGCGCCGACCCCTGCAGAGACGCCGGTGCACGGTGGCTGTCCAAGCGGCTGCTTTCGCTGCGGCGCGGCGTGCCCGACTGACGCGCTGTACGATCACTACCGAATTGACGCTCGTCGCTGCATTAGCTATCTCACCATCGAGCATCGAGGCAGCATTCCAGAAGAGCTCCGCCCACTGATGCAGGACTGGGTCTTTGGCTGCGACCTCTGCCAAGAGGTGTGCCCGCTCAACGTCCGCGCGCGCGAGACCACCCTCCCCGACTTCACCGCTCACCGGGCCGGAGGACGACTCTCTCTCGAGCGGCTGCTTGTTATCAAGGACCAACTCGAGTATAGGTCGATGTTCTGCGGGACGCCGCTCTTGCGACCGGGCCGCGACGCGATGGTCCGAAACGCGTGTATTGCGGCAGCGAATACCGGGGCCAATGCGCTGCTCCCGCAGTTGCGAGTGCTTGCACACGACGCGAGCGCGTTAGTCCGCGAACACGCTCGCTGGGCAATCGCGGTGCTCGAGGGCCCAGCGCCAGGTACCGCTTTGGAGATTCGATGATCTTCTGTATAGTTACAGGTCATGAACAGACTCGTACTCTACTGTGACCCCAGCATGGACCCACTCCCTGAGGTCACCGTCGCTGAATACGATCTCGTAACGGTACACTACACACGAGATCTCGTGGACGCGATTGTTGACGAGCCCCGCTTGGTGGGCGTGGTCATGCTGATGCGCGTGGCAGACGAGAGCTGGCAGCGGTTGATTGTCTCGGTCAAGAAGAGCTTCCCGCTTATGCCGATGCTCGTGGGGACCAGGGCGCCCTTTGCCAAACCGCCGGGGACAATCGAGACGTTTACGTTTACTGACGTAAATGACAAGACATCCGAACGCGTGACTACGTTTGCCCGAGAGCACGCCGCCACTGAACGTCGGGAACACCATCGGTTTGACTTTCCACTTCGAGCAAAGCTCGACTCGGCAGATACCCCGATCCATCACATCGGCCAGATTAGCGCAGGCGGGGCGTTTTTGATCCCGAACAAGACGGACCTGACTCCCGGCACAATCTGCGAGATCGAACTGCTCTTCCAGAACTTCTCGATCACGACCAACTGTGAGATCCTTAACCCTCGACATGTCGATAGTCGCGCGGGCGATGGCTTTGGGATCCGGTTTACATCCCTCTCACCTGCGGCAACAAGCTTCATCGATCGAATCGTTCACGACGCGTTGATCGAAACCATGATGAACCCAGACGCGCGTCCCCCGGTACCCTCTCTGGACGAAGACGAGGATTTACTTAGTATTGGAGATGAGTTCTCACTCTCAATCTGACAGGAGCACTACCTATGGAACGAACAACGCTCGTCCTCTTGGCCGCCGGAATGGGCAGCCGATATGGAGGCGTGAAGCAAATTGACAGCGTGGGCCCAAACGGCGAGGCCATTATCGACTACTCGATCTACGACGCCCTGAAGGCGGGATTCACCGATCTCTGCTTTGTTGTTCGCGCAGAGATCGAAGAGGCGGTTCGCGAGTTCTTTGACGGCAAGTTTGACTCGAGCGTAGGTGTTTCCTACGTCAACCAGGAGCTCACCGATCTACCCGGCAGCCGATCTTTGCAGGTCGAGCGGCAGAAGCCATGGGGAACTGCGCATGCGGTCTACGCCGCGCGGACGGCCGTGAAGACTCCGTTTGCCGTCATTAATGGCGATGACTTCTACGGTCGAGGCGCTCTCGAACAAGTCCACGGTTTCCTGAGTGGAAAGCCGGTAAGTTCGACTGAGTACGCGATGGTGGGGTACCGTCTGGCCGACACGCTCTCGCCAAATGGAACGGTAAGCCGAGGAATTTGCAAGCGCGACGATGAGGGATATCTGGTGAGCCTCGAGGAACACAAGAAGATCGAACAAACTGGTGATCGCGTCATCGACACGATGCCTGACGGCAGTACGGTCGAACTATCAGCCGACGACCTTGCAAGCATGAACATGTTTGGATTTACGCCGGCGGTTTTCGGACAGATCGATCGTGAGTTCGGAGAGTTCTTGGACAAACACGGCAGCGAGCCCAAGTCGGAGTTCTATATTCCCACGCTCATGACTGGACTTATCTCCTCGCGCAAGGCTCGCATGCGGGTCCTCCCGACCGACTCCCAATGGTTTGGAATGACCTACAAAGAGGACAAACCCGAGGTTCAGAAGAACATCATGGAACTCGTCGAGCGCGGCGAGTACCCGCGCAAGCTCTGGGAGCGGTAGGGTCAGAGGCTATCGGCGGCGGAGTCTGATCCCTCCCTCTGAAGGAACTCTACGATCTGCCGCAGTTGGGCCTCCGCGGACCGCGACCGACCGCGCATGATGGCTCGAAGAATCGCCCTGGCACCAAAGAACGATGCCAGAAGCACTCCAATGGGAAAGAAGGTGGCAAAGGCGGTCGAGCGATTCGCTCTGGAGCTCGAGGGCACGGTTGAGAATCTTCTTTGCATCTTCATCTGAAAACCGACGTTGGTCGCTCATGAGGAAAGGGTACCGACAACAGGCCGATGCTTGAAGAGCCGACGCCAACGGAGCCGGATATCTCCTGCACGGAGCCGCTACGGTTCGAGCGCGCCACGCGTTATACTCTGAGTATGCGCAGACTAACTATCGCTTTGCTTCTCGTGCTCGTCGGCTCGAGCCTCGCCATTGCCCAGGAGGATTCTTGGGTCAACGAAGACGCACCGCTCATGGCTCCCGCAGATATCGGGGTCACGGCCGCGGCGGGCGTCGGTCTCTTATTTGGTGCGATCGACGTGGCCGGAGGCGTCGAGGTCATGCTCGGCCAATTCGAGATCGAGGATCTTCCGCTTACCTACGGCATCGCGGGACGATTTCGGTATCTACGCGAGCGAACGACGGTTGACCGGAGCAATCACCGTACCTATCTCGGCGGCGCCGGGTTCGCAACGCTTCACGCGTCGTTCCGCGGCTTCGAGATCGAGCCCGAGTTCGCCTGGATCCAACGCTTTGATGTGTACGCCGGCATCGGTGCCGGATTCTATCAGGTTGAAGACACCGAGCGGGACGCGCTTGGCCTTGAGTACGACACGTTTCAGGTGGGACTCAGGACTGCCGGTGGCGTCAACTACTTTGTCGCGGAAAACATCGCCCTTGTCTTTGAAGGCGGATACTACGGTCGATTCGGCGGTGGACTCCTCGGCGTACTATTCAAGCTGTAGCGACAGTCTATGCCGCTGTTCGCCGCACGAATCGTGGACAATCGCGAGATCGCCGATGACTACCTCGAACTCTCCTTTGCCTGGGAAGGGCCCAAGCCGCAACCAGGTCAGTTCTTTACCGTCCGCGTCGCGAACGGTCCTGCGCCTCTCTTGCGCAGGCCGTTTGGGTTCTCGGGCTACACCACTACCGACGGCCAAGTAACTGCCTCGACCATCTACCGGCGTCGGGGCCCCGCGACTCGCCTCATGGCCGGACGCAAGCCTGACGAGTCGATCGAGATCTTGGGACCGCTGGGAACTCCTTTCCCCGAGCCACGCGACGCAGCCTCACCGCTGCTTGTTGCTGGAGGCGTCGGAGTGGGCCCGATCCTCTACCTGGCAGATGAACTCGCGGCGCGCGGCCGGCCTGCAACGCTGATCATCGGAGCCCGATCCACTGCTGACTTGCCTCGGAGGATCCCTGCCGAAGGAACCGAACTGTTCTACACGACGGACGACGGATCGTTCGGCGAGCGAGGAACGTCGATCGATCTCCTTCAGCGGCTCGTATCCGAGCGAATGAAGCAGGGAAGCGACCTCGAGCTCTTTCTCTGCGGTCCCGAGCCAATGCTCGAGGCCGGGTATCGCCTTGCACAGAGGCTGGGGATTAGCGCGTGGGTCGCGATGGAGCAGACCATGGGGTGCGCAGTTGGCGCATGCATGGGTTGCGCGATTCCACTCGCCGGTTCCAACAAGTATGCACGCGTCTGCACCGAGGGCCCGGTCTTTGATGCGGCCACCATAGATTGGGAGTCGCTGCGTGCGTAGGCCGCCGTTCGGTCCTGAGATTCGCGGCAGGAAACTCGCAAATGTGATTGGCGTTGCCTCGGGCACGTTTGGCTACGGAAGTGAGTACGAGGAGCACATCGACCTATCCTCGATCGGTGCGCTCTACACGAAGGCCGTCACACTCCGGCCGCGCCCGGGGAACGACGTCCCACGCATCATCGAGACGTCTGCGGGATTGCTGAACAGCATCGGGCTTGCGAACGTGGGCATGGAGCGATTTGTTGCGGAGAAGCTACCGAGCTTTGCCGCAATGCCTTGTGCGGTGATAGCAAACGTGGCCGCCGACTTTCCCGACGAGTATGCAGAGGTGGTCGCCCACCTCGAGGAAGCCGACCGGGAAGGCACCCTCTGGGGATATGAGATCAACCTCTCCTGCCCAAACGTAAAGGCCGGCGGCGTCGCGCTCGGCTCGCAGCCGGTGGCTGTTGAGGAGACAAGCCGCAAGGTTCGTGACATCACCGATCGACCGGTGATCGTGAAGCTCACCCCGAACGTTACAGACATTACCGAGATTGCGCGAGCGGCTGAGGCAGGGGGTGCCGATGCGGTCAGTTGCATCAACACGGTGGTGGGCATGGCAATTGACACGAAGCGCAAGCGGCCCGTTTTGCCCGCGGGAACCGGTGGATTGAGTGGCCCGGCGGTGTTGCCCATCGGCGTTGCGGCTGTCTATCGGGTAAGCCGCGCGGTGGGGATTCCGGTGATTGGGCTTGGCGGCATATCAAGCGGGGACGATGCAATTCAGTACCTGCTGGCCGGCGCGGAGGCGGTGCAGCTTGGCACCATCAACTTTGTGAATCCTCATGCGGCAGAAGAGATCCTCGCGGAGGTTGAACGCTATGCCGCAGAGAACGGCCTCACGAGCATAGCGGAGTTTCACGCATTGCTCGAGCCGTAATCGCACAACTCACGAATGGCGCACCGCTCGCACAGGGGCTTGCGTGCGCTACACACCGCGCGGCCGTGCAGGTTCACCGCCATAGAAAAGTCGGTCTGCATTGAGTCAGGCACAATCGCTTTGAGCTCGCGCTCGAGCTTCTCGGGATTCTTTCCTGAGACAAGGCCGATGCGGTTCGTGACCCGTGTCAAATGCGTGTCTACCACAATCGAGGGCTTGCCATACACGACGCCGCGAATCACGTTCGCACTCTTTCGACCGATGCCGGGAATGAAAACAAGCTCTTCCATCGACTCTGGAATCATACCCCCAAACCGCTCCTCGATCACGCCGGCCGCCGCGACGATGTTGCGTGCCTTGTTGCGGTAGAAACCCGTGCTGCGGACCAACTGCTCCACCTCGGTTAGCGGCGCCGCTGCAAGCGCGGCAGGCGTTGGAAAGGCTTCGAACAAAGCGGGCGTCGCCTTGTTCACCTGTGCGTCGGTGGTCTGCGCCGAAAGGATCACCGAGATCACGAGCTCGAACGGCGAACGATAGACCAGAAGCGGCTGCCGATTTGGGTATTCCCCGTTCAGGATCTCGGTTATCGCTTCCGCTCGCGCTCTTGCCTTCACATCAACCTCCAGATATGCTCCTCAACATAACGCCTCTGGCGCACATCGGCTCAATTGACCATCTGAACCCCAAATCGATATACTTACGTTTCACCGTACGGGATGTAGCCTAGTGGCTAAGGCGCCTGCTTTGGGAGCAGGAGATCGGAGGTTCGAATCCTCTCATCCCGAATGCATGTGGCTCCGGCTACATGAAGCGGATGGTTTCCAAAGGAGGCCTTGAAGAGTGCCGCACGCGGCCTTGTTCAAGAAACCAGGGACCATCCAACCTGCAGGCGTCCGCCTGCAGGGTCCATTTTTTGCGCTCATAGCTCAGCCGGATAGAGCAACGGCCTTCTAAGCCGTAGGTCGGAGGTTCGAGTCCTCCTGGGCGCGGAGCGCCGGGGACTCGAAGCTGTCCGCAACTTCGGGGAGCCCGGAACAACCATCCCACCGAACGCGCCACCGCCTCATCCAAGCCCACGGCCGTTGACACGTCACGGAGGTCGGGGCAGTCTGTCGGCAGAATGACTGTGACCGTGGTAATGCACTCACTCGCCGTGCTCTCGGGTGCGGTGGGACTGGGCATTGGAACGTTTATCTACTCGGTGAATCGAACGCTGCTCTTGCGTCACTTCCTTGTCTTCTTGACATCGCTCTTTCTCTTTGTCGTCGCGTTCTTTCTTCGGGAGACAGGCATTCCCTCAGACGAGGCTGCCTCCACCATAGGGTTCTTTGCCGAGGCAATCGGCGGGATCCTGCAGGTGGTAATACTGCCGCCGCTTGTGTACGGGCTCTTCGTGCAGCCGGTACCGCGAAGCGCACAGGTGGTAAGCGCGAGCTCGGCGCTAATTATGGGCGTACTCGTGGTTGTGGCGGCCTTAGCACCGGAGACGACCGCGACGCGGCTTGCGGTCGCTGCGCTTCTCTACGGGTCAATTGCAGCCTATCTGCTCCGGATGATCGTCTGGCTTCGCACCGGCGATTCCGGCCATGAGCAGCCTGAACGCGCGCAGACGCAGCGCTTCTTGACCGGCTTTGTCTGGCTCTCTGCCGCATTCCTGCCGCTCTTCGTGGCGGATGTCCTCATTTCGATGCAGACGCCGGTAGGCGTCCTGCGCCTGATCGACGACCTGAGCGTACCGTTCTACTTCGTTGTCCTCTCGGCTGGAGCGATACGCTTCGCGCGCCATACCCTCGATCGTCCTGCCCTGATAGAAGACGACGAGCTTACCCCCCACGGCCGCGAGCTTTTTGGCCTTACCGCTCGCGAGACGGAGGTGGTCGAATACATCATGGAAGGCTACTCGGTAGCCGACACAGCAAGTGCGCTGAAGATCGGGGCGAAGACCGTAGAGAATCACCTCTACAACGTGTACCGCAAGACCGAGGTCTCAAATCGGGTACAGCTGTTTCAGCTTTTTCAGAATCGCCGGCGGGTGTAGGCACATGTTAGCGCCAAAAAGTGCTTGCGTACGCCGCGTTATAGTGTTATATCTAACTATAACACTATAACACCAGGTAGTGACTGCATGCGTCACGCGGAGGTTGCAATGATCAAGCTTCAAGACGTGAGTTTTTGCTATGGCCGGCGCGCGCCGGTCTTTGACGGTCTCTCGCTGGAAGTTCCGCGGGGTGTGACGATGCTGGTACTCGCACCGAACTCGAGCGGGAAGACCACCCTTTTTGACCTAATCGCCGGGCTGCGTAAGCCGCTCGAGGGCAGCGTGCGATCCATGGGGTACGAACCGCACAAGCGTGAGGTTCCGTTTCTGTCCCGACTCAGCTATTGCCGACAGGAACTCCTGCGGCCCGCAATGAGCTTGTATCGCTATGGCTCTATCGTCGGCCCGATGTACCCCAGTTGGTCGGACGAGCGCTTCCGAGTGGCCATCGCGGACTTTAATGTAGAGGGTTCTCGAACCATGACGGAGCTGAGTCCGGGTCGTGTGCGAGCCGCGCTGCTCGCGCTCTCTTTCGGTATCAGCCCCGATCTTTGCATTCTGGACGAGCCTACCGACAGCCTTGACCTGACCGCACAGGAGATCTGCAGGAGCCTTGTCCTGGATATGTCTGCCCGAGGAGTGACAACGCTGATCGCTTCGCACCAGCCCGATAGTCTCGGCGACTGTTATGACTGGATTTGCATTCTCTCGCGTCAGGGCGTGGTACTTCACGCTGGCCCGGTTGACGAGCTCGATCGTTCGTTTCACCTGGTCGAGGCAGCCAGTCGCGATGAGCTCGATGGCGCTCTGGCGGTCGAGCGTACGAGCTTCGGGTGGGTCGGGATCCGTCGCGGTCCTGCAGACAAGCGCGAGCGTATCCCGGTACGACAGCTCTACAAAGCCCTCGTCGCACCGCCACAGGAGGCGTGGATGGCGGTCACGCGGCAAGCGTCAGTCCCGCTCTTTGACGTTGCCGTTTCAGTTTTTGGTACGATGTTTTTCACGACGTTGCTCTACGCGTTGCCCGTTGCTACCGAGTTGTCGCTGGAAGCGTTTTTCTGGCCTCGGCATATTCTCTCCGCAGTCGCGCTAACCATAGTGCTCCTGCTTGCGCGCTACCCCTTGAGTCGGAGGCTCTTGTGAGGAGTACGGGAAGCGAACAGGCGCCGCTCTTTCACACAATTGCCCGAGGTATTGAAGACCGGTTGCTCGCGGGATCGCTCCGTGAGGGCGATCGACTCGAGTCGGTCCGGGAGTTCGCCATCGAACTCGAAGTGAACGTAAACACGTGCCTGCGCGCGTATCAGTTGCTCGAATCGCGCGGCTACGTAGAGATGCGCCGCGGACTCGGGTACTTCGTCGCTGCCGGCGGGAAGCAGGCAGTACTCGCGCAGCGCCGTCGCGAGTTTGCCGAGCGCGAGGTACCACGGCTCAGGCAAATCATGGAACTCCTCGATATCGACTACTACGAGCTCGAGCGACTACTCGAGGAGGCGGGCCGCAGGGGGCGATGATTTGCGGGACGGCGTCAAGCACTCGGTCGCGATGGTTAGCATCGGCGATGATGGTGCAACCGCCTGTCGGCGCAACAGCAGCAGGAGAGCGTCCACACGCGTGCTTGGAAGGGCCGCACACCGCGTCCGGCTTCATGAGAATTATGCTGAAGCGGGCGTTATGTTGCGCCGAAGAGCCGCTCTTTGTCGCTATGAGAACAACCAATGGGAC
>JBMCTC010000041.1:0-17045 GCA_048624115.1 Spirochaetota bacterium
TTTAGGGTCTGAACGGCCAGTGGGTCGGTGCCGAACTGGGCTACGACGAAGAGCGTCCCGACTCCCTGGATGATGCTACGCAACGTATCGTTTGCGTCTTCGGGCTCTACGGTCCCGCACACCCGGATGCACGTCCGGTCTGTCGGGTCTTCGAACGTGCAATGCGTGGCGTAGGGAATCTCCACGAACCAGGCTGGGGTGGCCTGCGGCAAGAGGGGGCGTGTCGCACCGTTGCGATTACAGCTACTTGGCTCGGCGAGCAGGTAGAGGGCAGTCGAGGGTAGCTCGGTAACTGCCTCCATCTGTCCTCCGCTGTCTACCGGGTCGATCCCGAGGTAGCCAAAGGTTCGTTCGTCGGCCGCCGCCGCGAGAAGGGCGGACAGACCGCCCGCGCTGTAACCCGCGTAGAGGACCGGCGTGGTGGTGCCCGCCAACTCGTCGGCGACCAGCCTGAGATCGCGTGCGTTTTGCTCGTGATTGCCGCTGAAGAGCGTGCTGTTACAGAATGTCACGGCTACCGTCCGAACGCCGTGGCTTGCAAATAACTCGGCCCAACCCCGCATGTTCTCCTTGGTTCTCAGGAACCCGTGGGCCAACACGAGCAGTGGGTCGTCGGGGGTCGCCTGGTTGCCCGGAAAGAAGTGGGTGTAGCTAACTTCGCATCCGGTTTCCGACTCTACGATTCCCTCGATCGTGCCGAAGGGAGTATTGCCTTTCTCGGCAAAGTAGAGAAGTTCCCGCGGAAGTTCCGCGGGTAGAGCGCCATCTGTGACCACCGTCGGCGCCGTGGCACAACTGAGAACAAAGAGGGTAGCGAGCAGGACGCCTGCAAGCTTCGCGCAAACCAACTGTGATCGTTTCATACTCCCCCGCACGAAGAGGATACTGATTCACAGGGGCGCGCGGCACGACTTTCGAGTACGACTTCCTATCCCTTCTGAACGGTCGGGCCGCCCGTATCAATAGCGGAAACAACTTGCCGCCACAGCGAGTCCGGCTCCCGAAGCAACGGCCATGACGGTATCGCCGCGGGAGATGCGCCCCTCTTCTACCGCCGTGTGGAACGCCATCGGGATGCAGGCGCTTCCGGTGTAGCCGTAGCGGTCCATAATTGTCGTGGTCTTGCCGAAGTCTTGGCCGAGGATCTCCATGACCTCGTGGATGACCGCGCGATTGATTTGTGTGAAGAGGTAGTGGTCGATCTGGTCTCGGCCGAGGTCGATTTTCTCGAGCAGCGCGTCGACCATGCCGGGCCAGAGTTTGACGTTGCGATCGCCGGGAAGGCGCTTGAGGTTCTCGAGGCCGTACTCGCCCGCGACCAGCCGCTCGGCGGTAACCGGCTTTCGAGTGCCGCCCGAGTAGACGCCTACGTAGTCCCACTGCGTGCCGTCTGCGAGCAACTGGCCGCCGAGGTAGCCGTGACCCCTCTCGATGATAAAGGCCGCCGCTCCGTCGGCGAAGATCGAGTACCCAAAGGCATCGCCGGGGCGCACGTAGGCCGGCATGTTGTAGAGACCGACGATGCAGGCGTAACGAATTGTTGGGTCACTATTCACGAGCGCCTGCGTGGTGTGAAGCGCTGCCACGAAGCTCGAGCAGCTGGCGTTTACGTCAAACGTGCCCGTGTAGCGCTGGGCGCCCTGGATGCGGCCTTGGAGCAGCATGCTCGTCGCCGGTGATATGTACTCCGGCGTGTCGCTCGCGACCACAAAGAGTCCAATCTCCTCGGGGTCGATCGCTGCCTTCTCGATGGCCGCTCGAGCAGCCTTCTCGGCAAAGTCGGCGGAGGTTTCGTCCATATCTCGGAGATGAGCGATGTGGCGGCGCTCGATACCGAGCTTGCTCTCCATACGCTCGGCGTCGAACTCGATCTCGGCGAGCTCCATGAGCTCGGCGTTGTCAATGGGTTCTCCGGGGGCGTAGAGCCCGGTTGCTACGATGTTCATGCTTGTACTCCTTTGCACATGAGCCGCGTGAGCTCTGCGATAAACGCGGGGACGTCGGTAACGCGCCGAGTAAGTAGCACTTCGATGCCGACGTAGTGTGAGAGACCCATGAGAAAGTTCGCGGCCGTGCGTCGTTCGTTTTTGTCATCGATGGGAAGATTCTCCATGTAGCCTGCCTCGAACGCATCGTAGTAGCGGCGGACCCAGGGTTTGGCGACGAACTCCGCCTCCCGGACAATTGCGTAGTACTCAGGATGGTGGTGAAAGTAGGAGAGGAAGTGCCAGACCCCGTACGCCTCCTGCTCGAGCCGTGTCTTGTGCGCCTCGGCCTGTCTGCTGAGGTAGCGACGGGTGCGACGGCCGATCTGCTCGACAATCTCGCAGAAGAACTCCTCTTTGCTTTGGAAGTAGGTATAAAAGGTGCCGACCGCGAGGTTGGTCTCGCGAGCGATATCGGCTACACCGATCTCGTGGTACGCGCGTGTTCCGATGAGCCTCATGCCACTTGCAATGAGTCGCTCGCGACTGTCGGCGGGCTCGTCCTGTTCGACCTCGGGAAATCGGTTCGGCACCTCGATGCGGAGGGTCGCATCGGACTCGTCTCGAAAGAGGCCCTCGAGAATGAGGCGCGTGATGATCTCAGGCTCCCGAGGCACGCCGTCGTAGATTGCCCGCGTGGAGGTAAAGCGGAGCCCTGCGACCGTGTAGAGATACTCCGCCTCGCTCACCGGCCGCTCGTAGACGAGCTCGCAGGCTTGCACGAAGATGCCTCGTATGCGCTCTTCGTACTCGGGGAAGCGATACTGTCCCTCTCGAAAGACCGTGACTTGAGAAGCGTAGTTGATGCCGGCGTCGTAGACCGCGCGAATGAGGCTTGAAAGGCGTTTGGCCACCGTATCTCCCTCGGGCGCGATCTCACGCTCGAGATGCTCGAGGAACTCGTCGAGGAGCGCGCGGACGAGTTCGTCTTTGCGACGATAGTAGCGGTAGAAGACGCCGTTCGAGACCCCCGCCTCGCGACACACCTCCGCGATCGAGACGGTCTCGAACCAGCGGGAGGAGAAGAGCGTGAGCGCCGCGTCGCGCAGCTTGGTGGGGGTCGTGCTTGCCATCAGGCGGTTTCTCGCAGGCGGGAGGCGAGGGTGGCCGCAAACTCGTCGGGTACCTCTACCATCGGCGAGTGGCCGGACGCTTCGAACGTGTCGAGTGTCGCGCCAAAGAAGGTTGCGAGGGTTTGTGCTCGTTCCTCGGTGATCAGTATGTCGTGCGCACCGCGCATGACGTTCACCGGCGTGGTCGCGCCCTCGAGACGTTTCCGATAGTCGGCCTTCCCGAGTTCCTCTGCATGACCGATAAAGCATTCGCGATTCATCTTCCACCCGTCCTCGACCAGTTTGATAAAGAATGCCTCGTCCTTGGCCATCGGGACAACCGTCTTGAGCGCCGCAGCCAAGACTGCTTTGTCGGCCTTGTACGCCTCGATTGCCGGGTAGTGTTCCTTGGGCGTCACGAGTCCGTCGATGGGCGATGAGTCGACGAGAATCAACCGCTCTACAAGCGCCGGATACGTCGCGAGAAGCTCCATCGCCACCGCGCCTCCGAGGCTGTGCCCGAGAACCGCCGCGCGCTCTACCCCGAGCTCGTCGCAGATTGCCGTGATCGAGCGGGCGTACGCCGCCATCGAGCACTCGTCGATATGCTCGCTCTGCCCGAAGTTCGGCATGTCGGGCGCGATCGCGCGACCGGGGTACCGCTCGAGAAGCGGCTCGAACCAGCGACCGCTGCCGAGGTTGCCGTGGATGCACAGCAGGGTGGGGAGGGGGGTGGCGCCCCCGCTCTCGCGGACGTACACTGTCTTGCCCGCTACCGTAATCGTTCGTTCGGTCATGCGTTGCCTCGCTTTACCACAAGTGCTGTGCCCATGCCGCCGCCGATGCAGAGCGAGGCTAAACCCCAGGTCATGTTGCGGCGAGCCATCTCGTGCAAAAGCGTCACGGTAATCCGGTTGCCGCTTGCGCCTATCGGATGGCCAAGCGCGATTGCCCCGCCGTTCACGTTGGTCCGGGCAAGCAGCGCCTCCATGCTCTCTCCATGCTCGGCGGCAAGTTCGGTGAGAACTCCAAGGCTCTGCGCCGCAAACGCTTCGTTCAGTTCGATCAGCTCCATCTCGTCGAGTCTCTTTCCCGCCTTCTCGAGCACCTTCGCGATAGCCGGCACCGGTGCAAGGCCCATGATCGAGGGGTCAAGCGCCGCCTGTTCGGCGGCAACGAGCTCGGCAAGCGGGGTCAGTCCATACTCTGAGACTGCTTGCTCGGACGCGAGGAGGAGCGCCGATGCTCCGTCGTTAATGCCGCTCGCATTGCCGGCGGTGACCGTTCCCTCTTTTTCGAACGCCGGGCGCAGGCTTGCCAGGCTCTCTTGGGTTGTCTCGGGTCGAATGTGCTCGTCGGTGTCGACTATTACCGTCTTCCTCCGTTCGGCCACCTCGACGGGAACGATCTCGTCTTTGAATCGTCCCTTTTCGCGGGCGGCTGCGGCGCGACGTTGGCTCTCTGCGGCAAAGGCGTCCTGCGCCTCGCGCGTGATCTTGTGCTTACGAACGATGTTCTCTGCTGTCACGCCCATATGGTAGTCGTTAAAGACGTCGGTCAGACCGTCCTGAAGAATGCTGTCTGCGGTCTCCATTGCCCCGAGCTTGTTACCCCATCGCGCCTTTGCGCTCATGGTAAAGGGAGCGAGGCTCATGTTCTCCATGCCGGCGGCTACCGCGAGGTGCGTATCACCGAGGCGAATGCGGTCTGCGGCGAGCATGATGGACTTCATGCCGCTTCCGCAGAGAATGTTTACCGAGTAGGCGGGAACGCTCTCAGGCACGCCCGCGTAGATGGCGGCCTGGCGGCCGGGGCCCATTCCCTGACCATTGGTAAGGACGTTCCCGACTATGACCTCATCGAGGTTAGCGGGATCGACCTTACTCTCTTCGATTACCGCCTTGATCACCGCGGCGCCGAGTCGTGCTGCAGGCGTACTCTTGAAGCTGCCGCCGAAGGTGCCGATCGCCGTGCGACGAGCGGCCACGATATATACCTTGTTCATGTTCTCTCCTCTACAGGTAGCCGAGTTTCTCCGCCTCGGCGGTCAGTTCCGCCCGATAGTCGGGATGGGCAACTGAGATCAATGCTTGTGCTCGCTCACCGACCGTACGGCCGAGAAGCTGCACCGCCCCGTACTCGGTCGCAACCCAGTCGAGGTCTTGCCGCGGCACGGTCACCGCGGAGCCCGCCGGTAGCATCGGCACGATCGTAGAGATCGTACCCTTCTTTGCCGTCGAGCGGAGGGCAATGACCCCCTTGCCGTTCTTTGCCTTTTGCGCACCACGGTGGGTGTCGAGTTGGCCGCCGGTTCCCGAGTACTGCACCGGTCCGAGGCTCTCCGAGCATACCTGCCCGGTCAGGTCGATGGTAAGCGCGGTGTTGATGCTCACCATGTTCTCGTTCTGGGCGATCACCGCCGGGTCGTTTACGTAATTCCCTCGAAGCTCGAGCACCGCCGGGTTGTCATGGAGCCAGTCGTACATTCGTTGACTGCCGAGCGCAAACGTAAAGACGAACTTGTTCGGCCAGAGCGTCTTTCTTCGGTTGGTAATCGCCCCCTCCTCAAAGAGGTCGATCATACTCTCGGTAAACATCTCGGTGTGAATGCCGAGATCCTTTTTGTCCGAGAGCAGCGCGGCAACGGCGTTTGGGATTCCGCCGATTCCGATCTGGAGCGTCGCACCGTCGCCGACGAGTGGAGCGATCTGCCGAGCTATCTCTTCCTCGGCTGGTCCAGGCGGCAGAGAGGGAATAGTCGGAAGATCCTTGTCGAACTCGACTACCATGTCCGCCTGGTTCACGTGCACCTGGGTGTCGCCGTGCAAGAAGGGAACCTTGCTGTTGACCTCGAGGACCACCATGTCGGCAGCCTCGATTACCTCGCCCTCGTAGACGTTCGAGAGGCCGAGATTCAAGAAGCCGGTGCGCTCCTGCATCGGAGTGACCGGGCCCCAGTAGACGATCGTGGCACCTTGCGCTTTCAGCGCGCGCAGCTTGTTCCCTCCGGCCTGGTGCAGGTTGTTCGGAATGTAGTCGACCAGTTTGTAGCCGAGCTTTGCCGCGTGACGGTTCGAGGGACCAAAGAACCAGTTCTCGTTCATAAACGTTCCCTGGTACTTCGGGTCTTCGCAGAACTGATATGCCTGCATGTTGAGGCAGGAGAGCACCCGAAGGTAGTCGAAGTGATCGGCGAACTCGTGGATGTGAGACATAAAGCCCTGACTCTCCATCGACGCCATGCCCATGATAATCGCCGCTCGCCTTGGGAGCGCGCGGATCGCCTCTTCCATTGTCTTGCGCTTCTCTTGGTAGACCTTATTCCAGTTTGTCATTGCGTTCTCCTTGAACGAGTTGCGCGCGTAGAGACTACAGGGTGAGACCGCCGTCCACGCTGATGACCTGTGCCGTAACAAAGGCGGCCGCGTCGCTTGCGAGCCAGAGCGCAGCGTTTGCGATGTCCTCAGGCTCTCCCATGCGACCGAGCAACGTCTTTGCAACCATCGCGTCGAGGATTTTCTCGGGCACCTTCTCGGTCATCGGCGTTCGAATAAAGCCCGGTGCGATTGCATTGACGCGGACCTTCGCGCCCTTTCGCGCAAACTCCTTTGCCCACGTCTTGGTCATCGAGACAACGCCGCCCTTTGTCGCCGCGTAGTTCGACTGACCGACGTTTCCTGCAAGCGCGACGATGCTCGCCATGTTGATGACCGAGCCTGCGCCCTGTTCCATCATCAACGGGCCAACCGCCCGGCCCATGTGGAAGACGCCGGTAAGGTTCACCGAGATCACCGCGTTCCAATCCTCGTCGCTCATCTTTTGCACGAGATTGTCGCGGGTAATCCCCGCGTTATTCACGAGCACATCGACCGAGCCCTCCGCCTCGTTGATCTTGGCGACGATCTCATTCACAGCTGCCGATTCGGTAACGTTGAGCTGAGCGTCGTTCACGTTGTTGTGGGCGCTTGTCACCTCATCAAAACCGTCGAAGTTCATGTCCAGGGCGTAGACTGCCTTTGCCCCTGCCGCTGCAAACGTCTCGACGATCTTTCGTCCGATTCCACGTGCCCCACCTGTAACCAGGCATACTTTTCCATCAAGTTTCATTGTTCTGTCCCCATTGAATTGTGGCGGCCGCCCAGACAAACCCGATGCCCGCACCAACCATCACGATGTTGTCGCCATTTTTGATCTTCCCGTGCTCGAGGCCCTCGAGAATCGAGATAATCTGATCGTTCTGACCTACGTGCCCATACTCGTTCAGATAGGTCGTCTGCTCCTCGCTCAGTCCGAGGTCGCCCAGCACCAGATCGTGGGTGCTGCGCTTGAAGTGAAGAATTGCGAGGTAGTCGATGTCTTTCTCGGTGAGGCCGCCCTTGCGCAGACTCTCACGGATCACTGCGTAGAAGTTTGGTAGCGTTCGCTCGCCGAGCTTCTTTTTGAAGCCCTCTACGTCGTCAATTTCGAAGCGCAGCTTCCCGGTGTCCTCGGGCTTCATCGGCCAGTTCTTGTTGCCGCCGACCTTGACCACGCAATCGGTAGAGAAGCTCCCGTCTCCTCGAAATGCGGTCCCGAGAATACGATTCCTTCCCGCGTCGCGGCGAAGAATCATCGCGGCACCACCGGCGCCAATGTCGAACATAAACGAGGTCTCTTTGACCGAGTAGTCGACCATATCCCCGTTTCGATAGCCGCTTGCTAAGAGCACCGTCCGGTACCCTTCGTTCGCGATCATGAGACTGCGCGCCACTTCCATGCCGGCCATCATGCTTCCGCACATCGCCTCCATGTCAAAGCTCCACGCGTTCGTCGCGCCAAGTTCCTCTGCCACGTGCAGGCCGGCAAGCCAGTTCAAGTAGTCCTTGTGCTGTCCGCCGTTCCAGATAACCACATCGATCTCTTTGGGGTCGATGCCCGCCATCTCGATCGCGTTCTTCGCTGCAGCGATTGCCATTGCGCTCGTCGTGTCGTGTGGGCCCGGCACAGGCTTGCTCTCGACGCCAAACTTCCGCCGGATTACATCCTCTGGAATACCGGTCTTCTCGGCCAGTTCAGCCGCGTCCATGCGTCGTTCGGGAAAGCTTACGCCCAGGCCTATAATTCCAATATCGTTCATTCGTCTCCCCACAAAAGTGAGAGGTGATTCAGTCCGAGATCAAAGGCGGGCCCTCCGCGAGGGAGGGCCACACCACGATCACAAAAGCCTACCTGAGAATCTCGCTGATCGGTGCGAGCTGCTGATCGACGATCCAGCCCGGGCCGCCGTCGTAGGTTGCCTTGAGCAGGGACATTGCCTGCGTTCCCACGCGACGTCCGTCGGAGTAGTCGACCGAGCCGCCAAGCGGAATCCCGACCGGCGCCTCTTCCATCGCCTCTACGTAGTTCTCCCACGTCAGCGGATCGGTGCCTACGCGCTCGAGACCCTGGACAAAGACCGCCGCAGCGATCCAGCCGGCCTGGGCGTAGGGGTTTCCGGCGAGCGCCGGATCGATTTTGCCGACAGCCTCGGTGTACTCAAGCAGCCCCGGGGTGGGGTTGCCCTCTGCATCGACGACCTGCAGCCACGCATTTGCGTAGACATCAAACGAGGCGAGTGCCTCGCGAACGCCCTCGACAAAGGTAGGCGCCGCGTTCACGTAGCTCGTGATAACCGGGGCGGTGTTTCCTGCCGCAGCAAGAGCCTTGATTGCAACCTCTGCGGGAACCTGGTTCGCCGCGACGAGTACGACATCGACATCCTCGCTGAGAATCGACTGTGCTGCCGAGCTCATGTCGGTCGCGTCGGGAGCAACCTGTGAAGCGAACACCGCCACGCCGAGCGCATCGGCCCGTCGCTCGATTCCAGCCAGGAGCCCCTGACCGTCGTCGGCGTTGGGGTAGATTACGCCGATGCGATCCGCGCCAAAGTCGGCAACCGCGCGGGCCACCATGACCTCACCCTCTGCATCGTAGATCGGCTGCACCGGGAAAGATGCTCGCTCGCCCCCGGTTGCATCGAGGTTAAAGAGCGCCCGCAGTCCGGTTGCGTAGTAGGCGCGGGGAATGCCTACGGTGTTCAGGTACTCCTGAGTTGCCGCAACGGTTGGAGTTCCAAAGTGACCGACAAACGCGAAGATCTGATCGTCCTCTACCAGACGCTGGGCGTAGGTAAGCCCCTGGGCGCCGTCAAACTCGTCGTCGTAGTGCACCCACTCGATGGTTCTGCCGGCAACGCCGCCCGCCTCGTTCACCATCGTGAAGTACGCCTCGATTCCCTGGTTAAAGGGAACGCCCACGGCTGCGAGTGCCCCGCTTGTTGCCGCGGAGTTTCCGACAAGGACGGTTTCCTCGGTGACGCCCTGCGCCACTTGTGACTCCCCGGCGCCTGTGGCCGAGAGAGAGAATGCGACCACTGCAATGAGCAGTACGGCCATAATCATTCGTTTCATACGTTCCTCCATTGTTCTCAAGGCCGCAGGTGCGACCCTTGGTTCCTTAGGTTACGTGCCTTCCTTACCCAGGTAGGCCTCGATAAGCTCCGGGTCTTCGCGAAGCTGTGCCGCCGGGCCCTCTTTTACGACCCGACCAACCTGCAGCACGTACGCATAGCTTGCAATGCGAAGCGTCTGCAGCGCGTTTTGTTCCACGATGAGCACGGTCGTGCCCTCCTGCTGGAACTCGTAGACGATGCGAAAGATGTCGCGAACGATCAGCGGCGCGAGGCCGAGCGACGGCTCATCGAGGACGAGCAGTCGGGGAGAGGCCATGAGCGCGCGGCCGATCGCGAGCATCTGCTGCTCGCCTCCGGAGAGCGTTTGGGCGACCTGCTCGCTCCGTTCTGCAAGCACCGGAAAGTACCCGAACACACGCTCGAGGTTGCGCTTTCGCGTTGCCGCGTCGCGAACGGTGAACGCTCCGATCTGTAGGTTCTCGGCGACGGTGAGCTCGCCAAAGATCTGCCTTCCCTCCGGCGCCTGCACGATGCCCTTCTTTGTGATCACCTCGGGGCTTGAGCCGGTGATCTGCTCACCGTCAAAGCGCACGCTCCCAGCGTTCGCAGGAACGAGTCCCGAAACCTTCTTCAAGAGCGTCGTTTTCCCACCGCCGTTTGATCCGAGAACCGCGATAATCTCGCCCTTCGGTACCGTAATGCTTACGTCGCGCAACGCCTCAATCGCGCCGTAGCTTACGCTCAGGTTGGTAATCTCAAGCAGCGCGCTCATGCCGACTCGTCCTTTCCGAGGTACGCTTCTTGCACCGCGGGGTTTCGCTGGATCTGCTGCGGGGTGTCCATCGCGAGAAAACGTCCAAAGTTGATCGCGCAGACCCGGTCACAGGTGTTCATGACAAGCCCCATGTCGTGCTCTATTAGCAGAACCGACGTCTTGAACCGGTCTCTAATCTGGTAGATCAATGCATCGAGCTCGTCGGTTTCCTGGTCGTTGAGACCCGCCGCCGGCTCGTCCAAGATTACGAGCTTGGGATCGGTCATGAGGGTTCGTGCGATCTCAACCTTCTTGAGGATGCCGTAGGGCCGGCCCGCGACGTAGAGCTCCTTCAGGTGCGCTATCCCTAAGAACTCGAGTATCCCCTCGGCCTTCTCACGTAGCGCCGCCTCTTCCCGCCGAGCCTTCGGCGTTCGAAGGAGGTGAGCAACGACTCCGGTTGAGAAGTGCGTGTGCGCCCCAACGAGAACGTTGTCCAAGACCGAGAGGTCGGGCACGAGATCGAGATTCTGAAAGGTTCGTGCAATGCCGCGCTCGACGACCGCGGTTACCGGCAGCGTGCGAAGGTCTACGGCCTCGCCGTCGCCTGCAAACAAAATCGACCCCTCGTACTGCTTGTAGAACTGCGTGACGCAGTTAAAGACCGTGGTCTTCCCGGCGCCGTTTGGCCCAATAAGGCCGACGATCTCACCCGGCTCCATGGAAAAGCTCAAGCCGTCTACCGCGCGAAGGCCGCCAAAGGTCATCGTTACCTTCTTTAGTTCGAGAATGGGCGTGCTCACGATCGCGTACCTCCCGAGAGCCGTGCACGAAGATTACGCAGGCTTTGTCTGATATCGTGGCCAACGTATACAAAGCCACGTGGATAGAAGAGGATCACGAGAATAATGAGCACACCTGAGAAGACGTAGGAGATGTCGCCAAGCAGATCCTTCAGGAGCAGGTTTGGAAGCGCATATATAATGAGGGCGCCTAAGAATGTGCCGATGATCGACTTAAAGCCGCCCACGACAACCATCGCGATAATCAGCAGGCTCACGTTGAGCGTCCACGCGCGGGTCGGAGCGTTCTGAAAGTAGAGCGCGTAGAGGATGCCGCCACCCGTCGCGTAGAGCGTCGCGGTAACAAACGCCACGAGCCGATACTTCAGAATGTTCACGCCCATGGCCTGCGCGGCGTGCTCGCTCCGGCTCATCGCCATGAGTGCGCGACCGGTCCGACTTCGGACGAGATTGTTCATGAGCACCATGACCACAAAGAGCACCACCACGATAATCGCGTAGAGAATGCTGCGGTGGATCTGCAGAATCTGGTTGAGCTCGAAAAGGCCAAAGAGCCGCACCGCCCCAATAGCGATAAACTCGCCGCCAAAGATCGGTACCGAGGTGTAGATCTGGCGAAGAATCTCGCCGACAAAGAGCGTTGCGATCGCCAGATAGATGCTCTCTACCTTGAGCGAGAAAAGCCCGATCAGCGCCCCGAACCCTCCGGCAATCGCGAGCGTGGCGAGCGCGGCGAGTTCGAACGGCAACCCGAGCTCGAGAAACACCCCGACCCCGAGCGCGCCGGCGCCAATGAAGCCCGCCGTCCCGAGCGAGATTAGCCCGCTAAATCCGAGCAGAATGTTCATGCCCAGGGCAACCACCGTGTAGATCGCCGTGTAGGCAACAATGCTCATCGTGCTAAATCGCATGAGCCCGAGGTGCGGTAATACCGCAATCACGAGCAGGACGCCGGTTAACAGCGCAAACTGTGCGACCGGGTGAGCTCGAAGCAGCGCGGCAATGCCCGGCTTTTGTCTACCGTCAGGGATACTACTCGACATGGTTACACCTTCTTCACCGGCTTCTTGCCCAAAAGTCCGTAGGGCTTGAAGTACAAAAAGACCAGAATCGAGGAGTAGACGATAACGTTCCCCCAGATGTCCGAGATGTAGAAGGCGGCGGAGTTGCGCGTGAAGGCGATGATAAATGCGCCGAGAACCGGACCCGCGAAGGTCGAGAATCCGCCGAGCACGCCCGCAAAAAAGGCGCTGACCTGCACGTCTAAGAGCATGTTGGGATTCACGCTTGCCTGCGGCGCTACGATAAGCGCGGCAAGCGTGCCCATCATCGCCGCGCTTGCCCAGCTGATCATCGTGACGGTGCGCGTCGGCACCCCCATGAGCCTCGCGGTTGTCTCACTCGCCGCGGTTACGCGGATCGCGAGTCCCCAACGCGTCTTTTGGATAAACCAAAAGAGAAAGCCCATGAGCGCGAGACTAATCGCGATCACAAAGACCGTATTCCAGCGAAGTGTTGCCCCGGCAATGGTAACGCTTGCCGACGGGATAAAGCTCGGCAGGCGGTAGGGGTCTACTCCAAAGAGCAGGGGAATCAGACCCACGATCACCATGATCAGCCCGAGGGTAATAATCTGCTTCGAGATCGGGCTCACCTTGGCCGCGGGGCGAATGATAAAGGTATCAATCAAGACACCGGTCAAAAACGCCGTCACCATCGAGGCGATCGCGACGAGCCAAATGCTCCATCCCCAGCTCAAGAGCAAGACGCCCGCCACGTAGGCGTTTAGCGTCCCGATCGAGCCCTGTGCGAAGTTGGTGGTTCTGCTCGTCTTCCAGATCAGGGCGATGCCGAGCGCCGCAAGCGCATAGGTACTCCCCGTCTGCAAGCTGTTGAACAGAATTCGCAAGATATCTGCCATGCTTTCCCCTTGGATTTCACTCCCGCGGTGGTGCGACCGCAGCCGCCCGCGGGATCCAACCGACGAAGCGGGTGACAACCGAATCGGTTCTCACTTTTCACGATTTTCACCCGACTCGAGCGATCTGTCAAGGAAAAAGTGAGAGGTGATTCAGGTTTCACTCAAATGGGCCCAACTGGGCGCGCCCCGCTCCGCGGGGACGGGCCATCCGGGACTCCGGCGCCTGCCCCGGCCGCTACTGCGTGCGCGGCCGGGCGCCTTCGGTCCGGCCCCCTTGGGCTTTCAACGTATCACGGGGAGCGATACTTGAGTTAGTATTTCGAGTCTCGTGTCTTACCCCAGCCACCAGAGGTACGCCGCCACACTCGCCACCGATAGCAGAAGCGGGAGCAAGAGGCCGCGGAGAAACCATGCGGCGACGCCCGCGACGGCAAGCCCGATAATCGCGGGGGTGAGGTCTGTGCCGAACGCGGTAAACGCGTCGGGGACGATCAAGGCCGCCATGGCCGCAACGGGCAGCGCATCAAAGAAGCGTTTTGCTCTGCCCGCCGGCGACTTGTTCAAGAGGTAAAACGGCACGAGGCGGGTCGGATAGGTCGCGAGCATCATCCCGAGGACAAGGAGCATCTGGTTCATCGAGTGCCTCCTGCGTCGTGGCTCTCTGCCTCGGGCCGGGAGCTCGGCGCGGGAAGGAGCGCGCCCACTGCGGCGCCGACGAGGATCGCGAGAACGATCCTAATGCCGGCGGCAGGCCAGTCGGCGGCGGTGAGTGTGAGGTGCGTTCCAGCCGCGGCGGCTGCAACCAGGAGATTGAGGCGGCTCGCTTTGACCGGTCCTACCAAGAGAATCACAAAGAGTGCGTAGAGTCCGAATCCGAAGCTTACCTGGAGTACCGGCGGAAGTACGCCGCCAAAGAGATGCCCGATAAGGGTGCCAAGCAGCCAGCCTGAGTAGGCGGTGGCCTCGAGGGCGACGAGAAAACGGGGATCGTGGGAGCGCGCGTGGGTCGATGCTACGGCGAACGTCTCGTCTGTCACACCAAACGCGATCATCGGCAACAGTCGCCGCTGCGAGAGGCGCGCGGCAACCGACGCGCTCATGAGCAGATGCCGCAGGTTCACAAGCAGCGTCGCCCCGACGATGCTTACCAAGCCCGCCCCCGAAGCGAGGAGCGCGAGCCCCAAGAACTGGCTCGCCCCAGCAAACACGAGCGCCGAGAACGCCGCCGTCTCCACAAAGGTCAGACCGGTGTTGCGGGCGAGTAAGCCAAACGAGATCGCCACGGGAACGTAGCCGAGAAAGATGGGAAGGCCGGCTTTAAGGCCGGCCGTCGCCGCGGATTGCGGTCGATCAGGTGCGTTCATCGAGGGATCGATTGTAGCGGAACGGCGAGTCGAGTCCAAGTCGCCTCAAAAAAAAAGCAATCGCCCTGCACGAGAGCGACCGCAAACTATGGATGAACCTGAAACGTGCTACGAGCCGCCTCCGGCGTCATTGATGGCTGTCCCTGCCGCTTGGATGACGGCTTGGCTCGTATTGGTGGCGCCTGCTACGGTGTCGATCCCGTTGGTAGTCTGCTGCTCAACGATCTGCGGGAGCATGTTTTCGGTCACGGCCTCGAGCATCGCTCGGGTCTCTTCAGCCTCCACGATCGCCACTTGCGAAACTCTCCCCCTCTCGACACAGGGACGAGAAGGGTTGCCCGCCGAGCCTGAGAGAGGTCCAGCGGGGCCGGAGGTGCGCCACGTACCTTGGTAGCGGAGCAGACGCTTGCCGTGGCCACCACCGACGGCCGATTCACACGCATCAGTGTAAGGGCCGCGCTGAGAGAGCCATGGTTCGAGCAACCTCCGGAATTCCACCGCACCGGGGACACAGCGAAGCCGGACAACCCCGATTTCACATGGTATAATCCGCCGCAAAACCATGGCCAAAACAGAACGACCAGCAACCACCAAGAAGAACCAGTCTATCGGCAAGGCGCTCCAGATCATCGAGGTCATGGCCGCTGCCGACGGGCCGATGCGCCTTCAAGACATCGGCTCTCAGGTGAATCTGCCTGCAAGCACCGTTTTGCGCTTTCTCAAGACCCTCCGTGACCATGGATATGCAGAGCAGAATCCCGACACGCTCCAGTACTTCCTGACCCTCAAGTTCTGCGACATCGCCGAGCGCATCAAACGCCAGATCAAGGTGCGCGACATCGCGCATCCGGTCCTCGTCGAGCTCTCGCGAAAACTCGGCGAGGCCACCTCACTCGCGATGGCCCGAGACGGCCAGGTCGTCTACATCGACGTAGTCGAGGGGCCCGATCACATGCTGCAAACCCTGCAGCGAATCGGAAAAATCGCGCCCATGAACTCAACGGGCGTCGGAAAGGTCATGATGCAGGATTACTCGAGCGACCAAATCGAGTTGCTCGTGAGCCAACACGGGCTTGCTACACCAACCCCAAAAACGATCGGGACGACCGACGCGCTCCATCAAGAACTCGCTCGCATCAAAGAGCGCGGCTACGGCACCGACGACGAAGAGTGCGAGCTCGGCGTCCGCTGCGTCGCCGCCCCCCTTCGCGATTACTCCGGCGCCGTCGTTGCCGCGATCAGCACCTCGGGTCCCGTCGGCCGCATCACGCCCGAACGAGTTCCTGAGATTGCAGAGACCATGAAGGCCGCCGCCGACTCGATCTCTCGACAACTCGGCTACGCAAGAGAATAGTCCACTTTTGGGCGCGTCCGGGTCCGCCTTCGCCGGACCCGGAAACGGGCTGTGCGGGGCTTCGGCGCGTGGACCCGCCGCTACTACGTGCGCGGCGGCGCGCCTACGGACCAAACGCTCGGCTTCTCCGATCGTTTGGTCCCGCTTCGCGGCCCCTCCCATCCCGCGCGCTTCGCTTGCTCACGCCTCTTCCTCTATACTGATCGACGGAGGCTCCATGACCGTCACCATCAACGATCCACTTACCATCGACTCTCTCACGATTCCCAACAGGATTGTCATGCCGCCGCTTGTGATCTGGAAGGCAGACGAATCGGGGCAGGTAACATCCGACCACCTCGCACACTATGAACGCTCGGCCGGACCCGGGCTTGTGATTGTCGAGGCAACGGCAGTATCGCCTGAAGGCAGGCTTGCTCGCACGCAACTCGGACTCTGGAGCGACGAACAGGTGGCGGGCATGCAAAACCTCGTAGAGATCATTCACCGATCGGGCGCTGTCGCCGCAATCCAGCTTCACCACGCAGGCGAAAAAGCCTCGCTCGAGAAAACGTATGGGCTTGCGCCGCTCGTGCCCTCGCTTCGCGACGGCTCGCCCGAGGGCGCTCGGGAAGTAACTGAGGCCGACATCGAGGCGATCCTCGAGGCGTTCGCCGCGGCTGCCGAACGGGCCCAGCGCGCAGGGTTCGACCTCGTCGAGCTACACGGTGCACACGGATATCTGATTAGTCAGTTCCTCTCGCCCGAGAAGAATCAACGCACCGACCGCTGGGGTGGCAGTCTTGAGAATCGTCTTCGCTTCTTGGTAGAGGCATTACGCCGTGTCCGTGCAAAGGACCCCACCATGCCGGTTACCGTGCGGCTCGGACTCGCCGCGGATGCAGGGACGTCGCTTCCCCTCGAAGAGGGCCTTGCCGCCGGCCGCGCCGCGGTAGATGAGGGGTGCCGACTGCTCGACATATCAAACGCCGGCGGTTCCGTCTCCGCAACCGACCCGGATTCGTTCTTCACGCCGACCATGCAACTCGCCGCTGTAGCCAAGCGGGAACTCGGCGTTCCGGTCATCGGCGTGAACGGCGTCAAGCTCCCTGAGCAAGCTCAGGCGGTGCTCGACACTCGCACGGCCGACCTTGTCGCAGTGGGGCGTGGTATTCTCGCCGACCCCGGCTGGGCCGCAAAAGCCCTCGCCGACGATCCGAACGAGATCGAGTACTGCGTTGACTGCAAGCCCCGCTGCTTTCACTTTACCCAGCCGGAAAAGTGCCCAGCCCGCCACCGCCTCGCGGCACGTGGTGAGTAAGCGTCACCTCTGGGGCGTTCTTACTCCCCGCCACCAATCTCGGAGGCGAGCTTCCGGACGCTCTCAAGCGGCAGACCGGTGG
>JBMCTC010000042.1:0-16800 GCA_048624115.1 Spirochaetota bacterium
AGTTTGACCGGCATTGAGGTAGATTCAGAAGTGAGTCTTGAGTGGGAGACACCGTTTTTTCAGTTGGAGTGGGCGTTCTTTCCCCGCGATCCAAGCACGTTGTTTCTTACGGATAACACAATACGGTTCTCCTGGGATTTTTCATACTGACCTGGGAACCATGTCGGAAAGTAGGAGTTTAAATGCGACGATTAGTAGCAGTAATGTTTGTGTGTTTGTTCACAATTCCCCTGTTTGCGCAGGAGGACGCCTGGTATGTCGGGCAAACCATTCGGGATATCCGATTCGAGGGTCTCGCGTCGGTTTCAGAGTCGGAGCTCGAACCGGTTATAGAACCATACATCGATCAACCTTTCACCGAGCGTGCGTTTTTGGAGCTGCAACGGAGGCTCTATGCGCTCGATTTCTTTGCGAGCCTCCTTCCGGAGGCGATTCGGCCACAATCCGGCGACGGTGTGATTATCCAGTTCACCGTAGAGGAGCGCCCTACGGTCGGCGATATCGAGTTTGAAGGCAATCGACGCGTCCGAGATGGTGAACTTCTCGACGCGATTCTCCTCACCGACGGAGACATCATTACGCTCGCGAAACGAAGGGCAGACGAGCAGGCCATCCTCGACCTCTACCTCGAACGCGGATACCCCGACGTCGAGGTTTCGAGTCGAGTTGAGGCGGAAGCAGAGAGCGAGCAGACTATCGTGTTCGAGATTTCGGAGGGGCAACAGGTCACGGTTCGGGAGATCAACTTCTCAGGAAATACGTTTGCCTCCGACTCTGCCCTCCGCGGGCAGATGGAGACCAAGGCTCAAAACATCTTTAACAGCGGTGTCTTCCAGAGCAACGTGCTCGAAGCCGACAGAGCTCGTATCGAGGAGTATTACCACGAGCGTGGCTATGTCGACGCTCAAGTTGTGGACGTTACCCGTGACGTCTCGCGCGACGAGGAAGAGGATCGCACCTTCCTTACACTGACTGTGTTTGTCGAGGAGGGCGAGCAGTACACGTTTGGCGGTGTTGATTTCGAAGGAAATACCATCTTCCCAGACGAGACTCTCGCTGAGTTCATTCGCCAACGCGAGGGCAACGTGCTCGATCTTCCTCAGCTTCGTGATTCCGTCACGCTTGCGCAGGATCAGTACTGGCAGAGCGGCTACATCTTCAACGAGTTCAGCTTGACCGAGGAGCGGGATGAGGCCGCTCGGTCGATCCGCTTCATCTTGTTGATCACCGAACGTCCGCGTGCACACATCGAGCGAATAGTCGTTGTTGGAAACGAAAAGACAAGCGACGAGGTAGTGCTGCGTGAAATCCCTCTGCAGGTTGGAGACGTGTTTGACGTTGGCCGCATTCGTGAGGGCATTCAGAATCTCAACAATCTGCAGTACTTTTCCGCCGTAACTGCGGAGTACCCACCGGGAAGCGCAGAGGGACTCATGGAGCTCATTATTCGCGTGGAGGAAACACAAACGGCGGATATCACGTTCGGTGTAGCATTCGGTGGCGGTGAGGGATTTCCCGTATCCGGTCAGCTCGGATGGAACGATCGCAACTTCTTGGGGCGGGGGCAAACACTAGGCGTACAGGCACAGATATCGCCCACTGAGCAACTTGTTTCTTTCAATTTTCTCGAGCGCTGGTTTCGAGGCGAGCGCTGGTCGCTCGGTGGTGACATAACCCTAAATCGTTCCGTACGGGCTAGCACGCCGCAAGATATTCTCGCTCCGGTTTTCGACGCTGATGATCCAAATGCGGTCCCGGACCCGTTTCAGGGCTATTACGTATTTTCCCAGGACGGAACAGAGTACGATGGCGATACCTACGATCGTGGTGACCTGTTCCCCGATCCCGTTACTGCCGAACTGATCAGCGAGTACGATCTAATCACCGATTATCAACTTGCCGGAGGAGACGCTGCTATTCCCGAAGACTACCTCATGGATTACGTGGAGTGGAGTATCTCCGTTGGTGGCAACACGGGCTATCGGTTCAGAACGACGCTTGGAACGCTTGCTCTTTCGACGAGCTTGCGCACGAGTCTCAACTATGTTGGGTACGACCCTGCGCAGGTGCGACCGTTTTCCTCTACGCTTCGCGAGAACCTCGATGACTGGCAGTGGGTAAACACTTGGGGCATCAACAGCTCACTCGACCGTAGGCGAGGCCTTCCTCTGAGTCCGAGCTCCGGCTATCGCGTTTCACAAGGAATTACGCTGGTCGGTGGTTTCCTGCTCGGCGACCGGCACTACATCCGCACCGACACGCGAGGAGAGGTATATTTCACGCTATGGGACTTCCCTGTATTCGAAGGTTGGAACTGGAAGGGGGTTCTTGCCGTCAACTCATCCCTTTCTTTCATTTGGCCGCAGTTCTGGGTGCCTGAACGCTATCGCACTTCCCCTCAGGAACCTGTCGCAGGTACGAACCTGCTGGCGACAAACCCGATGTTTATTGCCCGTGGATGGGATCCGATTACCGGTGGGGAGGCGCTTTGGGACAGCTCGGTAGAGCTTCGGATGCCAATAGCTGAGCAGGTGATTTGGCTCGATACCTTCCTGGACGCAGTTGGAATTTGGACGGAGCGCGACGGCATACTATCTATCGAGCCGAGTGATATGCTCTACACCCTCGGTGCAGGGTTCCGCTTTACCATTCCTCAGTTCCCGATTCAGGTCTATCTTGCCAAGCGCTTCCAATATGACGAGTCTGGAAATCTGGAGTGGCAGCAGGGCTCACTATTCAATCGAGACGGGACCGGAACCGGTGGTCTGGACTTTGTGTTTGCCATTGGCGACGGTCTCTTTTAAGGAGCTGATTCAATGAAACGTCTGATTATTGGAGCCGTTTTTGTAGTGACTGCGTTTTCCGGTCTTGTGGCACAGGAGCAGTTTGTAACGGTCGCAGTCTTTAACATCGATAGGGTCATCACGGCCTACTATCAGGACTCTTCGACGATACGGCGGTATCAGGACGCCCAGCAAGAGTACGAAGCTGAGATGGAGCGTCTCGACGATCAGTTGCTCGATTACCAGCGTCGTCGCGCAGACGCCCTCGAGGACGGCGACTCGAGGACCGCCCGCCGGTTGGCCGATGATATCGAGGCCCTTGAGGACGATATCGCAACGAGGCGTGACGCCTGGCTTGCCCGTCAGGAGCGCTTGCGCCAGGAACTCTCCGACGATGTCTTCTACGACCGGCTCTATCGCACCGTGGAGTTTGTTGCCGAAAACGGCGGATACACTGGGGTCCTCGAGGAAACGGCCATGGGTACTGCGCTCTTCTGGATCAGTCCGGCGATCGACATAACGCGAGAGATTATCGACGAGATGCGCGCGCGCTACTAAATGGCTGCTTCCACCCCGATGATGGAACAGTACTCGCGGCTTAAGCGGGAACACCGCGATGCGGTGCTGTTCTTTCGGCTCGGAGACTTCTACGAGATGTTTCGGGAGGACGCTATTCGCGCCTCCCGCATACTCGGGCTGACCCTAACAAAACGCCAAGAGATCCCGATGTGCGGCGTCCCGTACCATGCGGCCCAATCCTACATCGCCCGACTCATCAAGGCGGGCGAGAAGGTTGCGATCTGTGAACAAACTCGTCTCCCCGAATCCGGAAAGGGGATTGCCGAACGGGCGGTCGTCGAGGTCGTTACGCCCGGCACCGCCACCGAAGAGGCGTACCTCGATTCGCACGCGAATAACTATCTCGTATCCGTAGCGGGCGTGAAAGAGCATGTTGTGCTCGCCTACGTCGACGTTTCCACCGGTGAGTTTGGACTGGCCGACGCTCGTGGTAACGAGGGTGCGACAATGCTGCGCCGGGAGCTCGCACGACTCCAACCTCGCGAGGTGCTGGTTCAAGAGTCGTTACTCGAGCAATCTCCCATCTCGCGGGCACTCGCAGAGCGTGCATCGATCCTTCTCAACCGCTACCCGGACTGGCACTACGACGTTGCCTCATCCAGAGCGCGGCTTCGCGAACTTCTTGGCGTCGAAAACCTGAAGTCGTTTGGCGTTGGCGACGACTCACCGCTGCCGCTTGCGGCAGGCGTCCTCATCGACTACTTACATGAGACCGCACGGACGGTGTTACCACATGTTCGCGAGATCCATGTCGTTTCCGCCGAGGAAGCGGTTGGACTCGACGAGAGTACGATTCGAAACCTCGAGCTGATTGCAAATCTTCATGACGGCGGACGCGAGTACTCGCTGTTGTCGACGATTGACTTTACACAGACCGCGATGGGAAGTCGTAAGCTGCGATCATGGGTTCTTTCACCTCTCCGTAGTAAGGAGAGAATCCTCGAGCGACAGAGGCAGGTTGAAACTCTCTTTCGACGTCAGCGATTGCTCGATCGACTAAGACTCTCTCTCTCCCGAACACTCGATCTCGAGAGGCTGGCCGGTCGTGTCGCGATGGACCGTGCACATGCAAAGGATCTCGTAGCGATCCGGAGTTCGCTGTTCGAAGCGCGGGAGATCGAGCGCATGCTCGTAGCGGACTCTGTTGCCGGTGTTGTGTTCTCGGTCACGATGAACAAGCTCGACGCAACGGTGTCGGAATTGGTCGATTTGCTCTCGTCTGCGCTGCTTGATGAACCCTCGGTCGCATTGACAGAAGGGAATTTGATTCGCGAAGGTTACGACCCGGAGCTCGACCGGCTCGCTGAGCTGCTTGCCAACTCGCGTGGCGTACTCGAACGTTACGTTGAGCAGGAACGCTCAAACGCAGGCATGACCGCGATCCGTATTCGTCATAACAAGATCCTTGGTCACTTCCTCGAGGTCACCAAGAGCCATGCGGAACGGGTTCCCGACCACTTTGTCCGCCGACAAACGTTGACGAACGTCGAGCGCTTCACGACCGAAGAACTAACAGCGCTTGAGGCGGAGTTGAGCGAAGCCTCCGAGCGAATTGTCGAGCGTGAGCGGGAGATCTTTCTTCTCGTCCGCGACTCCGTCAAGGGTCAGCTCGCGGTACTTCTCGAGCTCGCTCACGCGATGGCGGAACTCGACGTACTCCAGTCGCTCGCGCATGCGGCAACCGTTCGAGGCTACACCGCGCCGACAGTTCAGGATCACGGTCGGCTCGAGATCGTGTCGGGCCGTCATCCGGTGGTCGAGGCACATTTGCCTCCGGGTGGGTTCGTCCCGAACGGCGTCACGCTCGATCACGACGGGGACTTCCTCGGTCTGATTACCGGGCCGAACATGGCCGGCAAGAGCACGTTTCTACGGCAGACGGCGCTCATCGTACTTCTTGCCCAAATCGGGAGCTTCGTTCCCGCAGACGAGGCCATCATCGGAATCGTAGACCGGATTTTTTGCCGGGTCGGGGCAAGCGACAACCTTGCCCGGGGCGAGTCCACGTTTCTCACTGAGATGAACGAGGCTGCGTTTATTCTGCGCACCGCGACGAACAAGAGTCTGGTCATCATGGACGAGATTGGGCGAGGCACGAGCACCAATGACGGACGAGCTATCGCGCAGGCGGTGCTCGAGTACCTGACGCACCACGTTCGGCCGCGAACGTTGTTTGCCACACACTTTCATGAGTTGACGGCGGTCGAGGCTGCTGGACTCAAAAACCTCAGTCTCAGCATCGAAGAGAATGACGGGAGGATCGTCTTTCTCAAGCGGGTGCAAGACGGTCCTTCGAGCCATTCTTACGGGATTCACGTTGCACGGCTGGCCGGTGTGCCGACGCAGGTGATTGATCGTGCAAGCGCGATACTCGAGGCGATCCTTCAGACCAAAGACGCGCCGATCGTGGTGCCTAAAGCCTCATTTTCGAGCGACCGGCAATCCGGTCTCTTCGATCCAGGCGAACTAATCCTTTCGGAGCTCGGCACGATTGACGTAAATGAGATGAAGCCGGTAGAGGCGATCGCGAGGATCGCCCGATGGCAGGAGGAGCTTCGTTCTACTGGGCGATGAGAAACGCAGCAATCACAAAAGCGCCCATCGCAACGAGGCCGGTGATTGCCGAGACTCGGAGCTTCCAAAAGAAAAACTGGCCAACAAACTGCAGTGCCCACGTGATCACGAAAATTACCGCTAAGGGCAGCACGGGAAGCGACTGAAGCAGCGATAGCCCGGCTAGACGACCGACGAGATCGACGGCTGCGGTAATGATAAAGGAGACGAAAAACCAGCCTATGTAGTTGGTTACCGGGATGCCCTGGTAGAATCCCTCCTTCTTCCACTGCCAGAACCGCCAGTTTACCATTTGGGGGTCGAGATAGAGGTCCCATGTCGTAAAGGCAGCGGCGGAGACTGCCCAAGCGAGCAACGGAACATCGGGGGCAATTAACTGCCCGATAGCCCAGGACGGCGGCATCATCATGAGCCAGGCGAAGGGTATAATGATAGGGACGTGGGCGACCTGCGGCTGGAGCACGTCGGTGTAGAGGTACTCGCCAAAGGGAATGCCCGTATGAGAGCCAATTGCCTCGCTCAGCCAACCGAGAACCGGGACAAGAACGATAACGATCACTACCAGCCATCCGACTTCGAGTGCGATAAGCGTAATAACGGCAACCGACTGGGTAATGACTCCCGCGGTAATCCCAATGCGCTCGGCTCCCTCGCCTGCAATCCATCGCACAACCGGCACGTTGATCATCACAAACACCCAAATCGCGATAAGGACGCCCGGTGCAGTGATGGGACGGTAGAGCTCCAGAAATGCGTCAATCATCTATATCCTCCCGAATAGCTTTGTCCGGAAAAACGCGCCGATGAACGGTGGCCACGGCACGGTAGCCATTACCGCGAGAGTCTCGGCAAAGGTCGTCTGCTCCTCGAGGAAGCGAAAGAGTCGGTCGATTGGGTTCTTCCGGAAGAGGTTTGCAAATACGTGGTCGCTGATCTGCCCGCGTCGGTGCATAACCTGGAGCATCATCGTGTCGAGCAGTCGAAACCACCGTGAGTGCTCGGGGATGGCAAACGGGTGTCCAAATCGGACCATCGAAGTGGCAATGGCGATCGAGTCCCGCTGGGTTCGCGCAAACGCGTATCCGGTGCTCGCTTTCACCAAACCGCCACGCGTTCCGATATTGAGCACCCTGTTCTGAGCCTTTCGAACTGCGGGCTCGTCGGTCATCGGGATCACGCCGTTCTCCTGCTCCACAACGCGATACGTCCTGATTTCGAGAACGTTTTGAATGTAGTTCTCGATTTGGGAGACGTACTCGTCTTTCTCGAGCAGGTTTGCCGTGAACAACGTGAACTCAACTAAGGCTCGATTTGCTGATTGGGGCAGGATGTAGCCAAAGCGAAACTCCCCAGAGTCTGGAACTCGGAAGTCAAAAAGCGTCGCGATGGATGGATCAAACTCGTTCTCATCGGTCTCGATTGTCCAGCCGAGAAAGTGTTGCTTGAGGTAGTGATGAGGACCGCTGCGATTCGCATACTCTTCAGGATCGAAACGACTATCGAAAACCCAACTGCCGTTCCAAGCTCCGTTTTCACCCTCGACTCGTGCGGAGTCGCCGCTGCCATCGATGTCGACCACTCGGTCTCGGAAGAAATCCACGTGCGCATGCTCGAGCTGGGCCAGTACGGTATCGTAGAAGTCCTCGGAGCGGATCATGAAGTAACGGTAGGGATCAAGTTCGATCGCCGAAGACCACTCGTTACTCGCGAACCGGATTCGACTCCAACGCTGCGTGGCAATATGGTCAAAGGGTTGCGGATCTTTTGCCCAGTACGACCACGTTCGATCGTTTTCGCCCTTTTCCTCGGGATCGACGATGGCTATTGTCGCGCCCGGTTGCTCGCGAGTGAGAAAGTAGGCGAGGCTGAGCGCAGACATCCCGCCCCCCGCCATGATGAAGTCGTAAGTTTTCACGGTTCGGTTCAAGGTACGGGTGCTCACCCATATGGGCAATACGTGGTGAAGCGTGAACGCAAAAAGCGCAGTAATGATAGTCATGAGCAGGATAGTAGCGTCTATGTTTCCAGAGCCGTGCGTGGGGTGCTCGCATGAGCGCGTGTCGAACCGGGATCAGCTCTGCGCGAGGTGTCGGTCCGCATTGCGCTCCTGGAGTAGCGTGCGGGTTTGCTCACTCTGCGGGATCCCGGTCCCGCAGTTTGTCTCGCGCTGTGCGCGTTGTCGGAAGGCGGACTTTGCGTTTGATTGGGTCCGTCCGCTCTTTCCCTATGAAGGCGTTCCCGCAAATCTCATACGCTCATTCAAGTTTGCCGGTCGCCAGCAGGTCGCACATGTGATTTGTTTGCATATCGCTGAGCTTCTGGACACTCTCTCAAGCGAGGGATGGCTCGAAGCGCCGATCGTCCCGGTTCCTTCTTCACGGCGCGGAACGCGTGTGCGCGGCTTCGAGAGTGCCGACGTGCTCGCATCGACGCTGGCGGCGTCTCACTCGAGGCCGGTGTGGCGTCCGCTTACCCATCGGGGTGCAAAGAGTCAGAAGAAGCTCGACTTTGAGGGGCGATTTGCTCACGCATCGCATGCGATTCAACCACGGCGGAAGATCGGGGTGGTGCCACGGCGAGCGATTCTCGTAGACGACGTATTCACCACCGGGGCGACACTCTCGCGCTGCGCAGCGATCCTCAAAGCGCTCGGGTCCGTAGAGGTCGGCGCGGTAGTGTTTGTCATGGAAGAGGAGTAGCGCTCTCAGCAAGTGATCGTTTCTGTACCTTAGTCGAGTGGAAATGCCAATCGAGCTTCAGGCGAGAGTCTCTAAAGTGATCGTGTACCGCTATTGTGGACACGAGCTTCGCATCCCGCTGACTCACGCGCTTTTCTCGAGTGCCGGAGTCGATTCAGGAACCAATCAACTGCTCACACTCCTGGCCCGAGACACACCGGTGCCGAGCTTCGATCGCGTTGTAGATATCGGCTCTGGAACCGGTACCCTAGGGATCGCCCTCGCGAAACGGTATGGGGCAACGCTCTCGGCGCTCGACAGGGACATGATGGCCGTCAAGTGGACCGAGGCAGTCGCTGCCGCACATCAGGTTCCCTGCGAGTCCAGCCACGCCATTGCGACGGAGACAGTTTCGCCACGACCACGGTCCCTCGTAGTCTCGAACCTTCCGGCAAAGGCAGGAGAGCCCGTCTTGGACGGCATGATTGATGGTATCGCTCGCCTTGCGTCGCTCGAGAACTGCTTCGCTTCGGTTGTCGTTGTACAGCCGTTGGCACAGTGGTTGCTTGGCAAGCTGTCGAGCATGAGCGCGACAATCTTCTCGGAGAGCCGATCCGCTAACCACCACTCCGTTGTCTTTCGTGCCCCGGGCGGTCGTCTCGAAGATATGGAAGGTCAGGAGTTGCCAAACCGCTTCATCCGACTTCGATCGGTGCGCTTTGTTGGACCAACGAGCGATTACTCGATCGACACTGCCTATAACCTTCCGGAGTTTGATCAACTCTCGTTTCGGCTTGCGCTTGCCTTTGATCTTCTGCGATCGGTCGGCGTTTCGGGTAAGGTGCTCGTGCGAGGCGTCCGCCAGGGGCACCTGATGGTCGGAGTCTCGCAACGTTCTTCCGGTCGCACAACGTTTACCATGGCCGATCGAGATCTGCTCGCGTTGCTTGTTTCAGAGCACAACCTCTGCGGGCAGGTGACCCTCGCGCCATCAATCGCCACATCTACGATCTCCACTACCCCAGATACAGACGCGTATGACTGGATTGTCATTGATGAGGATCCTGAGCCGGGAACGCCTTGGGATAGCGAGCTCGTCGCCACCGTTGAGCGTCTGCTCGTATCGGGCGGGAAGTTGTTGATCGTTGCCAGAAGCACGACGGTAACCCGGGTCGCTAAAAAGGCGGGTCCCCTCTTAAAGAGCCTCTCCGAGCGTCGTATGCGGGGGTTCCGTGCGGAGCTCTTCGTGCGCAAGCGTTGACATTGGCTAAGCGGTATTGGTATCGTCTAATCACATAGTACTTCCCGATGAAGAGTCGGTCGCCGGCTCTTTTTTTATGGTCTCCGGAGGTTTCATTGTCGGAGAAACAGTGGTTAGCAGGCGAGCTTGAAGACGTCGTTCAAGGGCTCGGCTTTGAAATCGTTGAGGCAAACCAGAGCGTGGTCAAGGGCCGCACTCATGTGCACCTCGTTGTGTACCGGGAAGAGGGCGTCAACGTGGATCACTGTGCAGAGATTCACAAGACGCTCGCGCCGCGCCTCGAGTTGATCCTAGACGATCGAGACGTTGCGCTTCAGGTGTCCAGTCCTGGCATCGACCGTGTCTTCAAACACATGCATGAGTTCTCGGTCTTTGCCGGACGAGGTGTCCGCGTGCTCCGTAAGAGCAACCTGGAGTGGGAGGCTGGAAGGATCGAGAGCAGCGACGAGCAGAGTGTGACGCTTCAGACCGGAGAGAGTCGAATAACGGTCGAGTTTGCCGATATACAAAAGGCAAAGCTCGACTACACGCAGGAGGTCAAGTAAGACCGATGTCTGGTGAATTGGCAAATGCTATCCGCCTCTTGGTGCAGGATAGTGTAATCAGCGAAGACCTGATTCGCACAACAGTTGAAGATTTCTTGATCGCCGCATACAAAAAAAAGTTCGGCACTGCGGACAACGCGGTTGTGCACTTTAGCGACGACGGTGGTGACGTGACCATCTACGCCCAGAAGAAGATCGTGGAAGATCTCTACGATCCGGTTAGCGAGATTGCTCTCGAAGAGGCGCTGGCATTAAACTCGGAAGCCGAGCTCGGAGACGAGTTACTCATCGAGATCAACCCTGCTGAGTTTGATCGGGTTGCCGTGCAGAGCGCGAAGCAAAAAGCTCGCCAGACTCTCCGCGAGATCAAGAAAGACACACTACACAGTGAGTTCAAAGATAAAGTCGGCGAGATGATCATCGGCTACTACCAGCGGGAACGAAACGGCAACATCTTTGTAGACCTCGGGAAGACCGAGGGCATCCTGCCAAAGCGCTATCAGTCGCCTCGTGAAGTCTATCGTCCAAACGATCGAATCAAGGCGATGATCTACGAGGTGAACAAAAACCCGAACGGTCTGCAGATCGTTCTCACGCGCACACACACCGAGTTCGTGAAGCGCATCTTCGAGCTCGAGGTACCGGAGATCTACGACAACACCGTTGAGGTTTTCAAGATCGTTCGAGAGCCGGGGTATCGGACAAAGATCGCGGTTTACTCCACGCGCGAGGATGTAGACCCGGTTGGCGCATGCGTCGGCCTGCGAGGTGTTCGCATTCAAGGGATCGTGCGTGAACTCGAAGGCGAAAAGATCGACGTATTGAAGTACGACAACGACTCCCGCGAGTTTATCCGAAACGCCCTCTCGCCTGCAGAGGTCAGCCACGTTGTGCTCATGGACGAGTCGAAACGCCAGGCTCTTGCCGTCGTACCCGAGACCCAGCTTTCGCTTGCCATTGGCAAGCAGGGTCTCAATGTGCGGCTTGCGAATCGGCTCACCGACTGGAGCATCGACGTAAAGACGCAGGATCAGTTCGCCGAGATGGACATCTCCGCCGACACCAAGCGCGCAGTTTCCGCTCTATTCGGGGAGTTGCCGGAAGAGCAGGACGAAATCACACGGATAGCCGAGCTGCCCGGCTTGCCGCCACGCCTTGTATCGACGCTGGAGACGGCCGGTTACGAGTTCATCGAAGACCTTGTCGCGCTCGAGGACGGGGAGTTATCCTCCATCGAGTCACTGAGTGAAGACGATGTCACGCTGATTCAGAGGATTATGGCCGACAATGTCGAGGTGATCGAGTCTGAGGAAACATACGATGAGGCATCGTACGATGAGGCATCGTACGATGAAGAACCCTATGATGAGGCATCGTACGACGACGAAGAGTATGAAGACGAAGAGGAATCTCCCGCGGTAGGAGAGGCCGATGCTTCAGTAGCGGCCGAAGAAGCTGAATCCGACGCGCCACAACAGGCTGAAAGAGAGTCGGACCAGGGACAGGCCGAGTACGAAGAGGAAGAAGACGAAGACGAAGACGAAGCCGGAGAGTACGAAGAAGCTGAGATTACACTGATCTCCGAACTTCCCGGCATCTCAGAGCGCGTCGTAGGGATACTTCAAGGAGCCGGCATCGAAGACATTCTCGACCTTCTCGATATGGCGGAGAATGACCTCCGAAAACTTGAAGGAATCACCGAAGATGATGTCGCCGCTATCCAGGCGATCATCTCCGAGAATGTTGAAATTATTGATGAGGAAGATGATAATACCGAGGCGGAGTAAGCGCATCGGGAAAAAGGGGCTGTATGGCTGAAGACCAGGACAAGCAGAAACCAAAGACGACACTCATTAAGCACCGGAAAGACGAACAGGGTTCAGAAGACGGCGATCGGAAGAAGGTTCGCGTTGTCGTCCGCCGAAAGTCACCGAAGGGCAAGACCCGAGCCGGATCCGATTCCGCTGCGTCGTCAGAGCGAAAGCCGTCCGTTGTCAGCAAGGGGCACAAGGTTCCACCCTCGGTTCGCGAACAAGGCGCTGCTCCCGCGGCTAAGGCTCCGGCAGAAGAAACCGAAGCTGCCACGGCACAGGAAGTGAGGCCTGCAAAGGCACCACAAACCGAGAAGAAGCCGACGTCCGACGTTGCCGCGAAAGTAGAAAGAACGCCGGGTGAGGGCGAGCCAAAACGGCGATCAGTCGGAGATGAGAACACTCCGGCGGGCAAGAAGAACCCCTTTACTGTTAAGAATTTCAAAGAACCGCCACCGTCTGTCCGTGAGTCTGTGCGTGAGGGGCGTGGTACCGGCCAGCCTGGCTCACGACCGCCTCGGTCGGCAGGACCGCGCACAGGTCGGCCGGGCGGGGCACGTCCCGGCGGTCGTCCCGGCGCCCCCCCACGCTCATTTCGAACGCCCGCTCCTGGAAGTCCACCGCCGCCGCCGAGCGACCAGAAGAAGGCGACGGGCAAAAAGTTCTATAAGTCTAAGAAGCGTGATTACGAGAAGCGCGACAAGTATCAAGAAAAGCAGATTCAGTACAAGCAGAAGAAGTCTGCCCCTCGCGCCAATCCGGTGCCGAAAGAGATCGACATCATGGAGGTCATTACGGTCAGCGAGCTGGCCAAGAAGATGAACCTCAAAGCGAGCGATCTCATCGGCAAGCTCATGGGCATGGGTATGATGGTTACGATCAATCAGCAGATCGATGCGGACACCGCTTCGATTCTTGCCGACGAGTACGGGTGCAAGGTGAACATCGTGTCACTCTACGATGAGACCATCATCGAGACCGGCGAGGACAAGGCGGACGAGATGGACACCAGGCCGCCCGTCGTCACGATCATGGGTCACGTTGACCACGGTAAAACGAAGCTTCTCGATACAATCCGTTCGACAAATGTGGTCGGCGGAGAGTTCGGTGGAATCACCCAGCATATTGGTGCCTATCAGGTGACCGTTCCCAGCGGACAGGTAATCACATTCCTCGACACGCCGGGGCACGAGGCATTCTCGCTTATGCGCGCCAGAGGTGCACAGGTAACCGACATCGTGATTCTGGTTGTGGCCGCAAATGATGGTGTAATGCCTCAAACTCGCGAGGCAATTGATCACGCACGCGCTGCGAAGGTGCCCATCATTGTCGCGATCAACAAGGTCGACCTGCCTGATGCAAATCCGGATCGAGTCAAGCAACAGCTGTCCGATCTCGACCTCATGCCCGAAGACTGGGGTGGGAGTACCCTCTTTGTCGAGGTTTCTGCGCTCAAGGGCGAAGGGATAGACGGGCTCCTCGAGTCGGTGATTCTGCAGTCCGAAGTGCTCGAGCTTCAGGCGAATCACAACCGAGACGCTGAAGGTACAATCATCGAGAGCCGCATCGATCCAGGTCGTGGAACAGTCTCTACCGTCCTTATTGAGCGCGGCACGCTCAAGGTTGGCGATAGCTTTATTGCAGGCGTGTATCCTGGACGTGTTCGAAGCATGTTTAATGATCTTGGCCGGCGGGTGGATGAAGCTGGTCCTGCCATGCCGGTGGAGATTCTCGGATTCACAGGAATCCCCGAAGCTGGAGATCCGTTCCAGGTCACCGAGAGCGAGAAGATGGCTCGTCAAGTTGGCGACAAACGTCAGGAACTCAAAAAGGTCGAACAGGCACGCAACGTCCGCAAGATCACGCTCGACAATCTCTACGACAGCATCCAAGAGGGCGAGGTCGATGAGCTGCGCGTCATCATCAAGGGTGACGTGCACGGCTCGGTAGAGGCGCTCCAGGGCTCGCTTGAGCAGCTATCGACTAAGGAGATTCGTCTCTCGGCAATTCGTGCCGCTGCCGGTGCGATCAACGATGACGATGTTCGGCTCGCCGCTGCAAGCGATGCGATCATTATTGGGTTCCACGTTCGACCGACTCCCTCGGCGCAGCAACTGGCCGATCAGGAGAAGGTTGAGATACGCAAGTACAGCATCATTTATGATGTCGTAAACGATATTCGAGACGCGATGGAAGGTATGCTCGAGCCCGACTACGAAGAGAAGACGATTGGTCGGGTCGAGGTACGCGAAACGTTCAAGGTTCCAAAGATTGGGCTGATTGCCGGCTCGTTCGTCACGAGCGGCATCGTGCGCCGGAATGCAATGGCACACGTCTTGCGCGATGGGGCGGTGATCTACACCGGAAAGGTGTCGAGCCTTAAACGCTTCAAGGACGACGCGCGTGAGGTGGAGTCGGGCTACGAATGCGGTGTTGGCATCGAGAACTTTAACGACATTAAGGAAGGCGACACGATCGAAGTCTTCGAGATGGAAGAGATCGCTAAGAAGCTTGGGGAGCCGACAAATGGCTAACATTCGACTCAAGCGAGTAGAGAGCCTTCTCCGCGAGGAGATTGGATCGCTCATCCTTCGGAATGAAATCAAGGACCCCAGAGTGGATTCTATGGTTTCCGTTACCGGGGTAGAGGTTTCGAAGGACCTCGCGTACGCGAAGGTTCGAATTTCTGGGTTCAAGGACCGGGAGGAGATCGAGTCTGCTGTCGACGGCCTCAACAGCGCCGCTGGGTTTATCCAGGGGCGGCTTGGCCAAAAGCTCCGATTCAAGTCAACACCGGTCCTTACCTTCCGAGCCGATCACAGTATCGAGGAAGGGTTTGCGGTCAACAAGAAGATCGACGAAGTAGCGAACAAGCAGCAGTAGACCTCTCGTGCTCGGCATCGCATTACTTGACAAGCCCGAAGGAGTATCGTCCTTCCGGGCGCTCTCAGACCTCAAGCGGGCCTGCAAGACCAAGAAGGTGGGTCACACCGGAACCCTCGATCCGTTTGCGACCGGGCTGATGGTGGCGTTGGTAGGCCAGGCCACGAGGCTTGCTCGGTTTTTTTCGGGGCTCGATAAGTCGTATCATGCAGTTTTCTCCTTTGGCTCGGAGACAGACACCTCCGACAGCACAGGAACCGTGACTCGTACTGCAGTCGCACCTGCGGTAGACGATGTAATGGAAGCTCTTTCCGGCTTCAGAGGGCCAATCGAACAGATTCCTCCGGCGTTTTCCGCCGTACACGTCAACGGCAAGCGTGCGTACGAGCTTGCGCGTTCCGGCGAGCAGGTCGAGGTACCGAGCCGGATCGTAAGCATCAAACATTTTTCGCTCGAGCAGATCGATAAAGACTCGTACGCAGCCGAGATTACTTGCAGCTCGGGGACCTATATCCGATCTCTTGCACGCGATCTCGGAAGAGCGGTGGGAAGTGCTGCTCACGTATCCGTACTTCGCAGAACGACGGTGGGGCCGTTTGAAGTCGATGATTCCGTCCCGCCGTGTGAGTTCGCACCCGAGAAGCATCTTCGCTCGATTGCCCCGTCCCTCGAGCTTCTTCCTGGAATCGTTCGCGTTGAGGTACCCCCAGAGCTCGTCCGACCTATTTGCCACGGCCGGAAGCTTTCGGTCGGTGACGTGTTCACCGAGGCGCCGAGCATTGCGGGTGAAGTCCTTTTGACACGCGAAGGTGAGCCGCTCGCCCTCGTCACAATCGCCTCGAGCGGAAACCTCGACTATTCGATTGTCTTCTCAGGCGGAAGCCTATGATCGTTACGCGATGGGAACAAGCGAAGACAGTTTTGCGACAAAAAAGCTGCAGCGTTGTCCTCGGTGTGTTTGACGGCGTGCATCGGGGTCACATCGAACTCCTGAGTCGAGCGCAGAACGAACCCGATGCGTTTCCGGTAGTGATTACCTTTCGCAATCACCCCGCATCGCTTCTTGCACCCGAGGGCGCACCACCGCTTCTCATGACGTTGCAACAAAGGGTGGAGGCTCTCGAGCGAGCTGGGATCGGCGCATGCGTGTTGATCGATTTCACAGACGACTTCCAGCGCATTCGAGCGAAGGCATTTCTCGAAGAGTTGTCGGCAAAGATGCAGATCGTCAGGCTTATCGTTGGCTTTAACTTCCGCTGCGGGTATCGAATGGAGTACGGTCACGAAGAGATCCGAGCCCACTTCAAAGGTACCGCCACGCGAGTAGAGGTTGCAGGCGCGGTCCTCGTGGATGACGAACCGATTTCGAGTTCACGTCTGAGAGGCGTTCTGGCGCGGGGAGACCTGGCTGAGTACCTGAGAATTTCCGGCCGTGAGTATGCATTGGATTTGCGCGGAGTCGTCCCGACCGACCAGAGCTCCCCGGTGCGACTGGCAATCGCCGCGGGGCGCCTTATTGCCACAGGTCAGGCTGTACCGTCGCCGGGATCGTATCGTGCGGTGTTCGCGGATTCGAACCAAGGCGAAATTGACCTTGAGGTCGCGTCTCATTATCTTGAAGGCTCTCTGGCAGCGAGTTCATCGTTGTTATATATTGTACGGAACTAGACGGGGAAAGGAGATCTT
>JBMCTC010000043.1:0-16690 GCA_048624115.1 Spirochaetota bacterium
ATCACCAGCAATCGTGGAAAAGAGATTCACCGGAAGCGCGATCTGCTCTCCCGGGCCGAGCACGCGCGGAAGCGTTGGTAAGATCACGATGTCTTCGCTTACCGTCACGCTCCTCTCTGCTGATCCGTAGCGATTTCCAGTCGCGTGAACGACCATCACCCGGACCTCGCCCATGTAATTGGGCATCGTAAAGGTGACCTCGGCGCTCCCGTCACGCTCGGTCATCATCGGGCCCGCAAAGAGCGCGACCGGCTCGAAGCGACGATCGTCGTCCGAGTCGTCGGGGCCCATGTCGCCGTCGCCTCCTCCGATCGAGAACGTGCGGAAGACGTCGTCGGTCATTGCGCCGATGATCTGCCCGTACTGGTCGAATGTTTTGATGTTTAGTCGTTGCTTTGCAAAGAACTTGGCCCACGGGTCGGGGGTTTCAAAGTCGGTAATGTTGAGCAGGCCCTCGTCTACCACCGCGATTGTGAACTGCGTTGGCTCCCCGTCGTCGGTTTGAATTCCTACGGTGAACTCCTCATTGGGAGCAAGGCGGTCGGCAGTAGTGATCGTTACGCTCTGCTCGGTATCGGGGTCTACCACGCGGATCGGGACAATGCCGTACATCCGGATTGGCCTGTCGTTCGCCGTCTGAGCGTGCGGCTGTTGGAGCGAGACGCTTACGTAGATGTTAGGAAGCATTTCCTCGGTAATATCGACCTCGAACTCGGTCTCGCCTTCCTCGGTCTCTACCCAGCGAGTTTCGATGACTTCGTTTGCCTTCTCGATTGCCACGAGCATGCGCGCGCCGTCGGGTGTTGCCGCGCGTACCACAGCGGTGTCGCCGGGTGCGTATTCGTCGCGGTCCACGCTCAGGCCCAGTACGCCCTCGTCGTAGCCGGGTTGTGCGCTCGTCCACGAACTGCCGCGAAAGAAAAAACCTGCAATATGGCCGCTTCCCACGTCCTCGACCTCGAGCAGATACTGTCCCCACGTTTCGGGCGTAACTGAGACCACGCTCGGCCGCGAGGCGCTCACGAGCGAGCCTGTCTGCAACAGCTCGGTGTTGACGCTGCTCTTGTAGCGCACGCGGAACTCCTCGTAGCTGTCATAGTGCCACCACCACCATCGGCGGTTGTGGTAGAGCCGATATTCGAGCTCGCGCCCGGCGACGCCCTCGCCTTCGGTATTGATCGAGATCACCGGAACCTGCAGCGGCTCGGCAATACGGGCGAAGCCGTAGGGCATGTCGGGTTCGGCAAAGCCGGCGTAATGGGTGTAGGGCTCAACCGCCACGGTGTGCCGTCCACGGGTCGCGCGCCCGCCGGGTTCGAGGACGCGGGCATCGAGCACGAGGTCAAGGGCCGATGGCGCGGCATCGGTAGCGGGGAGCGTGTACTGCGCCCAAACGCCGCCTCTTCCATCGAGGGTGCCCGCCGCGACGGTTTCGCTTAATGCGGTAAACTCAGTCGCCTCGTTTGAGAACGTAAAACCGGGGAAGTTGTTGCTCCGCTTTGGCCGGTTTTCGAGTGTCGCCTCGAGCTCATACTCGAGGCCCGCAGCGGATGCGCCAAACAGGTAACGGGCCGCAACATCGGCGCGCACCGAGCGGTCGGCCGGGCCGAGACGTGCCGGATCGCTTTGAACCTGCACGTCGAGGCGGTTTGGGACGATGGTTTCGATTGGTAGGTCTTTGGTGAAGGTGCCGTCGCCGGCTTCGAGCTCGAGCCGCCACGTGCCGGTCGGATCCTCTTCGTTCGTCTCGAGTGTGGTCGCGTAAAAGCCGTCCTCCGCCTCGGTGAGCGTTCGCTCGAGGTAGGTCTGACCGCGCGGGTTGATCAACTTGAGGCGAACCGGGTGATCCTCGGGAAACGTTCCCTCCTGGTTTCGGAGAATGGCCGAGAGCTGGATTTGGTCGCCGGGGCGATGCACACCGCGCTCGGCGTAGATAAACGCCTGCACGCCCTCATCGCTTGTCTCTTCTCCGCCCGTGTCAAACGTCGAGAGGTTCCAGCCCATCTCGTTTGCCTTGATGACACTGCGTTGATCGTCGAGCGTTCCGGTGAGGTAAAAGACCTCGTCGTTTGCGCGGGGAAGTTGCGCGATACCACGGTTGTTTGTCCGGCCGCTTACAACGAGTTGCTGCTGATACGTGCGAAGCTCGAGCTCGACGTTCGCAAGCGGTTCGCCCGTGAGCACGTTCGTCGCGATCACCAGGTGCTCTTCGCCCGTTCGTTTCCAGGTAAGGCCGATATCGCTGACAACGACCGGCTTGTAGATGCTCCCGTAGCGGTAGAGGTATCCCCACGAGCTGGGGTTGGTGTAGTACTCATCCCCGCGGATGCGTACGTTTCCTTGCGGATGATCCCAAATCATGTCGTCGCGCTCGAAGCTCACGCGAACGAGGAACAGCCCGCGAGGAGCCTCGCCAAGCAAGGTCGAGAGGTCGAGCTCGTGGATAAGCCAGCGGTTCTCCTCCTCGCCGAGGTCGAGCTCTTGCTCGGCAACCGTCACGCCGACGCGGTTCACGTAGCTCGAATTGAATGAGTCGTTTCGAGTGGAGCTACTCGCGAGTTGCTCGGTCTGCAGGAACTGGCCGAGGTTGTTCTCGTAGACTTGTTGCACCGTCACGGTCGCTCTGCGCAGATTGACCGTCTTGAGGTAGATGTTTCCCTCGCCCGAGGTTGGAAGGAACGCGCCCTTACTCACCCATTCGGCACGTGGGCGAATAGCCGACATCTCTACCGTCTCGGTGTAGTCGTTTGTCGTACGAGTTCCCCAGACGCTTCGAATGCCGCTTCCCACGACGACGCGGTACCGCTGTCCGAGCTCAAACTCGCCGTGCGCAATGACCGTGCGATTGGCGCGTCGGAAACGTAGTTCCACTTCGGGTACCGTACGGATGAGTCCGGTGAGATCTTGCCCGCTCGAGAGCTCGTCGGAGAAGGCGATCTGAAGCCCCGTCTCAGACTCGTCGGTCTGGGCGATGACTTCCTGCACCGTAAACGCCTCGATTGGTGGAATGGTCACCACGCGACGGACGTCGCCGGTGAGTTCAACAGGCCCCTCGTTGATGTCGATGATTAGCGTGTGCTCTGCATTGTCGCGAGTCACACGCGCGGTGCGAAGCTCGAACTGTCCCGGCTCGCCGGCTGACTCGAGTGAGAACTCAACTCGTCGGTCGTCGTAGGTCACAGATATCGCACGCTCGAAACGCGCCTGTTCCGGAGGGTCGTTAAAGCCAATCGAGGCGACGTAGAACATTTGTGACGGGTCGTTGGCCGAGACGAGCTCGAAGTCGCCTGAGAAGCTCGTGATCTCGCGGCCGAGCGTAGTGAAGCGAAAGGATGCCGGCTCGACTCGTCCCTCTACGGAGATGTTCGCGAGCTCGACGGCCGCCTCGAGATCGAGCGTTCCATCGAAGGTTGTGCGAAGCGGCAGCGGACGCTCGGGCTGGAATGAGATCGCACGCGGTGTCTCCCAAAACCAGCTTCCGCCGATCCGCGGCGAGAGCTCCATGAGCGAGTCGGCGGAGTCGCCGACCTGCGAGTCGGGGACCATGTCGCGGCGAAACACGACACGAATCGGAGAGGTCGTGGAGATCTCGCCCGAGGTCATGTGGGTCACGAGGCGGGCCGTTGTCTCCGAATGCTCAACGGAGCCGGAGGATTGTTCGGAACATGCTCCAAGGATCGCAACGACGAGCAGTCCAATAGAAAAACGGTAGGGTGCACGAGCGTTCATCTGATCTCCTTCACAGAGGCCACTATAACGTATTGCATCAGTTCATGCCTGCACTTTGGCCCTTGCCAATCTCAAGTAAACAAGATAGCATCAGTAAAATCAAAGAGTTCCTAAAAGTCCAACAGCTCTATAACGGTGCTCGATTTGACGTGTTTCGGGGGGAGCGTCGCGCCGACGCGATGCCGGTCATCCTAAAGGTTGCAACCGCGGGCGAGATCTGCGAGCGGGCGCTCTTTCATGAACACGCGATCGCCTCGTCGCTTGACCACGCCTACGTTCCCGAACCGATTGCATACAAGGACGAAGGCGGTGAGATCTTCGTCGCGTACTCCGACGACCACATGGAGCCGATGCAGGATCTTCTTGCCTCGCAGCCGGTGACACTCGACGTGTTTCTGCGATTGGCGATCGCTTGCGCGAAGGCGCTCGAATCACTCCACGCTGCTCACGTGCTCCACAAGGATGTCAATCCGGCGAACATTATCGTCGACGCGACACGCACGCGAGTGAAGTTTATCGACCTCGAACTCGCCTCCAGGCTGAGTGCAGAGGAGACGAGGCTTGGCTCATACGCAGGCATTCGCGGAACGCTTGCCTACATCGCACCCGAGCAGACCGGGAGGATAAATCGACCTGTCGATCACCGCTCCGATCTCTACTCGCTCGGGGCGACGTTCTTCGCAATGCTAACCGGGCATCCTCCGTTCGAAGAGGATGATCCGGTTGCACTTGTGCATGCCCACATTGCGCGAGATGCGCCTCCGGTTTCCGCAATGCGGAATGATGTACCCGCAGTTGTTGCAGATATTGTAGCCCGCCTCCTGGCGAAGGGTTCGGAGGAACGCTACCAATCGGCGGCCGGATTGCGGCTCGATCTCGAGCGATGCCTCGAAGAGTTTTCCCTCACCGGCTCCATCGCCCCGTTTACTCTGGCCGAGCACGACGTACCCGAGGTTGCACGGATATCGCAGAAACTGTACGGACGGGCGCAGGAGATTGGCGCGCTTCATCAGGCGTTCGCCGAGGTTGCAGCCGGGGGCGTCCGCATGCTCGTGGTAAGCGGACCGTCCGGGGTAGGGAAGACCGCCCTTATCAAGGAAGTTCATCGCCCGATGACGATACGCGGCGGCAATTTTGCCTTTGGCAAGTACGACCAACTGTGCCGAGATACTCCCTACGCCGCACTTGTAGAGGGACTCACCGAGCTCTGTCGCACCTTGGCCCAGCTCGATCAACCGCAGGTGGAACGCTGGCGTGAGCGAATATCCGAGGCGCTCGAGCCAAATGCGGCGGTGATCTGCGAGGTAATTCCCACGCTCGAGCGCATTCTCGGCACGCCGTCGCCTGTCCCCGAACTCCAGGGACGTGAGGCCCACAATCGCTTCGAGATCGCCTTCCGCAAGTTCATTCGTTCCCTCTGCGATCCGGAGCATCCCCTGGTTTTGGTTGCCGATGACCTACAATGGGCGGATCTGGAGAGCTTTTCACTCCTTTCCGATATCGTTTCCGATCCCGAAGCGAACCATCTGCTCCTTATCGTCGCGCATCGTAGTGAAGAAGTGAGCAGGGCTCATCCCCTGTACAACTTCCGTGCTGACTTGGACCGATCGAGCGTCGAGATCACGGAGCTCTCGATTGGCAGTCTAGAACCCGACGACGTAAATCAAATGCTTGCCGACACTCTTCGATTGCCGACCACGACAACCGGGTCGCTTGCCAGGTGCGTCGCGGCCAAGACTAACGGCAACGCATTCTTTGTACATCAGTTCCTCAAGTCGATTCTCGACGACGGTCTCATCACCTACGATGCAAAGACTCGTCGGTGGGTGTGGGACGAAGAAGTGATTTCTCGTCGCGAGGTGACCACCAACGTGGTGACCTTGCTCCAGCGACAGATTGAAAAGCTTCCTGCCGAAGTTGCCCAGGCGCTGCACATTGCTTCGTGCGTCGGCAACATCTTTGCCGTGAACCTCGTGAGCCGAATTCTGCAACTGACTCCTCGACAGACGGTAGATCTCATCCTGCCCGCGGTTGAGGCCGGCTTGGTATCACCGGTCAACGACGATTACAAGTATCCTCTGTCGGTGGGAAGGAGTACCTTTCGTTTCCTGCACGATAGTGTCCAGAGTGCCGCCTACGCCGCGCGTCCTCCGGCAGAGCGCCAAGCGACTCATCTCCAGGTAAGCCGTATCATGACCGAAGACTCCGACGAGGGGTCGATACTCGACGTGGCCGATCAGCTCTCATTGGGAATCGCCCTGGTAACCGGTGCCGACCAAAAGCTCGAGGCCGCCCGGATCCTCGAACAAGCCGGCCACAGAGCGCGCACCTCGAGTGCGTTCGCAGCCGCCCGAGTGTATTTTTCGAAGGCTATTGATTGTACTGGCGTCGAGAGTTTTGAGTCAGCCTACGAGTTCTGCCTCAAGCTCTACTTGGCTGGAATTGAAGCCCACTACCTGACCGGCGATTTCAAAGGACTCTCGCTGCTCGTCGAATCCGCGATTCCGCACTGTCGGAGCCTGCAGGACGAGTGCCAAATCCGGGAGATAGAGATTGCCGCCGCGATTGCACAGAACAAGCGACTCGAGGCGATCGAGCTTGCGTTAGGCAGCCTGCGCGCGCTCGGCATCGACTTTTCGCAGCGACCTACACAAGAACAGATCACGCGCGCCCTTGATACCACTGCCTCGATCGTAAAGGCCCGCGATCTCGATAGCGTGATCACTGAGGCGCCGATGTCCGACACGACCATGCTGCTTGCAATGCGACTCATGGCGACCGCGACCTCTGCTGCATTCGTCGCCGCGCCCGGTCTTATGGTGTTACTCATTCTCAAGCAGGTCGAGTTGTCACTTCTATCCGGGATCGCCCCGCAGACGCCGTATGCGTTTGTATTTTACGGCGTTGTCCTCTGCGGTATTGTCGGGGACATCGACACCGTTTACCGCTTTGGGCGTCTTGCGACCGGGCTCTTGGACCGGATACCAGACAAGCGAACAACAGGTAAGGTCGAGCACGTTTTCAACGATCTCGTACGCCCGTGGAAAGAGCATATCCGAGCCTCGCTACGTGATCTCCTGGCAAACGTCGGGCAGGCGGCCGACCTCGGTGACGTCGAGTTCGCCGCCTACTCGGCCCACATCTATTCTTGTTACCTGTTCTTGAGCGGGCGCGAGTTGAACCGGGTCGCCGAGGAGTCATCGCTCTACACGCTCGAGATCGAGCGGCTGAATCAGCACGACCCGCTTCAATGGAACCTGATCTTTGAGCAGACGATTTGGAACCTGCGTCATGCGAGTGATCACCCGTGGGAGCTCGTCGGAGCAATCTACGATGAGAGCTCAGCGCTGCTATCCCATATTGATGCCAATGACCAAATGGCGCTCAGCTACCTCTACATCAACAAGGGGCTTCTGGCCTACTTGTTCAACGAGTACGAGGCTGCCAACGAGAGCATCCAGACGGCAGCGCACTACCTCGGCGGCGCGACCGGCAAGTACACGGTGGCATTGCACTGTTTCCTGCACTCGTTGTCGGAACTCGCACGCTGCGAGAGTGGTGACCCCGAACCTTGTCGTGAGGTTCTCGCACTCGTCGCGGCGAATCAACAACGACTCGCCGCCTGGGCGCGCAGTTCTCCGGCAAACTTCGCGCACAAGTTTGCTCTCGTAGAGGCTGAACTGGCAAGGGTCGAGGGTCGGGCAGACGCGGTAAGCCAGTACGAGCGGGCGATTGAAGCCGCCCGCGCGGGAGGCTTCCGTCACGAAGAGGCGCTCGCGGCAGAGCGTGCTGCGCTCTTCTACCTGGCGATGGGAGCGCGTCCTCTCGCGCGACACTATCTTTCGGATGCGCATCGGCTCTATCGAGACTGGGGTGCCCGCGCAAAGTGCGTGCAGCTTCGCCGGCGCTACCCGCAGTTGTTGAACGCGATCAGTCGCTCGAGTGATAGCGATCCGGGGGGTGAGTCGATTGACCTCGATCAGCTGAGCATCGCGAAAGCTTCTCAGACGATTTCGGAAGAGGTGCAGCTCGATCAACTCCTCGGCCGTCTCGTCTCCATTGCCGCAGAGAGCGCGGGGGCCGACAAGGCGGTTCTCATCCTTATGGAGGGTGATGGCCCTCGCGTGCAGGCTCGCCGTGATGTAGAGAAGGAGCTCCTCGAGACAATGCAGGACACCTCGCTGGCTACCTATCGTGACCTGCCGGCGACCATTGTCGAGACAGTGATTGATGCTCGGGTCTCGATCGTACTCTCGGACGCAGTACGCGACGAGCACTACTGGAGTGACGCCTACATTCGTGCCCACCGGACTCGATCCGTGCTCTGCATCCCGGTCGAGCATCACAGCGAGCTCGTCGGGGTGCTCTACCTCGAGAACAGCAAGCTCGACAACGTCTTTGGTGCACGAACGCTCTCGGTGATTCGTGTTCTCGCAAGCCAGGCCGCGATATCGATTACAAACGCTCGTCTGATCGATGGTCTTCGGAAGAGCGAGACACGATTCGAGCTCGCCATGGATGCCAGTTACGATGGCCTCTGGGACTGGGACGTTTCAAGCGACAGCATCTATCTCTCGCCGGGGTGGCGACGGTTGCTCGGCCACGATCATGAGGGAGTCACATCCGATATCGATACGTGGGAGGAGTCTATCCGGTCGGAAGACCGCCCACGCGTACGCTCCGAGCTCGAGATGCTCGTGGCGCTCGAGAAGGATCGGTCGGAGATTGAGATTCAGATGCAACATGCCTCCGGCCGATGGCTCGAGATCCTCTCACGGGCGCAAGCGGTGCGGGACGCAAGCGGGAAGACGGTCCGTGTCGTTGGAACGCATCAGGATATCACCGAGCGAAAGCAGGCTGAGCAACAGATCAAGAAGGATCTCGCAGAGCGGGAGCTGCTCTTGCGCGAACTCTACCACCGCACCAAGAACAACATGCAGGTGATTGTCTCTCTGCTTCGAATGCGCGAGCACGATACCGAGGATGCCGCCGTCCACCAACTGGTGTCAGCGATCGCCGACAAGATCCAGTCGATGGCGCTCGTTCATCAGATGCTGTACGAGAGCAACAACCTAAATCAGATTGACCTCGGGGAGTATGTCGAGGAGTTTGCGGCGACCGTGTTTGGAAGCGGAGATGCCTACGACCGACGCATTCGTCTCGAGTATGAGGCTGTTCACTGCCTTGTTTCGATTGACCTGGCGGTCCCGCTCGGCATGGTGCTCTCGGAGCTCATATCCAACTCGGTGAAGCACGCATTTCCCGACGCGTACGCTGAGTCCGAGAAGATCATCTCCATTGCTGTTACGCGAGATGGCGACCGCGTGCGGATCATGGTTCGGGACAACGGGGCAGGTATCGAGACCGACCGCGATCTTCGAGGTGGGAGCTCGATGGGTCTGCAGACGGTGTTTGCGCTCGTCGAACATCAGCTTGGTGGCACGATCACGTATGGAATGGACGATGGGCTGGTGTGGACCATTGAGGTCGATGCGCGCGACGCCTAGCGGGTCCGCTCTGGTTCGAGCTCCGGCGCGACTAATCGGCCGCCTCGGAACACGGTATAGTGCACCTCGTCACGAGTGAAACCGATCACATCATCTACGTAGGCGAGCTGGCCGTTTGTGACGGTCGGTTCGATCGCTCCTGAGATCAAGATGCTGTAGCCGGCCCGTGGGTTGGTGATCTGAAGACGCACCCCCAGGGACGTGTCGAGGTGGATTCGCACCGCCCCGGTCAGCGGTGCACGAACTGGGTGCGTGGCGCTGGAATCGTTGCTCGTTGAGCCGGCGCCTCGAAGGCGCAATCCGGCGAGCAACGCATTCTCGTTTGCGGTCTCACCAAAACTCGCGACGATAACCGGTTCTCCAAAGAGCGGGAGACCCGAGGGAGGCTCGTCGGGATAGATCGCCGCCTCCGGCGCTCGGTTGGCTGCGGTCGTAAGCGGCCCTCGCGGGCCAAGTCCAAAGGTTCGTTCGAGCCACCACACCGGGTTTACATCGGCTACCCAGTTTGTGCCTGTCTGGTGCCCGTTTGCAATAGAGAGGTGAAGATGGGGTTCGAGAAACTGGCTCCACGTTCCGGTGTTACCGATGCTGCCGAGCGGTTCCCCGACATGAACCCGGATACGCTCGCCGCTTGCTACCGTCGCGCTTGCAAGATGCGCGTAGTAGTACGTTCGACCGTCGTCGCCATGGAGAAGCACCGCCGTGCCGCCGCGTGGATTATCGAGACGCTGCGCCCATCCCCCGGTAACCGCAACCGTCTGTGTTTCGTAAAAACGCTCACGTTCAGGCGCGCCGACTGCGAAGCAAGGATGCACACCGATGTCGACGGCCAGCGAGCCATCCCAGTGCTGCTCCTCCCATACCATGAGGCGCGGGTCGGCGTCGATCGGGAAGACGTAGCCGCCATTCGTCGACGGTGTGCCCGATTGTGCCGTCGTGACAAGTGAACTCGTTGCAAGGATGAGACAGATAATCACACGCGCCTGGGATGTCATCGACCTCCAGCTTACCGCACGCCGATGCAAACGACGAGTTCGAAATATGTTGCGTGTTACTGATGCTCGGTGCATATTATAACTAACGTTGTCAGATACATCGGAGGCCCTGCATGAGGTCTAAAGCCTTTCGTACCCATTTGGCCGGCCTGCTCGCCTTGGCATCTCTTCTTTTGCTTGCCTGTTCCAATCCGACCGGTGGTCCCGGCGGTGGGGGAGGGATGCAACAGAATCAGCCGCCGGCGATCGACGGGACGCTTACCACTGGTGGGATGGTCGATGGTCAGATCGACCTAGATGCGAGCGCCACGGATCCCGATGGCGACGCCCTGGCCTTCTCCTGGACGTTCCTCTCGCTGCCAGCGGCTTCCTCGCTCACCGATGCGGATATCGAAAACGCGACTTCCCTATACGCTTCCTTTACTCCCGACGTCGCAGGAACGTACGAACTCCAACTCTCGGTCTCCGATGGAGAGGCAACCACGACCGAGCTCTTTACCGTCACCGTTACCTCCGGACCGCCGCAAGAACCGGTGCTCGTCGCGCCCGCTGATGGCGCGGGCGGGGTGGCTCGAAGCGCGCAACTCCAGTGGAGCTCCGCCGGAGCATCTGCGTACACCGTCTATCTTGATGACGCTGCCTTTACCCCGTCTACGCTTCCACCACCCGTGGCGACCGGTCAAACCGCCTCGAGCTACGATCCACCGGGGAACCTCGCCTACAACACGACCTACTACTGGCTTATCGTGGCAACAAACGCCGACGGAGATACAACAGGCGATGTCTGGTCGTTCACCACGATTGTGGAGAAACCTGCGGCATCGGTGCTCGTTGCGCCGGCGGCAAACGCCGTGCTCAATACGAGCAGCGTCACGATTGACTGGAACAGCGCGGCCAGAGCAACCACCTACCGGCTCTTCCACACCCCCCCTTCGGGAGCCGCTACGCAGAAGTACTCCGGAGGGTCAACGCAGTACACGCTTACCGGACTTGCCGACGGATCGCACAGTTTTTGGGTTGTCGCAGAGAACGCCGGCGGAAGCACGCAGTCGGTGACCCGCTCGTTTGCGGTTGACACGGTACCGCCGGTCCTCAACATTACCGGTGGGCCTATCGGGCCCACGAACGACTCGACACCGACGTTCCTCTACTCAGCGAGCGGTGCAACTACCATCGAATGCAGGGTCGGAACAGGCGCATACCAGAGCTGTGGGTCGAGCTCGCACACCACTTCGGCCCTCTCCGACGGCAGTTACACCTTCTCCGTCCGGGCGAGTGATGCTGCCGGAAACACGACGACCCGCACGCGCAGTTTCTCAGTCGATACCGTTGCACCGTCGGCGCCGATCATCTTCTCCAGTCCAGACGATCTGATCGTGAATGCCTCGCAGGTCGAGTATAGTTTTGGCTATCTGACGTTTCCCGGTGCACCGGCACCAAACGTGACCTACGAATGCCGCTTCTATACCACGAGTCCCTCCACGCCCTTACCCTTGTGGCAGAGTTGTAGCTCGCCTCGTGTGTTCTCCGTCACAACGAGCAGGAGCTATCGATTCGACGTCCGAGCGGTAGATCCGGCGGGCAATCGGTCACCTGTGAGGTCGCACGAGTTCCAGAATCAGTATCTCGGCTAAGCGGCGCGGCTCATCCAGGAATCGAAGTAAGGATATGAGTATATTCACCGCGCGTGACGGAGATCTGCTTTGCAAGCCACAATCCAGCTAAGCTCGCTCGCTACCGAGCGCTCGTAGCGCCGCTTGGATGCGCGCTTCGCTCGCTCGGCGATCTCGGGGTAACGACGAAGATCGATGAGCCCTACGCGACGTCGATGGAGAACGCCTGGCACAAGGCGCACGCCTACGCAAAGCTCGTGCACCTGCCGGTGCTTGCCGTAGATGAGGAGCTTTCGACCAACTTCTTGCCCGAGCACCTTCAGCCGGGAGTCCTCGTACGTCGGCTAGGCCGGCAGCTCGAGCACGACCCGAGCGATCGGGAAGTCCTCGCGCACTGGCTCGAGCTCATACAAAATCATCCCCATCCCGATCAGCGGTTTACCTGGACATTCTCGATTGCATTTTGGGATCAGGTGAGTTGGGTAGAGGGAAGTGTCCAGGTGAGGCAAGAGAACGAGGTTGCCACTCGGGTGAGTCGGCAGATCCGGCCGGGCTACCCGATGTCGAGCTTTTTGAGCCCCGCCGGGACGGGCCGGCTACCGTGGGCAGAAACCCCGCCTGAGCTCGTTTCCCGGGCGGAGAGGGAGAACTTTGCGCCGTTTATCGCGGCATTTGGGCGGTGGCTCGGTGAGCTTCGGGAAGCGCGCCGGGCCGAACACTGAGCGCCCTATCGCTCCACCGCTCGCTCAATCCGAGGCCGATTGTAGCGCTGCACGATGATAAAGGGGGCGTTGCCCAGGAGTCCGATAATCGGCATCCAAACCGCCACGTAGTGCGGGTTCCAGAGAAAGAACGTCGCGGAGAGCACCACCGGAAGCCAGTGGGTGAGCTCGGCGCGGCGGGTCTCTTTCGCCAGTCGCTCGAGGTATGCGCGATCGGTCCCGAGGCCGAGTCGCTTTTGCATGCCCCCTGCGAACCAATCGCCGGCCTCGGGCAGGCGGTCCTTCCACCGCCGCACGGCGAACGCTCGGTCGTAGAATCTTCCGCCCCGTTCCCAGTCGCGCGTGCGAAACAGAGCTCGGTAGAGCGTCCCGCTCTGCCCGAACCATCGACTCGGCATGAGATGGGTCAGGTAGCCTGAACCTATCTCGATGACGACCCAGGCGATGGAGATAAGCAATATGCGAAGGATCACATTCATGACGAAGATCGAGGGCTCACTGCGCGGCCCTTCCACGGAATCTGCCGGCCGGTGAGTGCAAAGATGAGAACGCGCGCGGCCACAAAGAGAAAGAGGAGAAGCGGCAGAGGGTAGAAAAACGCCGCCGGGGCTCCAAAGCTTCCGAGCCTGCTCCCTGCAATCCACGTTTGGAGTGCCAGTAGTGCATAGAACGCCGCGGCCACAGCGAACTCGGTTGGATAGTCGATGCCAACCGCGATCGCCATGAGCGCAGGCGCCGCAACGAGGCCGCACATCCAGAAGACGTCCAGGAAGAAAACCCAGGCATTCGCTCGCATCGCGCCGAGCAGCATGTTCTTGCTGAATCCGTTAATCATCTGCCCGAGGCCGTCGGGGTACATTCGAAACTCGAGCACCCCTCTACCGTTGTATCCAAAGACGTTGATGCCCGCCGCCTTGAATCGCCTTCCGAGTTCAATGTCTTCGAGCACGCACTCCTTTACCTCGGTGTGGCCGCCGATCGCCTCGTAAGCTGCTCTGCTGCACAGGATGCACGGACCGTAGCAGCAGCTTCCCTCGAGCGACAGACGCAGCCCGCGGCTTCGGTTGGCGGTTCCCACAAAGACCTGAATGTTAAAGAAGAGCGAGAGTCGTTCGTGGAAGCGATTCGTGCGATGGTAGGGCTGGGCCGAGATGACCGGCCCTCGAGTATCTCGTGGCGACGACTTGTCGCGGTACTCGGAGACAAGTGTCGAAAGGGCGTCGGCTTCCAAGACCACATCGGCATCGAGAAAAAGCAAGAGCTCTCCTCGTGCCGTTCCAGCTCCGGTGTGGATAGCCCACGGTTTGCCGAGCCAGCCCTCCGGTCGGTCCGGGGCTTCTACCACGTAAGCGCCCGCCCTTCGCGCCACGCTCGACGTATCGTCTTCGGACTGATCGTCTACGACGATGACTTCGAGGGGCTTAGTCGATTGATCGGCGAGACTCTCGAGAAGGTTCGGTAGCGACTCGCCCTCGTTCCGCGCCGGAATGATGACTGAGATGGTTGGGGCAGCGGAGCTCTCGCTCGTGCGTGCGGAGCCTGCCGCATCTCGCAAGCTCGAGCGCACAATTGGGATGAGGAGGAGAGCGCCGGCCACGCTCGCCACGGAAAGGCCGATGATTGTGAATCCGAGCATCGACCTAAGTATACTCATGCAACTGTCCCTCCCGGTTGATTACTTGCAGATTCTCACGCGGCCCGCTATCGTGGCGACATGAAAGCGTTTGGCGATGAAAGAGACTGGTTTTTGAGTCGAAGGTACGGGCTCTTTGTTCATTGGGGGATCTATGCGATCCCCGCGTGGCACGAGCAGTTGCAGTGGCGAAAGCGCATCCCGCGCGAGGAGTACGAGCGCTACGCGTCGCAGTTCAACCCGACGGAGTTCGACCCCGACGCCTGGATCGACCTTGCCGAGAGCGTGGGAATGGAATCGATTTGCGTGACCACAAAGCACCACGACGGATTTTGTCTCTGGGATACCGACCAGACCGACTTCAAGATCACCAACACGCCGTACGGCAAGGACATCATCGCCGAGGTGGCCGAGTCGTGCCACCGCCGCAGCTTCCCACTCAGGCTCTACTTCTCGGTTGTCGATTGGCATCATCCCAACTACCCGACCTTCGGAAGCCACCACGAGTTTGACGAACCGCTACCCGGGGACACTCCCGATGCCGGGAAGTTCATGGCGTTTCTTCGAGCGCAGGTCGAGGAGCTCTGCACGCGCTACGGGGAGATCCACGGCTTCTGGTGGGATATGAACACGATGCGTCACCACGATGAGGCGGTCGTAGATCCTTCGATCAACAACCGAATTCGCGAGCTGCAGCCCAAGGCCGTGATCAACAACCGTGGGTTCGACGACGGCGACTTTGGTACGCCCGAGCGTGAATTTCACGATCCGGATGGAATCGAGAAGTCCGAGAGCGGCCGAATCGAGGCGTGTCAGTCGATTGGCTCGCAGAGCTGGGGATATCGCGAGCTCGAGGATCGCTACTCGTTTGCGCACTTGGCCGGAGCGATCGACCGCTACATGGCGCTTGGCGGAAACTATCTGCTCAACGTAGGCCCAAAGGCCGATGGGACGATTCCCGAGGCCGATGTTGCCATGCTCAGGCGACTCGGCGGGTGGCTCGAGCGAGTGCGCCCCTCGCTCTACGATGCAGAACCGGTGCCGGAGCTTACCACGGATGCGCAGGTGCGGCTCACCCGCGGCATGCGTAACGGAACCGAGACGATCTACGCGCACCTCGGTGCGTATCCAACAAGCGAGGGGGTGGCGCTTCCGGGCGTGACACAACAGCCCAAGCGGGCCGTCTTGCTCAATACCGCAGAGAGGCTCGACGCGAGGGTAGCGACGGTTCCGAATCAGTTCCGCAACGGGCCGTGTCTCTGGGTGCGGCCGATCCCCGTCGACCGGCTTGCCGGTGAACCGCTGGTTGTTGCGCTCGAGATGTGAGACGGTAACCATATAGTCTAACTCAACTCGATTGTTTGACCGCTGACCCGCCGCGGTTGTTGCCCAACGCCTCTTTGCCGCAGGTAGAGAGACACCGGGAGCCGCATTTTCCGCGTTTACCGGCACACCGGTAGACGAGCAAAGGCCTCTTATCGTGGTGAGGACTTCGAAGTGCCGCCCGGTGAGACCACTGTTCGTGACACCGCCTCGCCGGCGATCGAGGGTCGAGTCGTATCGATGCCCACCGACTTCTTCCTCTTGCCGACACTCGGATCCCTTTGGAAAGTAGTATCTTTCGCGGCGAGAATGGCCTGTGAACAACGATGTAACCCGATACTACGATAATAACACTCGTCGTTTCCTGTTGATTGGCCAAGGCGGGAAGAGTCTCTCCATTCGGCGCGCCGTTTGGGCGCCGGGTGTGGCTAATCGCGACGAAGCAATGCAGTACGTGAACGCTCGTATTGCCGAGGAACTTGCGACGCTCGCCCCGGTTTCGCGCATCGTAGACCTTGGGTGTGGCGTTGGTGGGAGCATAATCTACCTGAGCCGGCTTATCGAGGCGGAGTACCTTGGCATAACGATAAGTGAAGTTCAAGCGAAACTCGCGACGCGAAATCTGGCAACGTTCGAAGTCTCTCGTGCAACGATTGAGCAGGCCGACTACACCGACGCGAGCTTCTGGCGGGACTACCGAGAGCCGTTTGACGCGGCGTTCTCGATCGAGTCGTTTGTTCACGTACCCGATCTTCTCCGGCATCTTGGCGCGTTTGCAACGCGCCTTCGGCCCGGCGGGAAGCTCATCATCGTAGACGATGTAATTGCCTCCGGGAAGGTCGATGGAAACCTCACGAAGCGCGAGCGGCGCTGGCTACGAGAGTTTCGGACCGGGTGGCACGCAAACGGACTCTCGCGCCTCGACGATCTGATCGCCGCGGCATCGGCTGCGGGCCTCGCCCTCGAGCGGTCGCAGGACCTTACTTCGTACATCGAGCTCGATAGACCGCGTGACATGATAGCCCGTGTGTGGATCTCGCTCTTTCGATGGTGGCCGCTGCGTCGGCCGTGGTTCCAGAACATTCTCGGCGGCAACGCGCTGCAGCTCGCGCTCAAGAGTGGCGTGATTCAGTACCGCCTATTGGTCTTTACTGCTCGGCACGAACCG
>JBMCTC010000044.1:0-16632 GCA_048624115.1 Spirochaetota bacterium
TCCACTGGTGGATGGTCCACTGGTGGATGGTCCACTGGTGGATGGTCCACAGCCGGCTCAGCCGGAGGCGTGGGCAAGTCGACGAGCGAGCGTGGGGTCACATTTCGTGAGCTTCGGGTCGCCACGGCCTCCCACTCTCCGTCGGGGGTACCATCGGATGCCGGCGATCGCTCCGCCGTGAGGAGTCGGGGAATACGCTTTATGCCACCGGTCAGGGGGCGTGGCCGACGGTGAAGGTAGATCCAGAAGAGCGCGAGCTCGAGCACTGCCGCGGCGGTAAGGATTGACAACGCGCCCCAGCGCCCCAGCGCGCCCACGAGGGCGTCGGTAATGGGACTACTGTCGACCGCCGCGCGAGCGAGGATTCGAATCAAGAGCGCAAGCGTGAAGAACGGAAGAACCGAGTAGAGCAGGCCCCACACGTGGACCGGCTTGAAGCTTGGCGACAGGAGCAGCGAAGCGCCCGCGACAAAAACAGCGGGCACGTAGAACGCAGCGAGATGAAAGCTCGAGAAGAGAAACCTGCCGGGAGCGCGAAGCAAAATGAGTAGCAGGTGCTGGGCATCGGGCGCTATCAGCGCGAGGCTGATAGCGAGTGCTGCGAAGCCGGCTGTCGCGTAGAGAATTACGGAAAGCCCAAGCGCAGACGAGTCACGATCAGTCACATCCCCTCCTATGTGATGTATCGGCGTCAGAGCGTCAATGATCAAGTTGTCGGCGGTCGGCGGGCTCGGACCGCCAAGAGACTGCACTACAAGAAGAGTATCCCAGCAATGCCGAGAGGCACAAGGTAGATCGCAAAAAGGTAGAGCCGCCCGCTACGCACCAACTTGAGGAGCAGCAGGAGGCAGACAAGTCCAACGAGAAGCGCGGCAAGGAACCCGAGGACAAGGCCTGCCGGGCTCACGACTGCCGAGAGTTGATCGGCGTCGCCTATTGTGAGAAGCAACGCGCCGATAACCGCAGGCACCGAGATCAAGAAGGCAAACTCGCCTGCCTCCTCTCGACTCAATCCTGACGCTCGTGAGGCGGCTATTGAAATACCGGATCGGGAAATACCCGGCAGCGCACCGAACCCCTGCGCAATGCCGACGACAAAAGCATCCTTGAACGACAGCTCCTTGTAGCTGCGCTCGCCGCGAAAAAACCGCGAGGCAATTAGTATGGCCGCCGTGACCAAAAAGAGAGCAGAGACCACCTTCGGGCGACCGGCAAACTCAAAGCTGTTGAGTGCGACGCCGAGAACCCCGGTCAAGAGCGTAGCAACGAGAATGATCAGAGCGGCCCGAAGATGGGGCTGATCCTGATCATCGGCGCGCCGAGCGATCCAGCGCGCAAGCGATCGGAGAATGTGCCAGATGCGTTCCCAAAAAACGGCGACCACGACAACAAGCGTAGCCACGTGCAGCAGTACGTCGAACAGAATCGGAACATCTCCCAGATCCATCAGTGTCCGCATGACAGCAAGATGGCCGGAGCTCGATACGGGCAAGAACTCGGTCGCGCCCTGCAAGACACCCAGAATCACTGCTTCGAGAACGGTCATGTCTACTCCTCGGCGATTACTCTAGCGAAAGGTCAAAGATCATCGCGACGGTTTCGGCCGGCGTTCGATCTCCATAAAGGTATCCGTAGTAGGCGGTGGACACAACAACCTTTCGTACGTGATTGTAGGTCTCGTCAAATGGAATGAGTTGATGGAAGAGCAGTTCATCGAGCAGCGGGGTCGAACGCTCCCAGCGACGAACATTCCCCTGACCCCCGTTATACGCGGCGATTGCTCTCGCCGGGGTCCCAAACTGCTCGGTCAGCGTCGAAAAGTAGCGTGCGCCAATCGCTACGTTCTGCCCGGGATCGGTCAGCACAGGTTCCTCTTCGAGTTGCATCCGTCGCGCGATCTCCTCGGCGGTCGAGGGCAGTAGCTGGGTCAGCCCAACTGCTCCGGCCACGCTTACGACTTCGGGATCAAAGAGGCTTTCCTCACGAGCCAAGGCGTACAGCAGCCAAGGGTCAACGCCTTCCTGCACAGCTGCCTGCTCGACGAGCGCCGCAAACGCCCTGGGGTACCGAAGCTCGGCCGCTGCGCGATCAAAAGCGCCGCCGGACCGGTCGTAGAAGTTCAGTGCGACAACGCTCGATCGATACTCGGCAGCATCTGACAGCTCTCGGGCAACCTCGAGCGCGACTGCGGGCGAGACTGCCGAACCGCTCGCCGCGAGGTGCGCAAGCAGCCGATCGCGAAGCCCGTAGGAGAGGTACGTTCGAGCAAGCGCGTCCGCCGCGCCGACGTCTTGCTCGGATCGTGGGGTTTGATCCGGCTCGATGCCAAGCGATTCGACTGCATCTACCCCAAGGAGTGTGCCGGCAATGATCGAAGAGAAGCGGTCTTCACTCTGATCGGCTGCCCGCTCGAGATAGCGAGTGCGTAACTCCCGCGCCCTGGTTTCGGTAGCTGGGAGCAGGCGCTGCTCGTATACCCGGCCAAGCACCAATTGGTAGCGGGCAAGCGTCCCGGGTGTAGCGAACTCTTCGATCCCCTGATACGCCTGCAGCAACCGCGCCCAGTCTGCATCGGCGATAAGCCGCTCGCCCAACTCTGAGAGTACATCGGCATAGTACGCGGGCTGTTCGAGTGTCGCCACGAGCCCGCCCACCGTTTGAGCCACCTGTTTCGAGTTCTCACGGACACGTGAGCTCAGTAGATACCACTGTATCCGCTGATCCGACTCACCCGGGACAACCGCCTCGAGCGCCTGCTCGAGCGCTCGGATCGCCTGGGGGAATCTACTCGTCGCGCGATAGAGTCTCCCGGCATACTCAAGCGTACGTGCGGTAATCGAGGAATCCACGTCTTCGGAAAGAGACTCGAGAATGGCGGCAGCCTCGAACTGCACCGAGGTTGAGCCGGAGGCTGCGGCGGCGCGGAAGTAGTCAAAGACTCCATACGGAAGCAGCAGAAGCTCGCGACTTTCCCGAGCGGCAGCAGCCTCCGCAAACGCCGTGGATGCCTCGGTAAAACCACCCTCTGCGAGACTCTGCTTCGCTTGAAAGAAGCGCAGCTCTTGCTCGCTGAAAAAGTTTCGGTGAAAGTCAGAAAAGAGCAGGAAAAGCCACACGCGCGCGTGCATTACCGTCGCCGGATAGTCGGCAAAGAGCGAACGTATCTCGTCGGCCCATGAGGATCGGGGCGATCCCTCTTGCCCCTCTTCTGCAAGACGTGCCCGGCTGATCGCTCGCCAGAGGAGTGCCTCCTGGCGGAGTAAGCTGTGCGGAGGCAGTTCGTCCTCGCTCTCCGTCACGAGCACATCGACGCGGTCGAGCACCTCCTGCCACTGGTCGCGGGCGTAGAGTCCACGAATGATAAGTGACCGGGCGAACAGTGTATCGCCCTCTTCTTCAAGGGCCCGTTCACCGAGCGAACTCAATTCTTCGTAGCGCTCGGATTCGGTCAGCAGCGTCGCCAGCTCGGCAAGAGCCTGGCCACGATAGGGAGACGGAGCCTCTTCCCACGCAAGGCGAAACAGGTCTGTGGCCACCTCGGACATCCCGAGATCGAGGTAGATGAGCCCGACTGCGTAGGACGCGTCTTCTCCGAGCCGATGCACTTCTTCGAGCTTGTGGTTCTCAAAGCGCACGTTCTGAAGCGCATTGTAGGTGCCGGCGCGCAGCTGTTCCGAGAGATCGTTTCCATCTTGCCCCCAGACCGAGACGCCACGCGCAGCGGTACAATGAGTAAAGACGGCAAAGAGAGAGATGAAGGCAAAGAGGGTAAGACGATGCTTCAAGCGGCGCTACTTTCTCTGAACTCGTAGTCGAATCAACGGAATGGCGAAAATGGCTCCCCGGAGCGTTGCGCGAAGCGGCGGTGCAGGCGGTCCCTCGAGCAATCGAAAGACGAGATAGGTGAGCACACTGAGCGCGGCGAGTGCGAGCACGAGATATCCAACAAAAATGATGCCGTTTGACTTACGCGGCTCGAGCTCCTGTTCGGGCGGCGACTCTGTTCCGGCGGCGACGGGCTCTGCATCCATCTGCTCGAACTCTTCGTGAGATAGCGTATCGTCGAGGTCGTCCTGATGTGAATGCTGCATCTCGGCCGTTGGGGATTGATACGGTTCGTCTTCGAGGTCGGTCGGATCACCAAAGAGCGGCTCGTCATCCGTCGTTTCGTCAAACGTGAAGTCCTCGTCACCGAGGTCCTGGCGCTCCAATCCTTCCTGCGCAAGCACCGGTTGCTCTTCGACCTCATCGAAGCGAAAGTCGTCGAGATCGGCGTCGCCGAGCCCGGAATCATCGTCATCGCCGGACGACAGATCGTCAAAGGAAAGGTCGTCATCGAGGGAGAGCTCGTCATCGTTGAGCGCGTCGAGGGTGACCTCGTCTTCGTCTTCGTCTTCGGCTTCAAGCTGGAGATCTTCGTCGGACTCGGAGAGTGACTCGTCGAGCGCGACCGCATCATCGGTGAAATCGGAGAATATATCCTCATCGTCATCGTCGTCGAGCGTCATATCGTCGAGGGAGAACTCCTCTTCGTCGTCGGTGAGGAGGCTCTCCGGGACGGTGCGGGGGGTCGCATCCTCTGCTTCATCGTCAAACGAAACCTCGTCGAGGGAGATCTCCTCGAACGAGTCTTCATCGTCTTGGGCAATTGCAAAGTCGGGCATGGCCAAGGGCCCCTCCTCAGAGAGGTCTTCGAGGCTGACCGAGAGCGACTGATATTCGCCGTTGGCGGTGTTTGTGGCCGTGACGTTGAGGTTGCCCGACTCATCGACGCCGGTGAGAACAGTGATATCTGCCTCTCCTGCGGGCGCGGGATCGATGTTCTTGATCACGAGGCTGCCGACGTACTGAGCGTCTTCCATCGACTCGTTGTTTCCACGATAGAGCTCGATCTGGACATCGGTCTGATTGTCGCGAACAGTGGTGACAACGAGGCGTTTCCGCGTCTTGCTGGAAGTGTTGAGCACCGGAACAAAGTTGCCGTCTGCTACTTGAACTGCGATTACCGAGTTGTCCACGCTTCTCCTCCCAGGCTCCACGATACCATACAACGATCTCTTTCACCATTATCGGACTCTTGTGTCCAGGTCTTCAATAGGCTCAAGACCCAATTCTCTCCATCTTGACACATCTTACATCGACGGCAAGAATGGGCAGGTGAATCCTCCTGTCGTCTTTGGACTATTGGCTGTCGGAATCATCGTCCTCCTGATGATCGTGGTCTCTCTCTCGAGGGGCGGAGCGAAGACGAAGCGCCCGCGTCACAAGGATCACCAGACGATTGTAAAGGAAGCGAACCGGGCACTCGCGCAGAATCCAAAGAACACCGAGGCGCTCAGCGCTCTCGCCAACGTCTACTACTCAGAACAGGACTGGAACAAAGCGGCAAATACCTACGCGATTCTGCTCAACCTGGTCGCAACCAATCCCGACCTCAACGAACATGAGATCAACCTGCGGCACGGTCTTGCGGCGAAGCAAATCGGCGATCTCGATTCTGCGTACAAGAGCCTTACGATCGCTCGGCAGGGACACGAGGATCTGTTCGAGATTACATACAATCTCGGCGATCTCGAGCTCATGCGAAAGAACTACGAGAAAGCGGTGGGACTTCTTCGCACCGCATACGGCAAACGTCCCGATCATCCCGGCACGATCAAGAGCCTCGGTCACGCCTACTTCCGGACAAAAAAGCCTCGCGAGGCGATCGCGCTCTTGCGGAAGGTTGTCGAGGCACATCCCGATGACAAAGAATCGGCCTACCTCTTGGCACAGGCGTATCACGAAGGCGGCCACAACGATCAAGCCCTTCGCGCCTTCGGGCACCTGCGCGCCCACCCGATCTACGGACCACGCGCCTCACTGATGGCCGGCTCGCTTCATCTCAAGGCTCGTCAGTATGAGGCTGCAGAGACAGACTTCAAAATCGGCCTCAAGCACGAGAGTGTTCCACCGGAGATCTCGCTCGAACTCAAGTACCGACTCGCGGCGGCTTTTAATCGCCAGCAGAAGGTAGAAGAGGCAATGCAGATGCTCCAGGAAATCTCCCACGTCAACCCAAACTACAAGGATGTCTCGACACAACTCGGCCATACCAAGGAGCTTGCCGGAAACAGAAACCTGCAGGTCTTCACGATGGCGCCGACCTCGGAGTTCGTCGGTTTGTGTAGGCGAATTGCCGTGAACTACTTTCCGCGGAGTCAGGTGAAGGTTACCGATATCACGGCCCGTCAGCAGGATTACACCGACATCGTCGCGGAGATCAACACCGCCAAGTGGGAAGATACGGTTATCTTTCGATTTGTCCGAACGGGCAGCGTCGTCGGCGAACTGGTGTTGCGCGATCTCTACTCGCGACTAAAAGAGCTGCACGCGGGTCGAGGGCTCTGCGTTACCAATGGTGACTACTCCGACGGTGCGAAGCAGTTCGTCGAGGCGCGGCTCATCGACCTCATTGATAAGGGCGCACTCACGGCACTGTTGAAGCGCGTTTGAGCGTCACGAGGTGACGATCATCATCTATATACGGCACACGAATCGGCAAGAGCGCCGATTGTGAGAAGACCATGCTCTGCCGAGCTTGATCGATCTCTTCCTCTGCGTACAACTGTTTGCCTCGATAGAGCAATAGCCAACCGCCTTGAGAGACCTTGCGCCCCAAGTGCTCGAGGCGTTCGCGCGAGATCGGCACAAATGCTCGATAGACAAGGCCGTGGGGTTGCAGGTCGAGTTCAAACGCATCCCCCTCGATAACCCGGGCGTTTGGAAGCTTCATTCTCGCAAGTGCGTTTCGCAGAAATCCGGCTCGCTTCCCGCTGCGCTCTACCAACAACACTTCAAACTGGGGAATCACAACGGCGAGCGGAATCCCCGGAAAACCCGCACCCGTCCCGGCATCTTCGATAACACCGGGATCCCGTCCGAGGCACGCGAGCAGCGGTTTTGCCCCGGAGAGAGAGTCGATCACGTGCTTTTTGATAAGCTCATCGCCGGAAGCACCGACCAAGTTGATCTTTGCGTTCCAAAGCTCGATCTCCGAGAGATAGACCTCGAACATGCGCATCTGCTCGTCAGTCAGATCCCAGCCGAGCCGAAACGCACCATCGTAGAGCAGCTCCATGCCAGTCTTCATTGTTCCACCAACGCTTTTCGCCCCTTTTCGAGCGCAACCATCAGTACAGCGACGTCCGAGTTACGGACCCCCGACACCCGCGAAGCCTGTCCCAACGAGAGCGGTCGAATCTCCTTGAGTTTTTCCCGACTCTCATTTGAGATACCTGCGACGTTATCATAATCGAAACCAAAGGGTATTTTCATTGCCTCGAGCTTCTGGAATCGCGCAATCTGACGCTCTTGGCGTGCAACATAGCCCTCGTACTTCACGTCCAGCTCGACCTGCCGCAGCCACTCCCGCAGCTTCGGGTGCCCGGCCCCGGCGATTGTTGGTTCAAGATCGATGAGCTGCGGCAGCGAGACGTGCGGATCTTTGAGCACTTGGTAGAAGCTCTTTGTCGCGTGCTTATGCAGGTCGGCGTTCTCGTGCACCTCAACTTCGCGAAGCTTGCGTTGGCGCAAGAGCTCCTTGATGTGGTCGATGCCTGCTCGTTTCTCACAGAAGGCCTGGTACGCCTCCTCCGACTGCAACCCGAGCTGATATCCTCGCTCGAACAGCCGCTCGTCGCTCGAGTCGTGCCGCAGCGAGATGCGGTGTTCGGCGCGAGACGTGAACATCCGGTAGGGCTCTTTTGTCCCGAGCGTCACCAAATCATCGACCAAAACCCCGATGTACGCCTCTGCCCGGCTCAGGATCAACGGCGGCTCGCCCTCGAGGGCGAGCGCAGCGTTTACCCCGGCCACCAACCCTTGAGCGGCTGCCTCTTCGTATCCGCTCGAGCCGTTTGTCTGGCCCGCAATGTAGAGTCCGGCAACGAGCTTGCTCTCGAGGGTGGGCCACAGCTGCGAGGGGTCAATGTAATCGTACTCGACCGCGTAACCCGGCCGCATCATCTGCGCGTGTTCGAGACCGGGAATCGAGTGCAAAAAGCGTTCCTGCACGTCTTCGGGAAGCGAGCTCGAGATACCGTTGAGGTACATCTCTTTCGTGGTCTGGCCCTCCGGCTCGATAAAGATCTGGTGCCGGTCTCGGTCGGGAAACTTAACCACCTTGTCCTCGATCGAGGGGCAGTAGCGCGGCCCGTTACCAACGATCTTGCCGCTGTAGAGCGGCGACCGATGCATATTCTCTCCGATAATGCGATGCGTCTCGGACGTGGTAAAGGTGATGTAGCAGCTGAGCTTCGGTCGGCTCACGTGCACGTTGGAGAAACTAAAGGGCAGCACCTCTTGGTCGCCGAACTGCTCTTCGAGCTTTCCAAAATCGAGCGAGTCGCGATGGACTCGCGCCGGCGTTCCGGTCTTGAGCCGTCCGAGGCGAAAGCCGATCTCGCGCAGCGAGTTGTCGAGGCCGTAGGACGCCGGCTCTGCGATGCGGCCCGCCGCGGCGGTGTACTCGCCAATATAGATCTTGCCGTTCAGAAAGGTGCCCGTCGTCACAACTACCTTTGGGGCGTAGATCACACGCCCTCGTTCGGTTTTTACGCCTGTAATCAAACGGCCGTCGGTCGATCGCAACAACTCGGAGACGGTGTCCTGAAAGAGGATCAGGTTTGATTGCTTTTCGAGAGTGGCTTTTGCAGCGACCTGGTAGGCGAGTTTGTCGGCCTGAGCGCGTGGCGCCTGCACGGCGGGTCCGCGACTCTTGTTGAGCACCCGAAACTGAATCATCGTCGCGTCAATGAGGCGCCCCATCTCGCCACCGAGCGCGTCGATCTCGCGCACCATGTTGCCCTTGGCAAGCCCGCCAACGGCCGGATTACAACTGAGCTTCCCGATCTGATCGAGGTTCTGCGTTATCATGATGGTGGAGCGGCCAAGGCGAGCGAGCGCGAGTGCCGCCTCGATTCCTGCGTGACCCCCACCTACAACGACTGCATCAAAATCCATAGCTTCCTTTTCTCACCATTTTACTTACCAACGCAAAAACTGCCAAACATCTTATCGAGAATTTCTGCCGAGGCGACCTCGCCGGTGATCTCGCCAATAGCGAGAATCGCTTCCTGCAGATCAACAGCGACAGCATCGGCCGGCATCCCCGCTTCAAGCGATGCTTCCGTTTCTTCAATTGCGTCTGCTGCGCGAACGAGTGCCGAGTGTTGCCGCTCGGAGTCAATTGCCACACCCCCGTCCTGCCCCGCCCCACCGCTACCGACAAGCGTAGGCTCGAGCAGGGTACGCTCGACTAAAGCGAAAAGTTCGGATACTCCTTCGCCGGTAACCGCAGAGACCGCAACGGAGCTGCTCGTCGCGCTCGACACGTGGCCGGCGGCGAGATCACTCTTGTTCGATACCGTGATCACGGCAACGTGTTCCGGAATAGCCGCCATGCGCTCCCGGTCTTCCGGGGTCAGGCCAATCGATCCATCGATCACGTAGAGGACGAGCTCTGCCGCGCGGATGATCTCTCCGCTTCGTCTGATGCCCTCTTCTTCTACCGCTTCTCCGGCAAGACGCAAGCCGGCGGTATCAAACAGGCGAACGGGTATGCCTCCCACATCAATGACCGCTTCCAGGTAATCCCGCGTTGTGCCGTGCACGTCGCTGACAATCGAGCGCTCCTGTCGCAAGAGGCGATTAAAGAGCGAGCTCTTGCCTGCGTTTGTTCTACCGGCAAGAGCGACTCGCGCCCCTTCCTGATAAAGTCGGCCGCGATCGAAGGTCGCAGCAAGTTCGCGAATGCGCCCCCCGACCTCGGAGAGTGCCTCACGGTCAAGCGACACCTCGCCGCTATCCTCTTCCGGGTAGTCGAGTTGAATCGACAATTGCGCCATGAGCGTAACGAGCCGCTCGCGAATTGCTGTCATCTCACGAGCAACCGCGCCCTCGAGTCGATCGAGCGCGAGCGAATGAGCCACGGCGGTCTGCGCACAAACGATCTCATTCACCGCCTCTGCCTGGGTTAGGTCGAGCTTGCCGTTACCAAATGCACGACGAGTGAACTCGCCGGGCTCTGCTGCCGCAAAGCCTGCGCGCAAGAGCTCCCCGTAGATGCGCCGGACACCGGCGGGACTTCCGTGGCAGGAGATTTCGGCAGCCTCTTCTCCGGTGTAGCTTCGTGGCGCTCGAAAGACCGAGACCAGTACCTCGTCAAGTGGTGCGCCGTCCGCGCCAATAAATCGACCGTGGACCATTGAGTGACCGGCGGCAGCTTCAATTCGCTCAGGACGGTCGAATCGCTTGGCAAGGAGCGTTAAGGTCCCGTGACCGCTCAGTCGCAGGACTGCAAGGGCTGAGGGCGCTAGTGGTGTGGCGATGGCGACGATCGGATGCTCTTGCGATTGCACTGCCAAAAGGTACCCATCGATCCCTCCGGTGAAAACCACTGCAGCTTTGTTCGATTTTGTGCCATATTGATAATGAGGAGTGACGGTGGAAGACGATTTTGATCTGGAAGGCTTGAGCGTCGCGGACGCTCGTGCATACGTGGTTGAGTTCATTCAGTCGCAGAAACAAACTCAGACGCAACTCGAGGTAGCAGAGCGCGATCTCGAGGCGTGGAAGAAGCGCACGAAAATCGCGACCGACCAGGGAGAGGTCGAGCTTGCGAAAGCGGCGTTGGCTCGCGCAGAAGATGCACACGCCAAGGTCTCGACACTCAAACGAGAGTTGCGCGAACTCGACTTCAAGGTTACCGAGCTCAAGCGGAGACTCTCGGAGCTCCAAAAGAAGCCTCAACTCTCAACGAATGCCGACGCATTACTCGAGCAGCTCGAGTCGGTCGTGGGCACCGACTACGAGACCGACCGGGGCGTCGCAGAGGCAGAGGCGGAGTTGGCGCTTCAAAAACTGCGCGCGAAAATGGAAGAAGAGGAGCAATCGCGCGAGTGAAGAACCGCGGCCTCACGAACCATAGGCGTTCCGGCACGCCACTCGTGTTCGCGCATCGCGGGGCAAGCTCGCAAGCCCCGGAGAACACACTCGCGGCATTCCGCCTTGCACGAGAGCTCGGAACCGATGGGGTTGAGCTCGACATTCATCTCTGCGCGACGGGGGAGCTCGTGGTAGTCCACGACGAGTCGCTGCTGCGAACCGGCGGGATCGACCTGCCGATCCGCACCTCTCCCCTTTCGGCGCTTCGAGAGCACTCGGTTGGAGGCTGGTTTCACGACCAGTTCGCGAGCGAGCGCATCCCGCTCCTAGATGAGGCACTCGACGTTCTCGGTCCCGAGCAGCTCATTGACATCGAGATCAAGCCACCCGGCATCCGCCTCGGGAAAGCCCTCCCGGGATCGGTCGAGGAGGTGCTCGCAACGTGGATCGAACGACGTGGGGTTTCCGACCGCGTGGTGGTCTCGAGTTTTGATCCTCTTGTAGTACGTCGATTTGGACGCATCGCGCCTTCGGTTTCGCGTGGTGTGATCTACGTAAACGCACCGGAGTTGCCACGAATGCTTCGAAAGGGCTTTGGGCGGGTGATCTCGGGGGCAGATGTCCTCAAGCCACACTTCGCCCAGGCAGATCACAAGACACTCGCGCGTGCGAATCGCCGGGGACGGTTGGTCTTTGCGTGGACTGTGGATAAGCCCGACGAGGCGGTAGCGCTCTCGGCGGCAGGCGTAGACGGTTTGATCACCAACCGCCCCGCAGAAATCAAGGCGGCGATTGCTTAGGGCTCCGGGCTACCGAGCGGATGGTAGCCTCAGGGTAGGCTCGACACGAGTTCCTGTCCGAGCGCCCGGCCAAGGCTCAGAAACGCCGAGTTGATCGCCCCACTCGCACTCGAGCTCTGTGCATTTTTGACGCCCGACACCGAATGAACAAGCTCTCCAGTAGCCAGATCGATGGCGAAGAGGGTTGCCTGCACCCGCACCAAGTATCCCTCAGAATCGTTGTATCCGGTGATCTCGGCGGTACCAACGATCGCTCGGTCAATGTCTGTAGGCATCACTGAGCGAAGGTAGCGACCGAGCTCGTCGGCCGACTGATCTACAATCGAAGCGTTGTCTACGTTCGCGCTTACGAGCGAGAAACCGGCCTGCGAGAGCGCCTCAGTGATTCCCGAGGCGGTTCGTTGATCGGGCATTGGCAAACCCGAGGCGTCGGTATCTACCACGAGGATTGCGGTGGGCACCCCCCGAGCGCGGCTCATCGAGGCAAATCGATAGCTTGCCCGGGTATTGGCCAACGCTGTCTGAAGCGCATTCGCCTGCCCCGCCACATCACCGTTTATGCGGTTGATCAAGGCAAGCACCTGGTCGGAGTCGAGGCGTGCGGTCACGACGTGATCGCCCACCCAGTTGACCTCCGGATACGCAAAGCGGATATGCCCGTTTTGATCACTCGTGAGTTGCCGCGTACGGACGATGCTGCGAGCGCCGTCGCGTTCGACAAAGGAAACCTCGACTGCCGCTCCGCGGATGGGCGAGCCCTGCGCGTCGGTAATGAGAAAGAGCACTGGTTCGTCGGGGGCGCTCCCGTTTATCGGCTGTACGGGTCCGCCGAGCGCCTCGATCCGCACGCCCCGAAGGAGTTCATTTGCCGCTTGCAGCGATCGCTCGAGCACCGCCGGTGCAATCCGCAAGCCCTCTTCGCGGGCCTGTGCGGCCGCCGAGGCTGCCTGTGCATACCCGAACAGCGCGGCCGAAACGTTGCCTTGTGCCGCAGCCCGCGCCGCCCGCTGCTCCGGCTCGAGCAATAACGCCTCGCGCTCCGCGAGCAACCTTCGTCGCTCCATGCGTTCTCGCTCAAACGCCGCCTTCTCGTACTCTCCGAGCAAATGCACGGTCACCACCGCGTCGCCGGTAACCACGTACCGATCTGCAATACGAAGGCCCTCTACACGCCCGGCACCGCTCTGCGTCACCTGTTGCACAAGCTCCGCCTCGTAGGCATCGAGCGTGCTCTTTGCGCCTGCGGTGGTGAGCACCGAGACATCTACACCAAGCGCCTGGTTGATCTGCGTAAGAAGCGATGCCGCGGCGCCGCTCTCTGCTTCCTCCACGTCGCCCGAGCGCGATGTCGCCGTGGCGACAAAGTACTCAAAGCGCGCGTCCGCTGCGGGAGGCTGAAACACCCATTCCGGCGCGGGCCGGTTTGTGCCGACCGTCGCACACCCGGAAAGGGCAAACGCGACGAAGAGGAGAGCCGCTACTGATGCATGCGGACGCGAAGAACGCAAACTAGAAGCCCCCGTCCAGGATTTGACGAACTCGGTCGCGAGCCGTTGTCTCTTCTTCGGTCTCGGCGTCTAGATTCTCAATTGCCCGGTCAATCAGCTCTTCTACGATTTCTTCTTCAATCGTGTAGAGCGTGTAGTAGGCGTACTCTTGCTCGCCGGCTCGGCTGCCGCCGGTGTACTCTTTGAGCACCCAGAAGTCACCATACTTTCTCAGACCGTTGATCTCGGCGCTCGCAACGGTGCGAACGATGTTCTCGAAGTAGGTCTCGACAAAGTCTTGATCGCCCACCTGCGCGCCGCCAAACACCTGATCGACGCGCGTACTAATCAGTCGCGCGACTTCAGACGGTGCGTTCATGTTGTCGGCGATGTTTCGAACTCCCGTGAGGTTCTGGCCGGTCTCCTCGAATCGGAAGACGTATCGGCCCTCAAACCGAGACTCTTCCTCGAGGGCTCCAACATCCATGCTGGTCCAGTCTGGAACGTCGCCACCGAGCGTACTGTTTTTGTGCTCGATTATTCGAAAACTCGCCTCTTCCATCTCGGCCGGCTGAGTATCAGGTCCACTCGCACACGAGGCGAGCAGCGCGACGGCTACCACAAAGGCAGCCCATTTCGCCATCTTCATAGATCCTCCCTTACAGACCCGCGTCAAAGACCAGTGATCTTCCGCGGCTTACTACCAGATCAATATCTTCGAGACCGGCAACGCGGTCCGAAACGCTAAAAATCATATCAATCAAATCGTCGGTGCTTCCAATAAAAAAGATCTCGTAGAGCACCTCTCCCGGCGATGAGCTTACGGTCGCGATCCCGCGGGTATCTCGATTCATCTCAGATCGGAAACGACTGAGCGTCCGGGCGTCGGGTGCCGATTGCAGTGTAAGCTCGTAACGAATACCGCGGGTGAGCATGCGCTCCATCTGGTCTTGTGCCATCGATACCGCAAAGGGCATGGCCTGGTAGACGGTACTCGAGAGTGCGTTTTGCACAGCGTCCTCGATGCTGACTCGACTAAAGGTCTCGGGGCTCTGCCGAACCACCGAGCCCATGATCTGTCCGGTGGATGTCTCGAACATGTTCAACGTCACATCTGCGGTGCCGTAATAGTTCCCGTTGCGTAGCGTTCCGGAGACTTCGGCATCGAGCTCGATGTATACGTCGGCATTGAGTCCACGCGCCACCCACTGCAGGAGCGAGAGCGCCTGCCCCGATTGCTCTTCGTAGATGAGCCGCTGATCTTCCTTGAGACGCTCGACCTGACCGGCGTCCACGACAAGGCTCCCCTGTCCGGCAAGATAGGCGTTTGCCTGGGTAACCGCACTTGTCATGAGAAACTCGGGATCGGCAAAGCCTGCCGACATGCGCTCGACCGAGCGATCGGAGTAGTAGACCATGTATGTCATTCGATCGACGTAGCGCGAGATAAATCGCTCCTCGTCGGGGGTCACCGGCTCGTCTTCTACCGGAGCTAAGATAGAGCTCCCCTCACGAGGGCGAGTTGCAGCGACCGGGTCTCCGTCGGCGGCAGATTGCTCTTGCGTCGGCTGCGGCGAGGAAGTGCTCGCCGCGCTGCTTCGAGGAATGTTGTTCGCAGAGAGCGTCGCGCGGACGGCCTGCATGTTTACGCGAATTTGGATCTCGTAGTAGAGATTCTCTTCGAGCAAGCTCCCGTCTCGTCGCAGGGTCTCCATAGTCTCGTTGAAGACAAAGGCGTTGGGGTTCCTCGTTTGATAGAGCACCTCTTCGAGTTCGGCTCGATGCTGCTGCTCTGCGTCGGCGCCGATCAGCTCGACGACCGCCTTCTGGACTGCGTTCATCTTAGCCGCGTTTATTGCTTCGCCCAGGGTCGCGCCGCGCCCGGCGCCGGTGTACACCTCGTTTACCGAGGCGGTGGGTGCCGCCACAGGAGCCGATGCGCAGCCTGCGAGCACGGCCACGAGCAGCAGCGTGAGAGAGAAACCGGCAGGTCGAACGTTCATGATAAATCCATCCTTTACTTAATGGTGATGCCACCGCCCACGATGAATCCGCCGTAGGACGAGAGCGGACCACCGCGGTCAGCCAACGCTCCTGAAATCAGGGATACCCAGTAGCCGTACCCAGCTTCTACGTGCAAGAGGATATCACGCGCAATCAAAACACTCCCGGACAGCCGCCCCGTTGCCCCGAGGTGGCTAAGATAAAACGACTTGGAGTAGCGCTCTTGATCGAGCGGGATCGCTCCTCCGACACCAAGGGTGCCACTGGGGGTGAGCTTGAGACGTCCGAGGTAGAGGTTCCACTCGCCGCCCACCGAGATGTTGACGGGAAGGAATGCTCCCGCCACGATGCCGCGAAGCGGCAGCTCGATGTTCACGAGGGGACGCCAGCTGTAGATTCTCGACTCCACGGCGAGGCACCTCTTTAAGCTGATCTCCCACTCGGGCCGAGGGGGTCGCGTAGAGGATTGTTGCAAAGCTCACGTCTCGTTGCACATCCTTTACCACGAGCAGCCCGGTCTCGTCGGAGACGATTCGCCCATTCGAGAGCACACGGTCGGCAACGATCGCATACTCGTCGCCGGCGCGAAGCCCCATGTTGCCGCCAAACTCGATAATGACTTCCCTACGATTTACCTCGAGGATGCCCGTCTTGAGCCTGAAGCGTTCCATTTCACGGAGGCGAAACGAGAGTTCGGACGGAATCTCGTTCACCGCCTCCGAGACCGCGTCTTCGGGATCTTCGTCATAGCCGGTCGAGCTAAAGGAGAACTGATCGAAGGTGCGGCCCGTCTCAACATCGATAAAGGCAAACGAGGTCTCGATCTCGGCAACGTAATCCCCGTCGTCGGTGCGATCGAGATCGTACCAGCTGACCGAGGGTACAACGACAACAAAGTTCCCCGAGAGCCGTCGAAAATCGGCTTCCGTGAACGGCTGCTGCCCGAGCAGAACCGCCTCGGGCACCTCACCCGTATTCGCCTGGTAGTCTTGGAGCAGGTCGATGAAGTCGGGCACGCTGTCGGCAGCTAACCGCTGCTCCATACCTATGACCTCGAAGCGTCCGAGATTCACAAAGGAGCCTCGAATACGCTCATCTACCCGCTGGAATGCTCGGTCAAAGAGCTGATCGTAGCGTTCCACACCTGTGCCGCGAACCGAGAGGGAAAACCGTCCGCGACGCGTCTCGAGCTCGATGCGTAGCTCCGACTGAATCTCCACGACCGGCTGGCCATAGTAGCTCAGGCGAAACACGGCGACACGTTCTTGCTCGCTGAACTGTTGCGCGACGAGAATCGATGAGGTGACCAGGAGTCCCAAAAGAATTGCTTTGCGCTTCCGCACGTTCTCTCCGTAATACCGCCCAGTGTATCCAGTAATCCGAATTGCGACTACCTAAAATGCGAGATAATAGAG
>JBMCTC010000045.1:0-16386 GCA_048624115.1 Spirochaetota bacterium
GCTCGACCTGATACAGGGCGGAGTCTCCGGTGTAGGCTCTGCGAATCGAGTGATCGTCGGGCGTGAGCCGCCAGGTTTGTCCGGATACAAAGTTGCCGGACGAGTAAATAATCGTTCCAAGCTGTCCGCCTTCCTGGCGGGCGTAGGCAAACGGCTGGAGCACGTGCGGGTGGTGAGCCCACACGACCTCTACTCCCGCCGCCGAAATGGCCTCTAGGAACTCCTTTTTCTGCGGATTCGGTTCGAGCACATACTCGTCGCCGCCGTGAACCGAGACAACGTATATGTCAAACGATTCTTGTTCCTTCGCGACCCAATCAACAAAGTCAGCGCGTGCTTGCTGCGTCCCGACAAAGTAGAATGCGTCTCGGCCGGCCCACTCATTTGAGATCATTGAGATCGAGATAAAGCCGATGGTCGCTGCCTCGAGCTCAATCGTCTTGCTTTCCAACCTGTCCGGCGTACCGAGACCGGAATACCAGATCGATTTGCTGGACGCAATGGTTTCCAAAGACTCCGCCGTGGCCACGATCCCTGCTGTGTGAAAGTCGGCTGTATGGTTGTTCGCGAGTGAGAGCACGTCAAATCCCGCATTGATCGCCGCGTCGACGTAGGAATGGTGCACGTTAAAGAGCGGGTAGCCGGACATCGGCCGATCGGGGTCCACCACGAACTCGAGGTTGATAAACGCCAAGTCTGCCGCTTCTATTGTCTCTTCCACAGCATCGTAAATGAGATCGTAGTTTGACATTCGAAAGTTAGGGGGATGGGCCATGAGGTCGCCGGCAAAGGTCAGCGTGATTCGTTCATGACGCGGTTCAGGCGCCGGTACCGGCGCAACTGACGTATGTTCAGCGTCGCGCAGCTGTTCCGGAGCGCCCTCGCAGCTTGTGAGTAAAAAAAGAACCGTCGCCAGTAGAGCGCTCGCCGCGCGTAGTGGGTGAACTTGTATTCTTCTACTCCTCTAAGGAGAATTCCTCTTTTGGTGCTCCGCACACCGGACAGACCCAGTCGTCGGGAAGATCGTCAAACGATGTTCCCGCAGCGATATCCGCGTCGGGATCGCCCTCGTCCGGGTCGTAAATATAGCCACACACGTTACATACGTACTTCTTCATTCAATCATCCTCGGTCACGAGTATGAGTTCCAATAGTAATTCTCAAACTCCGGCCCATCAAGTGCCTAAGTGGGGTGTTCGGCGCCTACGATCCGATCATTCCCTTGGGATCGAGTAGTGCATCGACCTCGTCTTTGGGGAGCACGTTGGCCTCGAGGACCACGTCGCGGATGGTTCGCTTTTGCTCGAATGCCACGTGTGCGAGCTCTGCCGCTTTGTCGTATCCGATCCGTGTGGCCAGCGGCGTCACAAGCGCGAGACTCCACTCGATCCAATAGTCACATCGCTCGCGGTCCACCTCGATTCCATCGACACAACGCTCGGCAAAGGCGCGGCAGCTTTCGGTAAGGATCGCGATCGCGCTCAGGGTCTCAAATGCGAGGAGGGGATGCATCATGTTGAGCTCGAGTGGCCCGTGTTGGCCCGCCGTGACAATCGAGTTTGCCTTTCCGAGAATATGCGCCGCCACCTGGATGATCATTTCGGGGATTACCGGATTCACCTTGCCGGGCATGATCGAGCTGCCAGGTTGAAGCGACGGCAAGATGATCTCTCCGAGGCCGGCACGTGGCCCGCTTGCCAAGAGCCTGAGGTCGTTACCAATCTTCATAAGGCTAACTGCCAACGAGGTAAACGCTCCCGCGAGCTCGACTTGCGCGTCTCGGTTGGCGATAGCCTCGAATCGACTTGCCGCTGCCCTGAACGGGATGCTCGTTTCCTTCGCAATGCCGGAAATAGCCTTTTCCGCAAACTCAGGATGAGCGTTGAGTCCAGTGCCGACTGCGGTGCCCCCGAGTGCGAGTTCCTCTAGGTTCGGTAGCACGCGCTCGAGCCGTTCCGCGTTCTTTGTCATCTGGGTGGCAAAGCCTTCGAACTCCTGTCCAACGGTCATGGGCACTGCGTCTTGAAGATGAGTACGTCCGATCTTTACGACATCCTTGAACTCGTTTGCTTTTTGTTCGAAACCGGCTGCAAGCTGCCTAACCGCCTCAATGAGCTTCGGAAGCTCCATGCGATCGGCAACATGGACCGCCGTAGGAATGACGTCGTTGCTCGACTGACCGCGGTTTACGTGATCGTTGGGATGAACCGGAAACCGATTTCCAATCGGCTCGCCGAGGATCTCGCTCGCGCGATTCGAGAGCACCTCGTTAATGTTCATGTTCCAACTGGTTCCGCTGCCGGTTTGAAACACATCTATCGGGAAGTGCTTGTCCCACGAGCCCGCGAGAACCTCATCCGCCGCGGTGATGATCGCCTCGGCAAGTTTAGGCTCTACCGCCCCGACTGCCTTGTTCGCGCTCGCAGCGTGTTTCTTGATCAACGCGAGCGCCATTATCATCGCCCTGGGGATGCGATACTCGCTTACCGAGAAGTTCTGCACGGCACGCTGGGTTTGGGCTCCCCAGTAGGCCCATCCGGGGATCCGCACCTCTCCCATGGAATCTTTCTCAACGCGTTCCTGCTTGTCCGACATGTCAAACTCCAAGTCACTAATCTTCGCAGAAGAATACCAACACTCGCAGGCCGCGGCAATTCTTGACCAATTTGATGCGCATTCTTGCTTCTTGGTGCGTGACGGGGTTACCTGCGTTTGGTATATTCATGCCATAACAGGAGTTAGAAATGACACACATTGGAATCGTGGGAAGTGGCAACGTGGGCGCCAACACCGCCTTCTTTGCCGCCGAACGGAACATTGGGAATGTCTGTCTCTACGACGTAAAAGAGGGGCTTTCTACGGGAAAGGCGCTCGACATGATGGAAGCCGCGCCGCTACGCAACTACCAGTTCTCGCTCACCGGGACCGATGCGATCGAGGATGCTCTTGCCGGGTCGGTCGTGATTCTCGCCGCCGGCGAAATTCGCACTCCGGGAAAAAAGCGCAGTGACCTTTACGAGAGCAACAAGCCGACTGTGATCGACATTGCAAAAAAGATGAAAGGGTATAAAGGCGTCGTCCTGATCGTGACCGAACCTGTTGACCGGTTGACCTCGGATTTTGTCGATGCGTCCGGCATTGCGAGCGAACGAGTAGTCGGTCTCGGCGGCCACCTTGACGTGCTCCGGCTTCGCTATGCCATTGCACGAGAGCTCGGAACGGACGTGGCAGACGTTGCCGCAACCGTCATTGGCTCTCATTCCAGCGATATGCTGCCGCTTCTCGATTACTGCAACGTGTCGGGCGTCCCGCTCGCAAAGCTGCTCCCGCACGACCGGATTGCCGAGCTTTTTGAGCAGACCCTTCACGCCGGAGATGAGATCGTAGAGCTGGCGAAGCGTTCGAATAGCTACTACGGGCCTGCTGCGGCCGCCGTTGACGTGGCCGAAGCGGTGGTTCGCGACACCAATCGGGTGCTCTCGCTTTCTACCGTTTTGAACGGCCAGTACGGGATCTCCGGTGTTGCTCTGAGCCTGCCTGTCATGCTCGGCGCCGCGGGAATCAAGAAGGTCCTCGAGCCAAAGCTGAACGTCCACGAGCTCGAAGTCATTAAAGCCACAGCCGAGATTCTCTCGGCATCCAACTAGGAGCCGATATGCCTAAAGTATCAGTTATTGGAGCCGGGAACGTCGGCGCATCGACCGTGTATTACTTGGCAGAGCAGAATCTCGCCGACATCGTGATGGTCGATGTAGTCGAAGGCCTGCCGCAAGCGAAGGCTACCGATTTCTCACACGGGTCACCATCGCAAGACTTTTCCGTCACCGTCGTGGGTACAAACGACTACGCCCAGATCGCCGACAGCGATGTTGTCGTTCATACCGCCGGCATTGCACGCAAGCCGGGCATGGACCGCATGGATCTGCTGAAGACTAACGTCGGTATAGCCCAGAGTGCCGGCGAGAACGTTGCGAAGTACGCCCCGAATGCGGTGGTGATTGCCGTAGCGAATCCGCTTGACGTCATTGCGATGGCAATTCTCCGATCCACCGGCTTCCCCTCCGATCGCGTCGTCGGAATGGCAGGCATTCTCGACTCGACGCGGTTTCGGTACTTCATTGCCGAGAAACTGGGCGCGCTCCCGAGTGACGTTTCTGCAATGGTGCTTGGTGGCCACGGCGATACGATGGTACCACTCTCCGGCTACACGACCGTGGGCGGGCTTCCCCTCGCAGAACTCTTGCCTGCAGATGAGATCAAAGCACTCAGCGATCGTACGCGGACCGGTGGTGGCGAGATCGTAAACTATCTCAAGACAGGCAGTGCCTACTACGCGCCGGCCGCAAGTGTTGCGAAGATGGTAGAGGCCGTCGTGACCGACACAAAGGTCATTGCGCCTGCCTCAGCCTACTTAACCGGCCAGTACGGGTACAACGACATCTACCTCGGAGTCCCGGTCGTGCTCGGCGCCAAGGGCGTCGAAAAGATTCTCGAGCTCGAGCTCTCTTCCGACGAAAAATCGGCCCTGGATCACTCGGCTGACCACGTCCGGCAGGGTGTAGCGGACCTCGACTCGATCGGCTAGCGATACAAGCCGATGTAGTGAAGCACAACGTCTGCCTCGAAGCTTCCTTCGCGGCTACAATCCCGATGGAAGCGACTGCGTCGTCCAAAAATCGCTACAATGATCTCATGAGTTCTCATATCCGAGTAATCCTCGCGCGGCCCCAAGAGCCACGCAATATTGGTGCTGCATGTCGAGCTGCCAAGAACTTTGGTATCGAGAAGGTTGATGTTGTGCTTCGTGGCGTCTTTGACCGTGAGGCGGCGTGGCCGATGTCGATCGGCGCAGGTGATGTGTTCGAGCGCATCACTCGCTACGAGACGCTCGCGGATGCAGTAGCCGACGCCTCGCTGGTCGTCGGGGCCACCCGTCGACTCGGGCAGCGCCGCAAAGAGAGTGCCTGGCAGCCGTGGGAGTTCGCCCGGCGCGCGGCTCTACTCGCGCCCGCGGAGGTGGCACTCGTCTTTGGAAACGAGCGCTCTGGGCTCGATGACGAGGAGTTGATGGAGTGTTCCGCGGCGGTGGCCATCCCGACCTCGCCCGGATGTCCGTCGATGAATCTCTCGCACGCCGTCTCGCTGCTCTGCTACGAGATCTCCCTGGCGCAAGCCGGTGTGGATCGTTCCGGCCCGAGCGGGCGGACACCGGGCGGCGAGGGGGCTCTGACTCGCTCGGAGCTCGGTGGTCTCGTGCGGGAGATGTTGCTTCAGATCAATCAAGCCGGTATTCCAACTCAGGAGGGCCCACAGGGCATGGGCTCCTTTCTGACCGACGTGCTTGGCAGAGCGGCCGTAAACGGATTTGAGGCAAACAGACTTCTCAAGATCGTTCAGGCGCTCGCATGGAAACGGCCGGAGCCGGACCCGAGGCCCGAGGCATAAAAAAGCCGCCGTTGCCGGCGGCTTCGTCTGCTTTACTGTGGGCTATCGTTCGTCGATGGGAACAAAGCGACGCAGCGTGTCACCGGTGTAGAGCGCCTTTGGGCGGAAGATGCGATTGTCGCTCCGCTGCTCGAGAATGTGACTCAACCAGCCCGAAGCTCGCGCCATGGCAAAGATCGGGGTAAAGAGAACCGTAGGAATACCAAGTGTCCGATAGACCGCGCCGCTAAAGAAATCAACGTTTGGATAAATCGGCTTACCCTTCTCCTCCATACGCTCGCGGAACGTCGTTTCGACCTCCTTGAGCGTGTCGTAGTAGCTCGAGTCGTTCTTCTTCTCGGAGAGCTCTCGAAGGTACTCTTCCATGAGGATCGCCCGTGGATCCTTGGCACGGTAGACGCGGTGCCCCATGCCCATCACCTTTTGTTTCTTGTCGAGCGCATTATTGACCCATTCGCGAGCCTTTTCCTTTGAGCCAATCTCGTCGACCATATCCATGACCTTCTCGTTCGCCCCGCCGTGCAGGCTGCCGTAGAGCGCGCCAATCGCAGCGGAGATGGAACAGTAGCAGGTGGACATGGTGCTGGCCACCACGCGGCTCGTAAACGTGCTCGCGTTAAAGCTATGCTCCGCGTGCAGAATCAAGGCTTTGTCCATGATCTCGCCCTCTCTTGGTTCGGGCTCCTCTCCGCGAAGCATGTAGAGGAAGTTGGCGCCGTAGGAGAGGTCGCGGCGGGGCTCAACGTACTCTGTGCCTTGCGAGAAGCGGTAGTAGGTTGCGATAACCGAGCCAATCTGCGAGAGCTGGTGGAGCGTGTCACGACAGTTGCAGTGTGGGCCGTGGTGGATCTTGTGCTCAACGTAGCTCGAGAGATAGGAGATTACCGACTGCAGCAGTTCCATCGGATGCGCGTTATCCGGAAAATCGCGGATCATGGTTATGACCGGCTCCGGCAAATCGCGAGCGTTGCGCATCTTCGCGCTAAAGACGGCGAGCTGCTCTTTGTTCGGGAGCTCTCCATAGAGGAGGAGATAGGTAACCTCCTCGAAGGTGCAGTATTCAACCAGATCAGAGATCGAGTAGCCCAAGTAGAAGAGTTTTCCGTTCTCACCGTCTATCTTGCAGATTCTACTCTCTGCGGCGATGACCCCATCGAGTCCCTTTGCGTAGTTCACTTCAGCCATTCGTTCCTCCTTCTACAGACTGTGTATCGATCTCTTGTCTACCGCCATCGCGGCTTCTTTTACCGCCTCCGGCAGAGTAGGGTGCGCGTGCACGATGCGGGCAACATCCTCAGCGCTTCCCCCGAACTCGAGCACGGTGACGAGCTCACTAATCAAATCGCTTGCCCACGGTCCGACAATGTGAGCACCGAGCAGGCGGTCCGTTTCCTTATGCGCGAGAATCTTCACGAATCCGCCAGTCGAGTTCATTGCCAACGCTCGTCCGTTCGCGGCGAATCCAAACGCTCCCTTCGCGTAGGGAATGCCGGCCTCCTTCAGCTGCTCTTCGCTCTTGCCAACGCAAGCAGCTTCGGGCCAGGTATAGACAACGCCGGGCACCGCCTCGTAGTTCACGTGTCCCGGCTTGCCTGCGATAATCTCGGCAACGGCTACGCCCTCGTCTTCTGCCTTGTGTGCCAGCATCGGGCCATGAATCAAGTCGCCAATTGCGTAGACCCCATCGAGCGACGTCTTGAACTGCTCATCTACCTCGATTCGCTTGCTCTTCTCATGGAGTTCCACACCGAGTTCTTCAATGCCCAAGCCATCGTAATAGGGACGGCGTCCAACTGCAACCAGCACTTTGTCCGCGGGCAGCTCGAGCTTTTTGCCCTCCGGATCCTCGACCGTGATCTTCTTCTTGCTCTTTCCCGTGAGTCCCGTCACCTTGTGTCCGAGCAGGAACTCGATTCCCTGTTTTCCGAGCTCACGCTTCATGGTCTTCGAGACCTGGCCGTCCCAACCGGGAAGAACATCTTGCATGATCTCCACGACCGTGACATGCGAGCCAAGACGCGACCAGACGCTACCGAGCTCGAGGCCAATCGCGCCCGCCCCAACTACGACCATCTCCTTCGGAACCGAGTCGAACTCGGGCGCCTCGGTAGAGGAAACCACTGTTTCTCCGTCGAACGGCAAGAACGGCAGTTCGATTGGGACGCTGCCCGAAGCCAAGATGATGTGCTGCGCGCGGACCGTCTGCTTGCTGCCGTCGTTGCTCTCAACGACGATCTCGGTCGAGCTCTTCAGTGAGCCTATACCCTCGATGTGCGTGATCTTTCTGCCCTTGACCAGCTGCTTCACTCCTCCGGTGAGCTTTTTGACAACCGCGTCCTTTCGTTCGAGCATCTTTTGCAGGTCGAGCTTTGGTGTTCCCACCGAGATTCCATGTTCGGTTGCCTCGTCGCGAATGCGGGCAAAGAGCTCGCTCGAGTCAAGGAGCGCCTTGGACGGGATACAGCCGATATTCAGGCACGTTCCACCGAGGCTCTCGCGCTTTTCAACGATGGCGGTAGAGAGGCCGAGCTGTGCGGCGCGGAGCGCGGCGACGTACCCACCCGGACCTGCGCCGATTACGGCTACGTCAAACTGCTTTTGATCTGGCAAAATGATCTCCTTTGTGTGTCGTCACGAGGATGTTCTCGCTGCGAGCCGGTTGCCTACAGGGCGAGCAAGAGGCGAGCTGGGTCTTCGATGAAGTCCTTGATCTTCCCGAGGAACAGAACCGCCTCGCGACCGTCAATCATCCGATGGTCATAGGTGAGCGCGGCGTACATCATCGGCCTGACTACGATCTCGTCGTTCACCACGACCGGACGCTTCTCGATTGCGTGCATTCCGAGAACCGCGGTCTGTGGCGGGCTCGGAATGGGCGTGGAGAGCAGGCTTCCGAAGACTCCGCCGTTGCTTATTGTGAAGGTCGCGCCAACCATCTCGTCCGGCTTGAGCCGACGCTTATTCGCACGCTCACTAAAGTCGATGATCTGCGCCTCAATGTCTGCGAACGTTCTTGCCGCGACATCCTTGATAACGGGCGTGAGTAGTCCCTTCTCGCTCGAGAGTGCCACACCAATGTTCACGTAGTCGTTGTAGAGGACGTCGGTACCGTCGAGGTATGCGTTGACCTCGGGGAATGCTTGAAGCGCGTATTGAGCCGCTTTCAAAAAGAAGCTCATAAAACCTAAGCGAACACCGTGCGCCTTCTGGAACGACTCCTTGTACTTTGACCGAGCCGCCATTATTGAGCTCATGTCGATCTCGTTGAAGGTCGTTACGTGGGCCGAGCTCTGACGCGAGTAGACGAGATTTTCGGCAATCCGCTTACGCAGCGTGCTCAACGGAACGCGACGTTGTCGCTCGTTCGTTGGCATCTGTGGCGCTCCGAGCGCCGGGGGCTGCGTGCTGGGTGCGCCCGTGCTCTTTGAATCCGCCCCGACCTTGCTGCTCTCCGCGCCGGAACCCGAGCGGGAACCGCTCTTTACTGCCGACAGCGCGTCCTCTTTGGTGATGCGACCGTCTTTTCCGGTGCCCGTGATCGTACTCGGATCGAGATCGTGCTCTTCCACGACGCGTCTCACCGCCGGCGAGAGCGTCTCATTGGTCTCGTCCGTTTCGTTGGGCTGTGATTGCGCCCTCGCTTTGTTCTGTTCGGCGTCCGACTGTGCTTCCTTCGAACCGTCCTCTGAGTCTTTGGCCGATGCGGCGCCGTCGGTGTCGATCCGGCCAACGACTTGACCAACATTCACCTCGTCGCCCTCGCTTGCGCCATGGGTCAACTTGCCTGCGGCTGGGCTCGGCACCCCGAGGGTGGCTTTGTCGGTCTCGAGTTCGAAGATCTCTTCTCCCTCAGCTACCGATTCACCGTTGTCCTTGAGCCATACCGCGAGAATCCCGCTGGACACGGATTCGCCAATTTCGGGCACCTCGATTTCCTTCTTCATGCCATATTTCCTTTATGCGAAACTTGCTGCAAGGAGGCTCTCAAGCTCTTCCTTATGCTGTTTGTGCGAACCTGTGGCGGGACTCGGGCATGGAGCCCGCCCAATGTACTTGAGCGGCCGGTCGCCGACTTGCTCTTGAATGAAGTCGCGAACGATGAACCATGCCCCGTGATTCTTGGCCTCTTCTTGAACCCAGCAAACTTCACTCGCGCTCTCGTACTTTGAGATCACTGTCGCGAAGGTTGCCCGATCGAAGGGGTAGAGTTGCTCGAGTCGTACAATAGTGGTTTTCTTGTCTTGAAGCTCTTCGCGACGGGAGACCAGGTCGTAGTAGACCTTCCCGGAACAGACCAGTAGCCGCTCAGTCTCAAGCGCCGGATTTGGGTCATCCATGACCGTATGGAAGCCGCGGTCGGTAAGCTCCTCAATCGATGATACGCACTGTTTGAGTCGTAGAAGACTCTTTGGCGTCATGAGGATGAGCGGCTTTCGGAAGTTCGCAAGCATCTGTCGTCGCAGCACGTGGAAGTACTGTGCAGGTGTGGTGAGATTGCAGACCTGCATGTTGTCGTCTGCGCAGAGCTGGAGAAATCGCTCGAGATGGGCGCTCGAGTGTTCCGGTCCCTGTCCTTCATAGCCGTGAGGAAGGAGCATCACGAGGCCGGAGCTTCGAAACCACTTGCTCTCGCCGGCCGCAATAAACTGATCAATGACGACTTGGGCGCCGTTTACGAAGTCGCCGAACTGCGCTTCCCACATGACGAGAATGTTTGGTTGGGCGAGTGAGTATCCGTAATCAAAACCCAGAACCGCATACTCGGAAAGCGGACTGTCATAGACGCTGAAGTAGGCTTGATCGACTGAGAGATCGCGAAGCGCGACGTGTGTTTTGGGCACGTTGCTCTTTACATCCCACCAGACCGCGTGCCGCTGGCTAAACGTTCCTCGTGCCGAGTCCTCTCCGCTCAATCGGATTGGGAAGTTTTCCATGAGGAGCGTTCCAAAAGCGAGGCTCTCGGCAAAGGCCCAGTCGATCGTGGTTCCATCCTCCCAGCGCTTCTGTCGGTCGGCTACAAATCGCTTGAGCTTCGGATGGAGGTTGAAGTCTTTCGGCACGGTCGCGAGTACCGAGGCAACGTGGTCAAGCCGATCCTTCGCGACGGTGGTGGTTATAGCCTCGAAGCTGTACTGCCTGGTGAACTTCTTCCACTCTCCCTTTGCGAACGCATCGTTGAGGTTTGGTTTTTGACCGTCTCGCGCCTTCTGGAGCTCTTCCTTGAGCACACCCCGGTAGGTTTCCTTGAACGCCTGTTGCTCATCTTGAGAGTAGGTGCCTTCCTCGGAGAGCTTCTTGCCGTAGATCTCGCGCACGCTCGGGTGCCCCTTGATGATGTTGTACATCATCGGGTGACTAAAGCTCGGCTCATCCGCCTCGTTGTGTCCGAGTCGCCGATAGCATTGAATATCGACCACCGCGTCGTAGCCGAACTTCTGGCGAAATCGCATCGCGAGGTCAACCGCGCGGACAACCGCCTCGGGATCGTCTCCGTTGACGTGAAAGATAGGGCAGGGAAGGCTCTTGGCGACATCGGTCGCGAAGAACGTGCTGCGTGCATCTCGGCTTGCCGTCGTGAAGCCGATCTGGTTGTTTACGATAATGTGCACGGTACCGCCGGTTCGGTAGCCCTTGAGCTGGCTCAGGTTGAATGTCTCTGCAACCACGCCCTGACCGCTAAATGCTGCGTCTCCGTGTATCAGGACCGGTAACACCTTTTTTCGGTTCTTGTCACCCCGAAGCCGCTGGATGCCGCGCGCCTTGCCCTCTACTACGCCATCTACCGCCTCGAGGTGGCTCGGATTGGCAACCAGGCTAATGTGGATCTGACGGCCGTCTCCGGTGTCGATATCAAAGCTGTGCCCGAGGTGGTACTTCACATCACCGCTACCACCGTACATCTGGGGCTGATAGCTGTCTTCGAACTTCGAGAAGACCTCTACCCCCGGTTTTCGTAGCGCATTCGTGAAGAGGTTTAGTCGGCCGCGGTGGGCCATACCAATCACGATCTCCTGCAGGCTGTGGTCGGCCGCACTGTCAATGAGGTACCGTATTGCGGGCACGAGAACCTCGCCGCCCTCGAGCGAAAAGCGCTTCTGCCCAATGTAGTTCTGTTGCAGGAACTGCTCGAACTCTTCAGCCTTGATAAGGTCTTTTTGAAACCGCTGCTTTTTTACCGTGCCCCATTCACGACGCAAGCCAGGACTCTCGAGTCGCTCGATGAGCCATCGCCTCATCGGCTTGTTCTGGATATGCAGTATCTCTACTCCCAAGGTCGAGCAGTAGATCTCCCTCATGCGCTCGAGGATGTTGCGCAACGTATCCCGCTCCGGCGAGAGATAGCGACCGGCGGAGAACTCGGTGTCCAAATCGTCCTCTGAAAGGCCGAAATCCTTGAGATCGAGGGTCTCGTAGGTTCCCTCCATCGTGTAGAACATGTAGCGCATTTCAGGGGTGATGTAGCCCTTAAGCGGGTTGATGTCTGCATGAATGTAGCCGATGTCCCGGTACGCCCACAGGAGGCTGCTTACGCGGCTCTGCTTGTACGCGTACTCGGTGCTGCCCTCGGCGCCCGGGAAGACGCCGGAAACATGCCCGGGAAGAGCCGCATGGGCGTCCTCGAAAAACGTTGAGGGGCCGGCATGCTGGGAACCGCGCGCGGTGACCCCTCGCAACTCCAAGCCGGCATCGGCAACGCCGCCGTTGTCGAGTTTTGCAAAGTAGGATTGCCACTCCTCATCGACACTTGAGGGGTTCACGAGCCACTCTTCGTAGAGTTCTTCGATATAGCGAGCATTCGTAAGATCTAAGGAATTGGCGTTCACGGGTTCCCTCTTTGCCCTAATATATACTATCAAAAGTATCGGCTTTCGATGATAACGCGCACGATTCTGTTGTCAAGAAACGGCACCGTCACATACATTCTGAGCCACATGGAGGTATCTATGGTCAGTCGTCGGACTGTGTTGATAGTTGTGCTCGTGCTTGGTTCGGCCGCGCTCTTCGCCGGCGGGCAGCGGGAACCTGGGGCCCTTATCGGGCCGGAAGAGGCATTCGAGATGGTACAAGCCGGCGACGGTGTCCTCGTTGACGTTCGAAGTGAGGCGGCATATGTCGAGGGACACTTGCAGAGCGCCCTTTCAGTGCCTCTTATGACAGTCGGGCAGCGGGCCGAGTGGCTCTCGGAGCGTGGTCGCACGATCATCTTCTACTGTAGTTGTCCCGCCGAAGAGACGAGCATTGCGGCAGCGGAAGAGCTCATTGCCCGTGGTGTAACTGACGTCTTGGTGCTTCGTGGTGGTGTTCGTGAGTGGGCGCTGGCGGGACTACCGCTTCGTGCCGGTGCGCGTCCGTAGCCGCACAAAAAAGAAGATCGCCACGAGAATAACTGCTGCCCCGGCCAACGTGGTTGGGGTGGGCAGCTCCGTGAAGAGCAGCGCGGCAAGGATCGATGCGATAACAGGCTCGCCGAGGATGCTCGTCGATACAACACTTGTCGGAAGATAGCGAAGCGCCCAGCTAAACAGCGAATGGCCGAGTAGCGTGCACAGGAGCGCCAACGCCGCGAAGAGCAAAAACTCTCGCGGCGCGTACGGCCAAAGTGGAATCCTCGCGATAAGCGTGATCGTGAGCAGCGTGGCAAAAGCGACGCTGTAGACAATCATCGTGTAGAGGTGCACCGACAGCTCTCGTCTCACGTAGCGACCGATTAGCATGTAAACCGATACCGTCGCCGCGCCGCCCACCGCAAGCGTGTCGCCCACCCACGACCCATCGCCTCTGCCAAGACCCTCCCAGACGAGCAAGAACCCTCCGCCCACCGCGACGAGCATGAGAAGCGCTCCCCGCGCGCTCACTTGCTCACCGAGAATCAGGAAGCCAAGGATCGCAACGAGAATCGGATGTGTCGTGACCAGGACCGTCGCGCTCGCGATGCTTGTATACGAGAGCGAGCTTATCCACAGTGCAAAGTGAGCTGCGAGCACGAGGCCGCTGAGGACCGAAAGTGCTACGGCTCGCCGCGATGCGCGTTCGCGACTACGTCTTGCGTGTGATGCGAATACGGGAGCGAGAAAGAGCGTCGTAAACCCCATGCGATAGGTCGCGATGACAAGGGGTGGCGCATCGGAGAGACGGACAAAGATTGCTGAAAAGGCGGTGAAGACCACGCCGATGCCAACGACAAGCGCCGGGCGAGAAGAGATGGAACCCACTCGGGTTATTCGAACAGTCGATCGATGGCGGCGATCACTCGTTCCGGTTCAAATGGCTTGATGATAAAGTCCTTCGCGCCTTTGCTTATCGCGTCAAACACCATCTTCCGTTGACCCACCGCACTGACAATCACAATGAGCGCGTCTTGGTGCTTGTCCATGATCTGTTCGAGCGCCTCGATGCCGTTCATTTTCTGCATGGTTATGTCGAGCGTGACGAAGTCGGGATTGTGCTTCTCGTAGAGACGAACTGCCTCTTCACCGTCGGCCGCCTCGGCAACAACCTGGTACTTTGGTTCGAGAATATCGCGTAGCCGGATCCTCATGACCGTTGCGTCATCTACGATTAGGGCGGTTTTCATCTCTTATCTCCTTCGTCGAAGGCGATGTTGATCTCGAAGGATCCGATCTCTGAGATAAAGGAGAGACTGAGGGTCGGGATCGAGAGAAAATCGACTCGCATGTCGGTGCCGGTAAAGACTGCGGGAGGCGTGAGATGGATCAGCTTATCCTCGCCTGCCATGGCGATACTCGCCTGACCGGTGATCATGTTGGCAATCTCGCTAACGGCACTGCTCGTCAGTTTTTTGAGCTGCGAGGGAAGCTTGTTTGGAATCATTGCCTTGGTGACGTTGTGCGCAAAGTTGGCATCCATCGAGTAGACGACCTGGCCCTGAATCGCTCCCGTAATCCCGATGACAATTGCCACCGGCAAGTTCGGAACCGGAGAAGCCTTTTTGTTGAGCGACTTCCGAGTGAGCTTGATCCCGATCTCGTGACTAAAGACGTTCATCGCGCTGTGGACGAAGACGTTTGCGTACTCTGCTTTCATAGTCTACTGTACCCCGCTGCACGCTCAGGTATCGTAAACCGGAACGTGGTGCCTCTGCCAGGCTTGGTCTCGAGCGATATCTTTCCGCCAACGCGGCTAATGGTCTTTTGAACTGCATTCAGGCCAATCCCGCGGCCCGAAACTGAAGATACCTCCTCGGCTGTCGAGAAACCCGCCGAAAAGAGAATCCGCAGCAGGTCTGCCCGCTTGATGGAGCGCCCGTCTAGAAGGCCTTTCTCGCGCGCCCGTTGTTCGATTGCCCCAAACGAGATCCCCTGACCATCGTCGCTGAGTACAATTACAATTCCCTCGGGCGCACGAGATAGCTCGAGTCGGACCATGCCACTCTTGTCTTTGCCCTTGAGTTCTCGCTCATCCGGAGTCTCGATTCCATGGTCGACCATGTTGCGGGCCACGTGTTCGAGGACGTTGACAATTGGCTCGAAACGTTCAGGAAGCACGCGAAACTCCCCGCCGACGATCTCGAGGTCGTGCACGCGCTTCCCTCGCCGCGCGGCCACGTCGCGGACCAACTGCGGGTAACGCGAGAAGAGATCCGCCAACCGCACTCGCCGCAGCTGTTCAATGACGCCGATGAGCTCCCGGTCGGTGGTGTATCGTTGCCGAACGTAGTGTTCGAGCTTCACAATCACCCGCTGCGGGACGCTGACCGAGGCAATGTCGTTCATCCACTGTTCACCGAGCGTCTCTTCGATGACGTTGTACTCTTCGTAGTACTGCCGCTTTAGGACAATGACTTCCGCACTGAGGTCGATGTCGTCGTCCAAGACGGGCAGCGCGTTGAGTCGATCCTCGAGGTCGTGCGCAACCGTCGCGGTGCGCTCGAAGCCGAGGAAACTCGCGTTCCCCTTGAATGTGTGAAGCTTTGTCGCGAGCTCGTTGGTCTCTTCTTCCGCCAACTGCTCCGGTTTGTCGCGCTTTGCGTCAAGGATCTGAAAGAGCGTCACCGCCTCTTCGGCGAACGTTGCGAAGTACTTCCGGTTTGAGACGACGCGCAGTATCAAGTCGCGACGGCGGTTCTGGAGCTCAAGTTCCGCCTCGAGCCGTTTTCGGTCGGTCACGTCTACGAGTGCGCACATGACCGTCGCGTCGTCGATAGCGCGGAAGGTAAGCTCGATCGCTCGATCGCTAATCTCGACATTGGTGTCAACGAGGCCAAAGATCACCTCGGCCTTTGCTTTTCCGGCAAAGAAAAGCGCTACACCGTCCTCGAAGTCGGCTCGCTGTTGCTCGTCTGCGTAGAGCAGTGCGGCAACATTTCGGCCGGCGATCGGGCCGCCAAATATCTGTTCGCACGGTTTCGAGTATTGAGGTCGCACACTCAGGTCCTCGCCGAAGGTCAAGAATCCGTCGCCCGTTACGTCGAGCATGCTCTGAATCGCGGAGGTTCGACTCGCCGCCCGATCTTGGAGCTCAGTCAAGTGCTCGAGGCTTCGAACTTCTCGCGCGCCGAGCAGGTACGCGAAAGCGCCGAGTACAATCGGAGCGAGTCCGACAATCGAGAGCACAGCGTTGATTCCGGCGCCAAAAACGTAGGTCAGGATTATGGCAACGGTCGGAAAGAGCAGGCCGAATGCCACGCCTGCCGCCGTGTACTTGAGCTTGAGCGTGTAATGCTTTGGGTTCTGGCTCATTTACTGCACTTACCGTCCAGTTCGACGCTACTGCCCCCGGGTAGGGCTGTCAACTCTTTTTCGCGAGCCCTGAATTATGCCCGAGAACGCTACCCGAGCTGCTTTTGATACGCCTTTTGGACACTCTCGACCTTCCGGCGTTTCTGGCCGGGAGCTTCTTCGATCAACGTCCCTCCGACGTAGGTCAGGCAGAGTGCGCCGGCGGCCATGCCGTTATCGACTGCATCCGCAATCGAGAACG
>JBMCTC010000046.1:0-15447 GCA_048624115.1 Spirochaetota bacterium
GGTGCCGGTGTGGGTTTCCCGGGCGTCGGAGAAGATTGAGAGCTTAGTCGATGTAGAGCCGGGGTTGATCGCGAGAATGAGCACGACTACTCCCGCATCCCCTCGACAAACGCCTTCGCAGCTTCCACCATCTCGAGGTTGATATCAACCATCTCCTTCTTCTTGAGCGCCTGGGGAATCACCGCTCGAAGCACGTCGAGCGAGGGAAATCCCTCGAGCACCGCGTAGGCGGTGAGGAGAATTACGTTTGCCGCGCCCTGAAAGCCGATCTCCTTTGCCATCTGTGAGGCGGGAATCATACAGACCCGAACGTCGTCTCGCTCGATCTCTCGTTCAATTAGGGTCTTGTTGGCCACGATCAGCCCGCCACGGGCCACCTGTGACTCAAAGGCGTCCAAACTCGGGCCGTTCATGGCGATCAGGGTCGTCGGGTTGGTAACAAGAGGCGAGCCAATCTCATTCGGGCTCACGATAACGCTCGCATTTGCCGTTCCGCCGCGCATCTCCGGGCCGTAGGAGGGGAGCCACGTCGCATGAAGCCCCTCGCTGATTGCGCAGTTTGCAAGCAACACTCCGGCCGAGAGCACGCCCTGTCCGCCGAAGCCGGCAATCTTCACGCGCTGCTCGCGAATCTCAGGTGGGTTCTCTGCCACCGGAATATCTCGATTCGTCGTGAGGATCGAGAGAAGGGTCTCGTCATCGACCGGTACGATCGGGTTGGGCGAAACGTGCGGGACGCTCGTCTCGTTTTCGGCCTCGCTGCCACGGTCGCGAAACTTCTTGAGCGGAAACACCGGCTCGAGGTTCTCGATCAGCCACTGTCGCGATTCGACGGGGCTCTTCTTCCAGTTGATCGGGCAGGGGGAGAGTACCTCGACAAAGCTAAAGCCCGCGCCGTTTGCCTGGTACTGAAGTGCCTTGCGAATCGCTTTTCGTGCCTTGAGCACGCGATTGGCATCGCCAAGGCTCACGCGCTCGACGTAGACTGGCGCGGGAATGGCGTCCATGATCTCGGCCATGCCGATCGGGCCGCCGTCTGAGGCGATGCGACCGGTGGGGGTCGTCATCGTCTTTTGGCCGGGAAGCGTGGTCGGAGCCATCTGCCCGCCTGTCATCCCGTAGATTGCGTTGTTCACAAAAATAACGGTGATGTTCTCGCCCCGATTGGCTGCGTGAATGATCTCAGCGGTACCGATGCCCGCGAGATCGCCATCGCCCTGATAGCTAATCACGATCGCATCTCTGTGCACCCGGCGGATTGCCGTTGCCACTGCAGGAGCGCGGCCGTGGGCGCACTGAATGTTGCCCGTGTCGAAATAGTAGTAGCCAAAGACACTACAGCCTACCGGGCTACAAAAGATGGTTCGGTCCTGCACGCAGAGGTCGTCAACCGCCTCGGCTACGATTTTGTGGACGGTGCCGTGCCCGCAACCGGGGCAGTAGTGGGTCGTCTCTTGGCCGGAGCCCTTGCGTTCAAACGTTTTGTAAAAGCTCTCTGGTTTGTCGAGCTTGATCATCGTAGTGCTCCTTCGCGAACTCGCTCGAGAATCTCTGCCACGGTCGGCACCTGACCCCCGAGCCAGTTGAGCCTTCGCACGCGCGTGTTCGGCATTGCGAGCTGTACGTCGTCCGCCATCATCCCGTCGTTGAGCTCGACCACCGCGACCTCGCGCACGTCTTGCGAGGCGAGCTGCGCTAGGCGCTTTCTGGGGAAGGGAAAGAGCGTCTTGGGGCGAAGGAGGCCTACTTTGACGTCCTGCGCGCGAAGCTCGTGCACGGCAGAGAGGGCGAGTCGAGCGCTAATGCCAAAGGCCACAAAGAGGAGCTCAGCGTCCTCGACCTCAGTCTCTTCCCAATCGGTGATCTCTTGCTCCATTTGCACGTACTTGTCGTGCAGCTTCCAGTTGTGAGCCGATTGACCGGCAGTGCTCATGTAGATCGAAGTAATCAAGTTGTCTTTGGTCTCCGCCGTTCCGTAGAGCGCCCACGGTTTGTATTGTCCGTGGCTCACCTCTGCGGCAAGCTCGACCGGTTCCATCATTTGGCCGATGTAGGCGTCGGTCAGAACAAAGGCCGTCGCGCGGTAGCGGTCTGCCAGCTCGAATGCTTGGGCGGTCATCTCACACATTTCCTGCGCCGAATGGGGCGCCAGGACGATGTTCCTGTAGTTTCCGTGCCCGCCGCCTTTCACAACCATGTTGTAGTCGCTTTGCTCGGGCCAGATGTTTCCAAGACCAGGGCCCGCCCGTTGTACGTCGATGATCACGCACGGTAGCTCGGCACCCGCGATGTAGCTGATGCCTTCTGCCATGAGGCTGATCCCGGGACCGCTACTCGCGGTCATAACCCGCGCTCCCGCGCCGGAAGCGCCGTAGAGCATGTTGATCGCTGCAACCTCGCTCTCTGCCTGCAGAAAGTGACGCCCGCTTCTCGGAAAGAGATCTGCAGCTGCGTGGGCAATCTCGCTTGCCGGGGTTATCGGATAGCCAAAGAAGTGGGTCGCGCCACCTAAGAGCGCGCCGTGAATGACCGCTTCGTTTCCCTTCATGAGCTGCTTCACGAGGCCTCCTCGTTTGGCTCGTCCTTGTAAACGGTAATCGCGCCGGGCTCCGGGCACGAGTAGAAGCAAAGCCCGCATGCGGTGCAGGCGTCCTTCTCGAATCGCGCGTACTGGTAGCCGAGCTGATTTATCTTTGAGCCGAGCACAATGCAGTGCTTCGGACATGCCTCGATGCAAACACGGCACCCCTTGCAGAGTGCCGCGTGGATCGAAACGTAGTTTCGTGTCTCTGGTTTAGATGCCATTGAACTGTTCGTCCTCTCCATAGCCGAAAAAATTGATCTCATTCACGATTTCATTCACCTGCTTTGGTACGCCCCCTACCTCGAGTCGATGGTCGGGGCAGCCGACCCGAGCGCAGACCGAGATGCGGTCACCGGCCCGCGGAAGCTGTAACTCGATCCGCTGCTCGGAGTCACACCCCTGCCCGCGACACTTCCCTGGGACCGTAAGCGACACCCCACACTCTGGGCACACCGCCTCGGCGAGCTCTAACGCCTCTCCCGGCTCAGGCATAAAATCGTATAGCTTTGCGTGACTGCCCCAGAATGCATCCACAAAGAGCCTGTTCGTCGCGCGTGCACGTCTGATTGCGATCGCGATCGAGGGCTCGCCGTGTATGCGAACCGACTCCGACATCAGGCTGTGCCCGGCCGGGCAGGTCAACTCTTCTACAACGAGAAACTCTTTGCCCTGTCGATGGATAAACTTCATGCCCTCGGGCAAAACTTCCAAAAACTCTCGAGGAATAGAGCGGTGAACTAATTGCATACTGTACCTTTTCTCCATTGTAAACCCGAGTTGCCGATTTTCATAGTGCCGATTGACTGCGGTCTTGCTCGCCGCGAGTCTTGGTGCATTGACACGCGATACGCCCGTCGGTACCTGTTGAGATATGAGGTTCTACCACATCTACCCGTTGGGCTTCTGCGGCGCGCCGCATCAAGCCGATTTTCAATCGGAGCCAACGCCGCGACTGCGCGAGGTCACCGCACACCTCGACTACGTTCGGGCGCTCGGTTTTGATGCGCTCTACCTCGGCCCGCTCTTTGCCTCGAGCTCGCACGGCTACGATACGGCAGACTACCTTGCAGTAGACAGGCGGCTCGGGACGAACGAAGCTCTTGCCGAGCTCGTCAGGCGCGCCCACGGGCTTGACATCAAGGTGGTGCTTGACGGTGTGTTTAACCACGTCGGGCGCGACTTCTGGGCATTCACCGATTTGCGAGAGAAGCGGGAAGCGTCTGAGTACCACTCGTGGTTTCGAAATGTGCGGTTTGACTCGGATAATCGTTTTGGGGACGGCCTTGTGTACGACGGGTGGGAGGGCGTGGAGGAGCTGGTTGAACTCAATCACGAGGAACCCGCCGTTCGAGCACACCTCATAGGCGCGGCCGAACGATGGATCGACGAGTTCGGGATTGACGGCATAAGGCTCGACGTGGCCTATGCGCTTCCCTTTTCGTTTTTGGACGAGCTTTCTCAGCGAGTCCACGCCAAGCGGGACGGTTTTTTCCTGCTTGGCGAGGTGATCCACGGTGATTACGCGAGCTTTCTCGAGCAGGGACGTCTTGACAGCATAACCAACTACGAGTGCTACAAAGGACTCTGGTCTTCGTGTAACGACGCGAATCTCTTTGAGATCGCCCACAGCCTCGGGCGTCTCTTTGCCTCCGGTGGCCTCTTCGATGACGCGATGCGACGAGGGAAGCTTCCTTACAACTTTAGTGACAATCACGACGTAGATCGGCTTGCGACGTCGTTGCACGACAAGCGCCACCTCTTTCCCGCTCTCGCGCTTCTCTGGGGCATGCCGGGTCACCCTTCGATCTACTACGGAAGTGAGTTTGGGATCGAGGGGGCTAAGAGCGACGGGGACGCAGGCTTGCGACCAACTTGGGCCGAGGTTGAAAAAAAGAGTGTGTCCGGTGGTGTCATCGAGCCAGGGGATGTGCGTGATTTTACATCAACGCTCAATGAGCTGCGCCAGGCGCATCCAGTACTCCTGGGCGGGTCATACGAGAAGCTTGCGCTTGATAACACAAGCCTCGCGTTTATGCGAACGGGAGTGAATGGCGAGCGGGTCGTAATCGCGATAAACATCGCTCCAAAACCAACGACCATTCATGTTCCAGAAGCGGGACATGGTCGGTACCGCTCGCTCTTCGCAGGCCAGGAGGTTGTGCTCGACCCCGATAACGGCATCGAGCTCCCTGGGTTTGGTTCGGCCTGGCTTGCTACGCGTGCTTGAGGTGAAAGCTCCAATATTCCATCGAGCCGTCGGCGAACGAGCGGTAACGTCCTGACCCTTGAACACCGGCAAACTCTCCAAACGCCTTGATCAGGAACTTAGGAATCCGTTGCCCGATCAGGGTTTTCTTCCGTGAATTGTCGGTATCGAGTGCGCGTACCACCGCTTCGCGGATCGGCTCTTCCTCCACAACGACAAAGCCGGCCTCTTTGATTTGCTCGCGCAGCTTTGGCATACCGTCGTTCCAACGCATATCGGTCAACAGAAAGCTGCCGTCGGGACGCAAAACCCGCTTTACCTCGGAGAAAAAGCGCATGATGTGCGGATAGCAGCGGGAGCTCTCCACATTGACTACAGCGTCATAGCTGTTGTCATCAAAGGGCAAATCCTCGGCGTCGCCCTTTACGAACTTCAGGTTGTGAACCTGGTGGTAGGAGTTACAAAACGCTATGCCGGGATCCGAGAGGTCCAGGCCGGTATAAGAGTGGGGGAGGTGGTAGCGCGTCAGGTACGAGGCTCCACCCCCACGCCCGCAGCCCACCTCGAGGACTTCCTTATCCTTGAGCGATGTCCACGAGGCGGCCTTTTCGTACATCTGTAAGCCAAAGCGCTCGTTTTCATCCTTCTGCTCGAGCTCGATTGTGTTTGGTTGCTCCGCACCGGCATAGCCGTAGTTCATGCAGGTCATCACAACCTCTTGCTTCTCGCGCGAAATGATCCAGCTATGCCAAAAGCGCCAGAGCGGCTTTCGAAGCAGGGGCGGAAGCTCGGCGTAGTTCTCGACAAGTCTCTTCACGGTAGCTCCTTATGGTCCGGACATCGTACCAGCGAAAAAGCAGCTTGGCTACACTCCCTCCAAATTCAAGAGAGCCGCAGATAATGCCAACGGCGACGAGGAATGGAAGAACGATCAGGCTGTTTGTCAGGACAGGTCACGGGAATCACGCCGTGACCCTACGAGGCCCCACGACGGGTGTCGCTATTGGCACGCGGGCGCCCTCCCGGGCGCGTAGCGCGCTATACGGCCCGAAGGAGCGCGGTAATCTCGTCGCAGACCTCTTTCCAGCCGCCCTCGCGGTACCACGCCGCCATCTCGACCAGGAACTCCATGTAGAGCTTTGCAAACTGCTTTGCTGCATCCTTATCGGTCTCTCGCTTTTCGTAGAGTTCCATAAACTCGGGTCTGAGCGTCTTCCAAGCGTCTTTTTTCTGTTGAATGCCCTCCGGTGCCTCGACCCAGCGGATGATCTCGGTGAAGTCGCTGCTCCAGATGGAAAAGACGGGAATGTGGTCGGTCCCATCGTCCTCGTAGTAGGAGTTGAGCTCCGGTTGCTCAGATCCGCGGATGACACGCAGCTCGAGTTCCGCTTTCTCACAGATTTTGGCAAGAACCGGAAGATTGCACGCAGCGTCGCCGCACCAATCCTCGCTCATAAACGTGGCGCCCTTGATGTCCGGCCGTTTCGCAAGCTCCGCAGCGAAACCATCGACCCACTTCTGGTCTACCTCGATCTGCTCGTTTAGCTCGCGAACAAACGATCGGTAGTTTCGAATTTGGTTTACGTAGTCGGGTGGGGTTAGTCCTGCGGTAAAAATGTCGTTGTTCAATGCCATTTACGCTCCCTGTTCGAGTAGTGCACGCATATTCTCGAGCACCTCAGGCGTCGACCAATCATGAAAGCCCATCTTGACGCCAATGATAAAGCCTTCTCGGTCAATAATGTAGGTCGTCGGATACCCGCGCACCCCATAGGTCAAACCGACGCGGCCATCCCTGTCAAGGAGCACCGGGTATGTGAACCCGAACTCGTCGATAAATGCCGCGGCGACCTCCCTGCTCTCGAGTACATTTACCGCGAGCATTTCCAGGCCGGACTCGGCGAACTCGTCGTAGAGTATCTGCATCGAGGGCATCTCTTCGCGACACGGGGGGCACCACGTGCCCCAGAAGTTCACAAGAACTACCTGTCCGAGCGCCTCAGTGAGCGAAAGGGTCTCGACGTCGAGCGCCGGCAGGCTGAAGTTTTCGCTCTGGACACGCGACTCAAGCGGGAGAACCCCCATTCCCTCGAGCAATGCGACCGTTGTTTCATCGAGGGCCGGTTCGTCGCCGGTCTCGCCGCTTTCGACCTGGGTTTGCGCCCGCTCGGATGGTACGGCTTGTGATTCCTGCCCGCCACCTGCAAACGTGAAGAGTGCCGATGCGAGGAGGAGAAGCATGAGCAGTGAGCGGCAGAGTGTGCGGCCTGTTTCTATCTTCATGGTGTACCTGCTTTATAAGAAATCTACGATATAGACTCATATATACTATCGCCGGGTGCGAGGAGCAACGGTGCGATGCTACGTCTCGACGGTGCCTGAGAGCAAGAGCATGGAAAGGTTATAAAGACCGTGACCAATCGCCACGGCGTGTACGTTTCGAAATCGCATGTAGAGCGCACCAAGGACAAATCCGAGCACAAGCGTGACGATCACGCCCGCGACGCCCTGGTACGCGTGGCCAAGGCTAAACAGGAGCGATGAACCTATCAGGATCGTGGTCGGCGATGCGTCGATTTCTGCCCCCCGATCAAAGAGATAGGCACGAAAAAAGAGCTCTTCTCGGTAGCCGACTGCAAGCATCGAAATCAGAACAACCGGCGTGAGCTCGTAGCTCGAGAACTGCCACGCGTACGCCTCAGATGCCATTCCGTCGAGCGGTGATACGAGTGAGGCGAGCAGGCTCGCACCGATTGATGTGAAAAAAAGCACGACGAGGCAGATCACCGCGTAGATTGCGTCGCGTGGCATGGGGGCCCGCCAGCCGAGGGACTCGGCAGATCCGGGTTTCCGGAGCTCGCTTACGGAGATAACGAGGAGAATTTGCGGAATGCTTACCACGAGTAGTTGCAGGTTGTAGTAAAGGCTCTCGAATAGCGAGCCGTCCACACCGCCGAACTGGGAGACTATTCCAGGAAGGAAGAGGACGCTGAACAAGAGAGCAAACTCTTTGCGGACGGTCATTTGCAAGATATACTCCAATTTGACTGATAAGGAAATTCGTTGAGATCTTACGCTCGTTCGACGATCATGGTCGTAGAGTCTGGCTGAGTGGGAGCCGTTTTTTCATGTGGATAGCGTTAGGGATAGTAGCACTCTTGATCGTTGGCTTCATAGTCTACGTCCAACGCAACGGTGGATTTGGCTTTCCCTGGCTGCAGTTTTACGTAAAAGGCAAGGAGTCGGGGTTTCGCATTCGCGAACTCAACCTCCTACGGCACGTCGCTGTAGAGAACAACCTCAAGGATCCGACATCTCTATTTTGGTCTGAAAAGACACTCGATCGTTGCATCCGGGGCACAGTAATCCGGTTTCGCTCGCGGGGCGAGGAGAACGAGCCCGAATCGGCCCATTTTCTGAACAAGCTCTTCGAGTTCCGCAAGCGGGTCGAGTTCAACCTACCAAAGTACCGAGTTGGTATCACCTCGTCCCGAAGTATCACCGCGCAGCAGCCGATTCGTATCACCTTCCAGGGCAGCAGTGTCTACAGCTCGAAGGTGGTAGAGAACATGCGCAAGTACCTGGCGGTAAGCTATCCGACCGGAAAAGCGCTGCCGCCCGGCTTCTCTTGGGAAAACCACAAGATCAACGTTTACTTCTGGCGTCCGGAAGACGCGGGGTACCGGTTTGAGTCGCGCGTCATCGGAGACTACCTCAACCGGAAGTTTCCTATCCTCCATATCGCCCACTCTGAGAAACTCATTCGGGCTCAAAAGCGCGGCTCGATCCGTGCTGCGCTCAACACCGTGGGCTATCTCTTTCCGCTTTCGAGCATCCAAAACACCGACGAGGACCGCGAGACTACGGGGGGGTATCGCTGCCGGTTTGTTGACATCTCGGAGGACGGCGCGGCCGTTATGGTCGGCGGACGTGCAAAACCTGGAATACCTGTAAAACTTCAAACTGAGATTTTTGATAAAACGGTGATACTTTCTGGTATTGTGAAAGGTGTGACGTTTAAGCAAAACAAAAACGTGTCCATTCTGCACATCCAGGCCAAGGAACCTTCGCCGTCGATGAAGAATGCGATTCTGCTTTACGTCTACGGGATCTTTCAAGATGCCGAACGGCGAGCGGCCGTCTCACGTACCTAGCCGCCTGCTGAATTCAGATCGCACTAACCCGCGTATAGGGTAGTGGGACAGGAGGAAGAATGAACCGCAGAACTCTGTCGGCGATGGTTGCGCTGGCTGTCGTTGTCGCTTCGAGCGTAGTGGCACAGGATCGCGCTCTCCAGGCCTACCAAGACCGGTTCCGGGACGCCGGACCGGCGGGTAAGCTTCAAACACTGCAGACGGCAGACCGGCTGACTGCAGAAGAGCTTGGCCCGCTCTACGTGCAGGCCGTTCAGCATGTTCTCACGAACTCCGAGGATATTGCCGAAAGCCAAATTCTTCAGGATATCGCGGCCGAAGCGATTGACGGTATTGAAGAGGGCCAGTTTGAGCCCGCGGCTCGTGTGCTCTGGACTCTCTTTGATGAGTTCGAGGGAAACACCCTTCGAATTCGAATCCTCGAGGTCTTGAGGGATATCGCGCCCGGCAACGCCGAGGTCATCCTCGACCTAAACGGATGGGTTCAGGCACAGGCGAACCTCTATCGGGGAGGCGTCGCTCCCGACCAGCAGGTGATGAGAAACGCCGTCATCACGCTTGGCAGTCTCGCCGACGACAGTTCGTTCTCTGTGCTGCTCGACGTACAGCTCGTGGGAATGACCGACGTAATCACACGGGACGCACGAGCCGCAATGGAGCAACTTCCGGGCGATTACGCCGAGCTGGCCCATCGCACAATCAATGAACGCCAGATCGCTCGCCGACTCGAAGCCCTTGACTACTTTCTCGAGGACGAAGAGCTCAGCGATCAACAACGCGCAGAGATCGCGTTTCGCGTCCTCAATCGGGCAGTCCGAGAGGTAACGCGCGACCCAAATCAGATCGAGGCCAAACGCCAGGTTCGATATCGTGCTGCGCAGACTTTTGCCGACATTCCCTATCCAGATGCCACCGAAGCACTGGTTCTGCACTTCGAGCAGACGTTTGCCGACTACGAGCAAGGCCGCACGACCAAGACGTGGGTCCTCGAGTCAATCGCGGCACTTGGAACCACGGGAAGTGAGCGGGCCGCGGTTCGCCTGACGGCCTTCCTCGATCTGTTGAACATCTATGCAGAGAACGATCGTCCCTACGACACGCAGCTCATGCTTGCGGTGGTGACCAATCTCGGACGCTTAGGCTACGAGGTTGCCTACGATGCGCTTTTCTACGTTGATCTGTTGAACTACTCGCGACGTGTCAAGGCGGCAGCGCGAGAGGCGTTGGACCAAGTCTCGCAGTGAGTCCACTGATACCGGCTGCCGCGGTCGCGGTAGCCGGCTATCATGGAGGGCTCTCTCCACAGGCACTTGCACTTCTATCGTTTGTAACAGCTTCAGTCGGCATCTCGTTTCTTGGTTTTCCCGCGCAAAAGTGCACGGACTCAGGCGACCTATCGCCACTTTCGCGCGTAGGGGTCCTCTTCACCTGCTGCGCCGTGGCGCTCCTGATCGGATACAACGCCTCGTTGCGGTCCACCGCCGCGCGAACGCCGGCCCTGCCTACCACCGCCCCCGTAGCCTTCCTCGAGGGAACGGTCGAGCGGGTATCGCAGTCGGGCAATTCAACGACTGCGCGAGTCCGTCTCGAATGGGCCGGGGCCGCCTCCCCAACCGGCGACGCAACCGTCTCGGGTAGCGCTCGCGGTACCGCCTCGATTCGCGTTCCCCGTGAGGCGACCCTCGTTGCGGGGTGGCGATACCGCTTCCGTCTGGCCCCCGCCCGCGCGCCCCGGCGCACCGACGCAGCCGTCGTTTACCAGGCATCGTCCGCAACCGCGCTCTCCGAAACAACTCCCCGCGCGTATCTCCTCGATCGTGTACGCGACAGGGTGTTACGCTCCGGCGGCGAGGCGGCACCGCTTTTGCTTGCGCTCCTCCTTGGCGAGGATGATCTGCTCTCGCCCGCGGTCCTCTCCTCGTTTCGTCGCTCGGGCACCCTTCACCTACTCGCGCTTTCGGGAATGCATCTCGGAGTGCTCTCGGTTGCCGCCGGCGCGATCGCCACGCGCTTGATCGGAAAGAAGAGCGGGCTCGTTGTCGCGGTAGCTGCGGCCTGTTTCTACGTCGCGCTCATCGGGCCGCGACCGGGTCTCGTGCGGGCTGCGCTCCTGCTTGCCACGGGTGCAGCAACTCGTCTCGTCGGAAGGCGCCCAGCCCTGGTTGATCTTCTTGCAGCGACTTTCCTCACTCATCTTCTGGTGGCGCCTGAAGGGGCGTTCTCGTTGGCGTTTGGACTCTCGTATGCGAGCCTCGCGGGCATTGCGGTGTTCTCGCCAATCCTGCTGCGGTGGGGCAAGGCGTCGGTTCCGCCGGCCGTGTTGGGGCCGCTGGCAGCCGGAGCGGGCGCGCAGATTGCGACGTTGCCGTTGGTCGTTGCTGCATTCGGGGCGGTCTATCCGGTGGGGATTGTGGCGACGGCGGTGCTTGGCCCGCTTGTGTTGTTGTTTATGATGGTCGGGGCGGTGATAGTCGTCGCCGACGCGGCCTGGCTCTACTTGCTCGTTGTCCCGCTTCTCGAACGCCTCTCGACGCTCATCTCACGGCTTGGCCGTGCGTTTGCAAAGGCGCCCGGGATCGAGTTCTCGGAGCCTGCCGCAAGCCGGTTGACGCCCGTAGTGATCGGTGCGGCGGCACTCCTTCTGCTCGCTGGGCTGGTTCTGGGGAGCTACTATCGATATCATCGGGTGGGTGACAGCCTGGTGCGAGCTCGACGACAGCCCGACAAAGATTCGTTCACTACTCTCTGAGCGAGGCCTCGCGCTCAAGAAGCGTTGGGGCCAAAATTTCATGACAAGCAGGGCTGCACGCGAGCGCATTGTAGGGCTTGCCGGGATCGAACAGGAAGACGACGTCTGGGAGATCGGCTCGGGGCTCGGGGCTATCACAACGCTCTTGGTGGCCGCCGCGAAACGTGTGACTGTTTTCGAGGTCGATCACGGCCTTGCAGGGGTCATCGCCGAGCGCTTTGGCAGCGATGTTCGCATTGTCACCGGTGACGCGGTCGAAACGCTCACCCGCGAAGAGGCACATCCGCCGCAACGCATCGTCGGCAATCTACCCTACCGTTCGGCGGCGGCAATCATCTCGACCATTCTCGAGTCTCGCGTGCTGCACGCCGAAGTCCGACGTATGACGTTCACGGTACAGCGGGAGATGGCTGCGCGCATGGTCGCTCGCCCGGGAAGCAAAGACTACTCGCCGCTCTCGATCCTCTGCGCGCTTGCCGGTACGACGAAGCGCGCCGGCGATCTCTCCCACGGTAACTTCTACCCGGCCCCCGACGTGGTCTCGTCGATCGTTATCATCGATCCAGGATCACACGTCGGTTCCGTGCAAACAGGGCGGGCAGCTCGTGGCGAGCTCGATCTCCGCCTCCTCGCATCGGCCCTCGCGCGCGCGCTCTTCCAGAACCGGCGCAAGACCATTAGCAACAACATTCGCTTTGCAGTCGAGGCAACCGGCTACTCCGGCGAGCGCCTCGAGGCGGCACTCGACCGCGTTGGGATCGGCCGCGACGAGCGGGCCGAGCGGGTTGCTCCCGAGCGGTTTCGCGAGCTCGCGGCAGTTCTACTCGGGTGAGACGCGGTCCAATACTTCGTCTGCAACGCGCTTGTCTGCCGACTCGAGACCGACGAGCGGCAGTCGGTACACTTCTTGGATCAGCCCTGCCCGGGCCATAGCGTACTTGATCGGAATCGGGTTGGTCTGCAAGAACATCAGCTTGAACAGCGGCAGCAGCTTGTAGTGGAGCTCTCGAGCCTCTTCGAGCTTTCCATCGAGGTGCGACCGCACCATTTGACTCATCATTTTGGGAGCGATGTTACTCGCGACGCTCACGACACCGTCGCCTCCGAGCGCCATAATGGGTAGGGTGATGTTGTCGTCTCCCGACAGGACGGCGAACCCTTTCGGCCGTGCCGCAATGATCTCCATTACCTGAGGAATGCTCCCGCTTGCCTCTTTTACTGCGACCACGTTGTCGATTTCCGCAAGTTTGAGGATCGTGCTGGTCTCGATGTTGCGGCCGGTACGTCCCGGAACATTGTAAACCACGACCGGAAGGCCACCGGACTTCGCGACGGTAGAGAAGTGCTCGTAGAGCCCCTGCTGTGTCGGTTTGTTGTAGTAGGGCGTGACCTGCAGGGTCGCCGTTGCTCCCACCTCTGCGGCGAGTTCGGTCATTCGTACCGCCTCGGCGGTGGAGTTTGAGCCGGTTCCGGCAATGATTTCGACGCGACCGTTGGCCTGGTCCGCGACAATCTCGATTACCTTGATGTTTTCTTCATGGGTGACGGTTGGGCTTTCTCCGGTTGTTCCCATCGGGACGAGCCCGGTCACCCCACCTTCGATTTGAATGTCAACGAGACTGCGAAGCGCGTCTTCATCGATTGATCCATTGGATTGAAACGGGGTCACTAAGGCCGTATACACTCCTGTAAGCATTGCTCCTCCTACCTTTCCAAGAGCTCAGAGATAAACTCTTCTACTTCGAAAACGCCCTTCTTCCCGACGAGCCACTCCGCCGCCCGAACCGCCCCGAGTGCAAAACCCTCGCGCGAGCGTGCCGTATGGCGTACTTCTACCGTATCGGCTTGCGAATCGAGATAGAGCGTATGGGTCCCGGGTACCGCCCCGCCTCGTGTCGAACTGACGTGTAGCTCATCTTCTTCCGGCGCCCGGTCGAATCGTGCGGTTTCGATCTTGCTCTTTCGCGGATGCGCCGCGATGACTCGATTGGCAAGCGTCAGTGCGGTCCCGCTCGGGCTATCTTTCTTGTTGCTGTGGTGCATCTCGTGCACCGCCAAGTCGTACTCCGGAAGCTCGGCGACCAAGCTTGTTGCGTACTCGGCAGCCTTGAAGAATACGTGTGCTCCGATCGAGAAGTTCGCTCCGTACAGGAGCGCACCGTCTGCCGCCTTTATTCTCTTGGTAATGTCATCGAGTTGGTCGAGCCAGCCCGTCGTGCCGATCACTGCCGGCACCGCAGCCTCGATATAGCGGGCGACATTTTCCTTCACGCCCTCGGGAAGCGAGAATTCGATTGCCCCATCTGCTTCGGTCAAGCTCTCTGCGGTGGGCGTCTTCGCGAGCTCCGCTTGCCCGGGGCCGTCGCCGGAGATCTGCGGATCTACGACCAGGGTGACCTCGTGCTTTCGTTGTCGAGCGATCTGTTCGATCATCCTTCCCATGCGGCCGTAGCCAACGATCGCAATTCGCATTATTCCCCCTGGCAGAGGGTCGCCGCGGCGGTGTTCACGATATCGTCTACCGAACACCCGCGAGAGAGATCACTCACCGGCTTTGCAAAGCCCTGCAAGAACGGTCCGTACGCTTCTGCGCCGGCCAAACGCTGAACGAGCTTGTAGCCTATGTTTCCGGCGCCGAGGTCGGGAAAGACCAAGACGTTTGCCTTACCCGCTACAGGCGAGTCGGGGGCCTTTTTCTCTCCGACGCTCGGGATAAGCGCAGCATCGGCCTGCAGTTCACCGTCGATGTTCAACTCAGGTGCCTTCTCTTTTGCAATGCGCAACGCCTCGGTCACCTTGTCTACGTCTGCGTGTTCGGCGCTTCCTTTCGTAGAGAAGCTGAGCATCGCAACGTTGGGCTCACTCTTCAGAAACCGGCGGCACGAGTCGGCGGCGGCCACCGCAATCTCGGCAAGTTGTTCCGCGTCCGGGTCGGGGATCGTCGCGCAGTCTGAGAAAATCATATGACCGTCGACACCCCACTTTGGATCCGCGAGCTTCATGACAAAGCAACTCGAGGCGAACTTCGTTCCAGGGGCCGTCTTGATAATCGTAAACGCGGCAATGAGTACGTTGCTCGTCGCATTCTCTGCTCCCGCTACCATCGCGTCTGCGTCGTCGAGATGGACCATCATTGCACCCCACTTCAACGGATCTGCAAGACCGGCACGGGCCTCCTCGATCGTGAGTCCCTTGTGCTTGCGTAGCTCTGCGTACTCGGCTGCGTAGCGTTCGAGGTCGTCCGACCGGGTGGGGTCGTGAATCTCAATGCCGGTGAGATCGGTATCTACCTCGGAGGCCGCCTGTTCAATCCCTTCGCGCATGCCAAGGAGCACAACTCGACCGACGAGTTGCCGATCTACGAGCCGTCGAGCCGCCTGAATGGTTCGTTTTTCGGTGCCCTCGGGCAGGACGAGGGTCCGTTGTAGTTGTTTTGCTTTCTCATGTACGTTCTCGATAAAGTCCATCTCATCTCCTGTCTTGATAGTACCCTACTCACCTCAAACTGGAAACCAATGCCGCTTTGCGAACCATGCAATCACAGGGTATTCTCAGGGCGTGACCATCGGAATCTTCGGAACCGGCAGATTTGGCAGCTTCTGGGCGAGAACGCTCTGCGAGCACGCACGGGTTGTGACCTACTCACGATCGAATCGGCCGGCGCCCGAGGGCTGTCGCGCGGTCACGATCGAGGAGCTCGGCAAGGCCGATTGCGTGATGCTCTGCGTCGCAATCCATGCTGTTCCCGATGCAG
>JBMCTC010000047.1:0-15401 GCA_048624115.1 Spirochaetota bacterium
TCATCATCGAGTCCTTGAATGGCACGAACGTGTGCATAAAGCGCAAGGGGAAGCGTTGTCAGTCGAAGGAACACAGCACCTTCCACTCCAACCGCCGGCTGCTCCTGATCGACCGAAGATCCAAAGAATAGCCCACCCTTTGCTCCAAAGATGTTGGGAGCTTCACCGGCGGGCCGCGTCCCACGAGCAGGCGTATGTACCGAAAGCGCCTGTTCGAGGCGCTCAGTGTCTACGGCAAAGGTCCGCGGCGTGGCTATGAGGAGATTACCCTCCTCGATGTAACGGCCACCTCCGTTCCAGACCGTTTGAAAGAGTAGTTCACCCTCCTCGTTGAGCGAAACAAAGTAGACGCTGTCCACGAGTTCCCGATAGATCCCGTCGGCGTCGGCGGAGCGGTAGACATCAAAAATCGCCTGCGGAGCCGGCTGGGCGGTTCCTGGCGCAACGGTCACGAGGTCTTCATCCACCGACGCGACGGTGAGAGGATCCTGGGCGCCAACCGAAGCGGCAGCGAGCAGAAATGCCGCTAGCATCAACCTATAGGATGTTCTGATCATATCGTCCTCGCTCGATTGTGTAGATGTAGTCGCTGATTCGGTGAAGGGAATCGAGCGTTTTGCCTCGCGGTATATGCAACACGCGTACGACTCGGGTCATTCCGAAGAACTCATCTGTGATGATTCCGATGCGATCGCCGCGATCAACGCCGCGTGAAGAGATAAAGCTCTCGGGATCGACCTCGGTCACCGGATAGAGTAAAACGGCGACTCCTTCTCGCTCCGTGTACGTGATTTCGGCTTCAGGCAGGTTCGCATCGACGGAGAATCCAAAGAAGGGGTAGAGCGTCTTGATCCGATCGAAGGTGCCGTGACCGTTGTACATCGCGAAATCTGGTCGGGCCAACGCGGTAACCCAATAATCGCGCTCCGCGGTGCCTTCCTGCACCGCGATGTGAACCGCATTGCCGGGTGCCGTTCGAGCGAGCACCGCTTGAGCCTCGACCACGGTGTTGACCGGCTGATGATTGATTTCGATCACCTTACCACCGTCAAGATCGTAGGCCGCGAGTGGCGAGGAGGGAAAGATATCCCGAATCGCTACTCCGACGCTCTCGGACTCTCCCAATCGCTCGGGTAGAAGCGACATGCCGAGCCATGGTTTTCGAATCGACGTGCCTGAAAGCAGGCGATCAATCACGCCTCGAATGGCCGGCGACGGCACAGCGAAGTTCAGATCCTCCCCGATGAGTCCCGCCACAAGCAGGCCCTGAATCAAGCCGTCTTGCCCAATCAGCATACCGCCACTTGCGCCCCCTGTTACCGCAGCATCAATCTGAATCCAGTCCCCGAGCTCGGGGGCACGCCGTCGCGGTGCACTTACGACCCCGCGCGTCAACGTCTCAGTGAGTCCGGAGTGGTGGCCAAGCGTGATGACTGCTTCGCCGAACTCGAGTTCTCCGCGCGCGCTCAGCCGTTCGATCCCACTGAAACGCGGTGATTGGGGCTCGGCCAGTTCGAGAATCGCAAGATCCAGGATCGAATCCCAGGAGAGCAAATCTGCCTCGACCCAAGTACCATCGACAAGCACTTCAATCTCGTAACGAATCGTATCGGGCCACTGCACCTGCTCGACGACGTGGTAGGCCGTTAGCATGTGTTGGTCGCTTACCAAGAAGCCGGTTCCGGCGAATGTATCGGGGGTGAATCGGACTACGCCGTCAGGGTTTTCGTAATAGTTTCGTACGTGAACTTCCCCCAGCACACGCCGGTACTCCTCGATCGCCTGCGCCTCGGGAATGCTCGGCTGAGACCGTGGCTGTTGGTCGGAGAAGAGCGTCTCTCCTGCGGCGCGATGCCCTTGCTCGAGCAGCAGCGACGCGATTCTTCGTTCGAGTTCTTGACGAGTCTCGGTGAGCCCGGAGACGGCATCAAGCGAACCAAGCCGATCGAGGGCGGCGAACGCATCGCCTGCGATCACGAGATCCTCGACAATCGACTGCTCCCGTTCCGCAAACGTTTCGAGCAGAGCGCTTGCAGCGTCCGGGTACTCACTCGCATGCGTACTCAGATGAAAGAGGAACGGTGCTGTCGTTGGCCCTTCGAGCAACTCTCTCCCCTCAGAGAGGTAGCGTTGCTCGTCCATCGCGCGTTCCGGTGGCGGAGGCTCCGGACCGGTGCTCACGCACCCCGCGACGAGTACGATACCTATGATAATGGGAGCGATGCGAAGTGTGGTTCGTGTTCTCTTCTGACTCATTTCGGCCTCCCCGCCAAGCTCCGTGTAGTGTCATTGAGCTTGGGGATGGGAATGCAGGAACAGCCGCTGGTACCGGGAGTTACCCCGGTTTGCCCAAGGAAAAGCCGCGAAAGGCTGCAACTCGCTTTGAGAACAAGAGTTCCGGTAGTCCTTGTCCCCAAGGTGCGTGACACTCTCCAAGCTCTGTGACGAATCTACCATGACGTTCAGCTCAACCACAAGCGGTACGAGATTTATCTTCCAAAGCCTTGCAAGTCTCATCAAATCGGTATATTAATATCGATACTGAAGATGCCAATTAAGGGGGCGCTATGGACGAGCTACTCATCGAGATCTGCATGGGCAGCTCCTGCCACTCACGTGGCAACTACGAGACCGCAAATCTGCTTCGCACGTACGCGGAACAAGAACCAAGGATCAAGATCTCAGGCATGCTCTGTGAGGACCGCTGCAGCGAGGGACCAATCGTTCGCATCGACAGCCAGACGGTGCTGAACCCGAACCCGGTGGCGCTTCGAAACATCATCACCAACGCCCTTGCCGCTCAAGAGAGGCGGGCAGCAACGTGACCGGCAGCCTCGTCTCGACTGAGATCACCGATTGCCGCGACTGCTACCGTTGCATTCGTGAGTGCGTGCCCAAGGCGATCAGGGTGAGCGATGGTCACGCGCAGGTGCAAGCGGATCGCTGCGTGCTATGCGGGCACTGCGTAAGCGTCTGCCCGGCAAAGGCCAAGCGCGTTCGTAACGATTTGGTTCGAGCCCAGAGCCTGCTCTTGAGCAGAAGGCCGGTCTATGCATCCCTGGCTCCCTCGGTCGCTGCGGAGTTCAGCGAGACGAGCCCCTACGCGGTGGCGGCGGGAATTCTCAAACTCGGCTTTATCGGTGTCTCGGAGACCGCCCTTGGCGCGGAGATTGTCGCACGGCACGAGGCACGCGCCGGCCGTCTCGATGCAAACCCCGTGCGTATCTCATCGGCCTGCCCGTCGGTGGTCGAGCTAATCGAGAAGTACCACCCCGAGCTCGTCCCCTCGATCTCGCCGACACTCTCCCCCGCACTCACCCACGCCAAGATGCTTCGAGAGCACTACGGCGAGGATATCGGAGTCGTGTTTATCAGCCCCTGCATCGCAAAGAAGCAGGAGGCGGATGCGCACCCGGAACTGATTGACGTGGCCATCACCTTCGAAGATCTCGAGACGTGGTTTTCGCAGACCGGCATTGACGTCGCGTACCTGGACGAACGAGACGGGGCGTTTGTCCCGTATCGCGCGAACCACGGCGCCGGCTTCCCGGTCGAGGGCGGAATGATTCGAAGCATCGCTCGAATCGAGGAGCAGACAGAGGCGGAGGGCGCCCCGGTACCAAGGGCCCGTCGCGCAGTCTCTATCTCTGGCTTGGCCGAAATCCGTGAGGCCTTGATAGAGGTTGCCGACGGACTCGCGTCAAGCGTTGCAAATGAGCCGCTCTACCTCGAGCTCCAGGCGTGCCGGGGCGGGTGCATCCGCGGCCCCGGCGGCAGGAAGTCGGGAGGTGCCCTCGCACGTCAAGACGCCGTGCGCAAGTGGCAAGAAGCCGCCCCACTCCAGCGGCACTCGATCGTCGGCCCGGACGTCACGGCGCACTTTACCGCAGCCGCCGTAGCAACGCCAACAACCGACTCGCGGGCCATCCGCGAAGCGCTCTCGTGGATCGGCAAGCACCAAAAGCAAGACGAACTCAACTGCGGTAGCTGCGGATACGATACGTGTCGCAGCTTTGCCGCGGCGCTCGTCGGTGGACTCGCCGAACAGACGATGTGCGTAGGCCACATGCGAAAGATCGCGCAAAAGAAGACCGACGCACTCCTTCGGGCCATGCCGTCGGCGGTCGTGATCGTAGATCGCGACCTTACCATTCGTGAGTGTAATCAACGCTTTGCCTCACTGGCAGGCGAGGAAGCCGAACTGCTCTTCGATGCAAAACCCGGCATGGGGGGCATCTCGGTCAAAGAGATCGTCCCCTTCTGGGAGCTCTTTGCCGACGCGCTCGAGGGAAACGGCGACACAATTGGAAAGGATCTCACCCTCGATGGCCGTGTACTTTCGGCCAGCGTCTTTGTCGTCGAGGCGGGGTCGATGGTGGGCGGAGTCTTCGACGACGTCACCGCGCCTTCGGTCAAGCGGGAGCGTATCATCGACCAGGCCGAGTCCGTTATCCGAAAGAACCTCGCGACCGTACAGCAGATCGCGCACCTCATGGGCGAAAACGCGGCAGAGACTGAGGCGCTGCTGAGCTCGATTATTACCGCGTTTGGAAACGAGGAAGCATGAGCGACGAGGGCTTTGTAGAAGTCGGTCACTTCCAAACTCAGAAGAGCGGGCAACGAGCCGCCGGCGACACCATTTGCACGCGACGCAGTGAGAACGGGCGCCGGACAATTACTGTTCTCTCCGATGGACTCGGAAGCGGAGTAAAGGCAGGCGTCCTCTCGGGGCTCACCGCCTCGATGGCCCTGCGCCTCGTGGAGCGAGGCGTGGCGATGGAACGCGTGGCAGAGGCGATTATGGAGACGCTTCCCGTCTGCAGCACCCGCAAAATCAGCTACGCAACGTTTTCCATTGTCGACATTGCGAGCGACGGACGGGCGAGGATCATCGAGTACGACAATCCAAGCTTCATCTACGCGCGCGGTAACCGTCTCATCAAGCCGGAGCGCAAGCCGATCGAGGTCAATCGCCCGGATGGCCGCGCGGCGGTCATCTACCACTCTCAATTTGATATGACAGTCGGCGATCGCATCATCATGACATCCGACGGCGTGACGCAGTCCGGCATGGGAACCGCACGGTACCCGCTCGGATGGGGAGGCGATGGTGTCGCGGAACTCCTTCCGCGACTCTTGGGCCCTGAGACCTCGGCGCGTATGCTCGCGAGGCGCATTGTGCATGAGGCAGAGCTCAGAGACGGTTCCCACCCCCGCGACGACATCTCCTGCCTCGTGGTCACCTATCGACGCCCGAGGAGGCTCTTGGTGGCCACCGGTCCTCCGATGAGGCCAGAGGCCGATGTCGACCTCGCCCGCCGCGTTCGTCAGTTTCCCGGACGCAAGATCGTTGCAGGCGGCACGACCGGGAACATCGTCGCTCGGGAACACGGCGTGAAGGCGGTCGTAGAGATGAAGCGACTCGACGTGAAGATCCCGCCCTACGCGAGGATGGAGGGCGTCGACCTTGTGACTGAGGGCATCGTTACGATGGCCCGAGTTGCCGAGCTACTCGAGGCGGATGAGACCGACGCGTCGGAGAACGCAGCTACGCTCTTCACAGATCTCATCCTCGAATCTGACAGCATCGAGTTCCTTGTCGGGACGCGAGTGAACCAGGCGCACCAAGACCCGCGCATTCCAGCGCAGTTCGAACTACGGCGCACGATAACCGAGCGCATCGCCCAGACCCTCTCTCAGAAGCACCTAAAAGAAGTTCAACTTTCTTACATCTAATAGTTGAAAAAAAACCGCAGTCATGTATACTCTGATATCGATAAAAACTTATCGGTAAAGATATACTGATTGAGAGGTTTCCGTGAGTACCACCGGACAACGCCAGTTTCAGAAGGTCGTAGAGGTAATCCGCCACTACAACAACGACCCGTCAAAACTCATCCCGATCCTGCAAGCAGTTCAGGAGGAGTATCGTTATCTGCCCGAGGAGGTCATGACCTTCGTGGCAACCTCGCTCGGGATCTCGCCGGCAAAGGTGTTCGGCGTCGCGACCTTCTACAGCCACTTCTCGCTCGAGCCAAAGGGCAAGAACGTGATCAAGGTGTGCGATGGGACGGCGTGTCACGTCAAGGGAAGCGGAAAGCTCGTCGACTATCTGCGCGGCAAGCTCGGCGTTACCGCGAAGAGGCCGACCACCGACGATCTGAAATTCACGCTCGAAACGGTCAGCTGTCTCGGGGCCTGTGGCCTTGCGCCCGTGATGATCGTGAACGAACAGGTATACGGGCAGGTCGATGGTGCCCGGGCGGAGCAGATCCTCGCCGACGTCAACGAAGCGAATACCGACGAGGAGGTCGAGGTATGAACACCCTCACCGAGATAAAGCAAGCATATACGGCAGCGCGCGAGCTCGTCGCGCGTCGAATAGTGGTCTGCGCCGGAACAGGGTGCCTCGCAAACGGCTCTGAGGCTGTTTACAACGCAATCCGCGAAGAGGTTGAAGCGCAGGGGCTTTCGGTGCAGGTCATGCTCACGCCTGAGACTCCGGAGCAGGTCGATGCGCTCCTCTCGAAGAGCGGCTGCCAGGGCTTCTGCCAGGTTGGTCCGCTTGTCACTATCGAGCCCGACGGCATCCTCTACGGGCGCGTACAGCCCGTTGATGTTCCCGATATCGTACGAGAGACGATCGCAGCGGGCCGGGTTATCGAGCGCCTCCTCTACACCGACCCTGCTACCAACGAACAGAAGCGCGGCCATGCAGAGATCGAGTTCTACAAAAAGCAAACGAGAACGCTCTTAGGAGCGTGCGGCACGAGTGATCCGGCAGATCTGAACGAGTACATCGCTCGTGACGGTTACGCCGCGGCACAGAGCGCCCTCCTTACGAAGAGCCCACAGGAGGTGTGCGACGTAATCACGGCCTCCGGACTTCGTGGTCGCGGCGGCGGCGGATTTCCAACCGGACGCAAGTGGTCGCTTGCCCTTCGTCAGGAGAGCGAACGGAAGTTCATTATCTGCAACGGCGACGAGGGTGACCCGGGCGCGTTTATGGATCGTAGCATCCTCGAAGGCAATCCACACGCGGTGATCGAAGGAATGATCATCGGCGGTTTCGCAACCGGCGCGCGGAAGGGATACGTTTACGTCCGCGCCGAGTACCCGCTCGCCGTTGCTCGTATGCGCGCCGCGGTAGACCAGGCACGCGAGCGTGGCTTCCTGGGCGAGACGATCTTTGGCTCCTCGTTTGGCTTTGACCTCGAGATCATGGAGGGAGCGGGAGCGTTTGTCTGCGGCGAGGCGAGCGCAATGGTGAGCTCGATCATGGGCAACCGGGGAATGCCGAGACCCAAACCGCCCCGAACTGCGGAGCGCGGGCTCTGGGATCAGCCGACGGTTGTGAACAACGTGGAGACGCTGGCCTCGGTTCCGATCATTATCGGACGTGGCGCGGAGGTCTACCGGAGCGTCGGAACAGAGAAGTCCCCAGGAACCAAGACGTTCGCCCTGACAGGCCACGTCGCAAACACGGGCCTGATCGAGGTGCCCTTTGGAACCACGCTTCGTACGATCGTGTTTGAGATCGGTGGTGGAGTGCTCAACGAACTGGGCGAAGTTGACAATCAGGCATTCAAAGCGGTGCAGATTGGCGGTCCATCGGGCGGCTGCCTTACGAGCGACCACCTAGACGTGCCGCTCGACTTTGACTCACTCGATGCAGTCGGAGCCATGGTCGGATCAGGCGGGTTGGTTGTCATGAACCAAGCCACCTGCATGGTGCAGGTAGCGCGCTTCTTTATGCAGTTCACCCAGCACGAGTCGTGCGGCAAGTGCGTACCGTGCCGCGAGGGAACGCGACAGCTTCTCGAACTCTTAGACGAGATCATTGCCGGAAACGGAACTGAAGAGACACTCGAGACGCTCGACGCACTCTGCAAGAATGTCGCTATCTCATCGTTATGCGGCCTTGGAAAGTCCGCCCCATCTCCCGTGCTCTCTACCCTGAGACACTTCAGGGATGAGTACGAAGCGCACGTATTTGACAAGCGCTGCCCGGGCAAACAGTGCGCGGCTCTCTTGCCGTTTGAGATCGTTGCAGAGAAGTGCCGCGGCTGCACGCTCTGCAAGCGAAAATGCCCCGTAGGCGCGATCGACGGAGAGAAGAAGGAGCCGCATACCATCGACCAAGCAACGTGCATCAAGTGCGGCGCGTGCAAAGACGCCTGCAAGTTCGAGGCAATCACCGGAGGAGCAGCATGAGCGGAACAGTCACGGTAGACGGCAGACCCGTCGCGATCGAGGACGAGAGCAATCTGCTCGCACTCATCCGCAAGGCCAACATCGACATTCCAACGTTTTGCTACCACAGCGAACTCTCCACCTACGGCGCGTGCCGCCTCTGCCTCGTCGAAATTGACGGCAAGAAGGTCGATGCAAGTTGCGTCGTGCCGCCAAAGGACGGCATGTCGGTCAGGACCTCGACCTCCCAGATCCGCACGATGCGAAAGATGAACCTCGAGTTGATCCTGGCCAACCACAAACGCGAGTGCCCGAGCTGCACGCGATCGAGCGACTGCAAACTCCGTGAGCTCAGCGCCAAGCTCGGTGTTGACGGAACCCGGTTCCGCCGCACCCGCGAGGAGCGACCCGTCGACCAAGGCTCGGTTGCGCTCGAACGCGACCCAAACAAGTGCATCCTCTGTGGCGACTGTGTCCGCTACTGCAGCGAGGTCCAGAGCATCGGTGCGCTCGACTTTGCCTATCGTGGCGAGGACGTGGTGGTCACACCCGCCTTTGGAAAATCACTGGGCGATGTAGACTGCGTATCCTGCGGCCAGTGCGCCGCGGTCTGCCCCACCGCCGCGATTGTGCCAAAAAGCCAAACCGCCGCGGTCTGGGAAGCACTCGAAGACCCGCGCCGGACACTCGTCGCGCAGATCGCCCCGGCGGTGCGTGTCGCGCTCGGCGAGATGTTCGGGCTCGGGGCAGACCAAACGGGCAAGATTGTACGCGCACTTCGTATGCTCGGCTTTGACCGCGTCTACGACACGAGCTTTGGCGCAGACCTGACCGTGCTCGAGGAGAGCCGCGAACTCGTGGAGCGCCTCGCGGCGGCCGGGGGCACGGGCCGCGGCACGGGAGCCGCCGGCGCGAGGGGTTCGGGCCGCGAGAGCGATACCGCGGACTCGGGGAACAAAGCTGCAACGAGCGAAACCTCCGGCGCGAGATTCCCGATGTTCACGAGTTGCTGCCCGGCGTGGGTGACCTTTGCCGAACAGAACTTTCCGGAACTGCTTCCAAACTTGAGCACCTGCATGTCGCCCCAGGCGATGGTCGGTTCGCTTGTGAAGCAAACCGGGATTACGAACGCGGCACGGGAAGCGAACGCACCAGACGGACAACAGAACATCACAATGGTCTCGATAATGCCCTGCACGGCGAAAAAAGCGGAGGCGGCCCGATCCGAGCTCAGCGTTAACGGAGAGCCGTTCGTCGACCACGTGGTAACGACGGCGGAGCTGGGACGAATGATCCAGGAGGCAGGCATTCGCTTTGCCGATCTCGAGCCCGACGCGATGGACCTCCCGATGGGCGTGTACTCCGGTGCAGGCGTGATCTTTGGCAACAGCGGCGGGGTCAGCGAAGCGGTCATTCGCCACGTGGCGGAGCAAAAGGACGGCACGCGCAATGCTACCGTCGGCTTTGAGGCCCGCGAGGGAAACCCAGGGATCCGTTCGGCATCCGTGCAACTCGAAAATGGGCAGGAGATCCGAGTCGGCGTCGTGCAGGGGCTTCGCAACGCGCGCATCGTGGCCGAAGAGGCACAACGGGGCGAGGCGCCTTTTGATCTGATCGAGGTCATGGCGTGCCCCGGCGGATGCATCGGCGGGGCAGGCCAGCCGATCGGATTTAGCAGTGGCCGCCGAAATGCTCGAAGCGAGGCGTTGACAACAACCGACGCTCGCCAACCGCTTCGGCGAAGCGCAGAGAATCCGTTTGTCGGCACCGTGTATGCAGAGCATGTCGGCGGCGAGGCGGGGAGCCCGGAGGCGCATCACCTCCTGCACACCCACTATCGAAGCAAGCAGCGAATCGCCGAGACCAAAATCGCCCTGATCGAGGGAACGCACCACGAGCGCGTCCCGGTAAAGGTGTGCGTTGGAACGAGTTGCTTCTTGAGCGGGAGCCAAGAGGTACTCGAGCAGGTCGGTACGGTGCTCGAAGAACGCGGGCTCAGTCGATTCGTCGATCTGACGGCAACCTTCTGCTCCGAGAGCTGCGCGCTTGGTCCGACCGTTAACGTGGGCGAAGAGCGGCTGCATCGAGCAACAGCGGAACAGGTAATTGCGGCGGTAGAACGACAGGTGTCGGCAATCGCGGCCTCTTAGTGCGCGGCCCGCTCAGGAGCGGACGCGCGTGCTTTCGCGTGCGTCCGCTTGCGCCGAAAACGAATGCAAGACGATGCTGACTCTCCTGCTCCACTATTTCGGTGGAGGTTTCAATGGCTCAAAAGGCAGATGCAATCAAGTGGTATCGGACGCCCATTCCTCGCGATGAGCTCAGAAAGCTAACCGCCCGACGCGACCTGCCTGCGCTCGCGCAGTCGGTGGGGTTTCTGCTCGTAATTGCCACCACGGGAACCGGAGCCTGGATTGCCTGGGACGCCGCTGCCGCCGGAACATTTCCGATCTGGGGTGTCGCCCTCCTCGTCTTCCTGCACGGAACAATGTGGGCGTTCCTGCTTCAGGGCTTTCATGAGCTCGTTCACTATACCGTCTTTCGGACAAAGGCGCTTGGAACCTTCTTTCTCTACCTGTACAGCCTACTGGGTTGGTTCAACCCTATCGACTTCAAGGCGAGCCACAAGCGGCACCATCTTTACACGCTACACCCACCGAAGGATCGCGAGGTACGGCTCCCGATTCGCTTGCGTTTCTGGCACTATCTGCGCGTCGCCGTCATTGATCTCTACGGCGTCTACGGACGAGTGAAGGGCTTTGTCACAACCGCAACCGGGGGCTTTACAAGCGACTGGCAGCGCGACAACTTCGAGGATGAGGGGCCTGCCGAGACCAGAAAGCTGCGAACCTTCGCGCGTGCGCATCTATTGTTTCACGCAGCTCTGACTACCGTCGCGATTATCACTGGAACATATCAACTTATCGTACTCGTTACCCTTGCCTCATTCTACGGACGCTGGCTCCAGTTCCTCTGCAACGAGACTCAACACATTGGCCTGGTAGACAACGTCCCGGATTTTCGCCTCTGCTGCCGCACCTTCACCGCCAACCCGGTCATCCGCTTCCTCTACTGGAACATGAACTACCACACCGAGCACCACATGTACGCGGCCGTTCCCTGCTACAACCTGCACAGACTCCACCTGAAGGTCCGCCACGAGTTACCCGCCTGGCCTCGCGGCATAGTCGCGACGTGGCGACAGATCATATCGATCCTCCGCCGCCAGTACGAAGATCCGGAGTACCAGTTCATCCCCGAAGTGCCGCCGGCCGCACCGGCTCGAGTAGCAGGCGACTAGAGAAGCGTTGGGCGTCCCGGCGAGGCGCCGTATAATGCCGCCGGTGCGTCCCCGCTCAGCGATAGGTAATTAGCAAACGCAAAGCTAGCCCGCTTCACGCCGCGCCGTCAGGCTGTCCGGGGGTTCCGTCCGGGCACGCCCGGACCGCTCGCGACGCTAACGCGTCGCGGCGCCCCTCCCATCCTTGACGCTCCGTCTCGAAGTGGTTAGTTCACGAGCTGGTTTTCAAACCAGAGAATCTGGTTCGCTCCACAAGCTACGACGTCGAGGTCGCCATCACCATCTATGTCGATCAGAGCGACGGCGACCGGGCTGGTGATGTTGGCACTTACAACGGAAGGGGATGCAAAGGTTCCGGAACCATCGGTGTTCTCGACCCAGACAACCCGAGGACTTGGACCCGTTGCATCGCGGAGAGCTGTAAAGACGAGATCCACGTCTCCGTCACCGTCAACGTCCCCCGCAGACACCGAGAACGTGTCCTCGAGATCGCCGGACACGTCGGTACCTGCGCCAAAGTTGCCTTCGCCATCGTTCTCATACCAGACGACTCCGGCCGAGGATCTCGAAACGGCAACAACATCTCGGTCTCCATCTCCATCGATGTCCGCCGTAAGGACCTCGTCGGCATTCGTGAGTACCGTCGTGATGTCGATACCGTCCGCGAAATCTGCCTCGGGTTCCTGAAGTCGGTTTGCGTACCACGTGACCGTGTGCTCTGTCTCGGAGGTAACAACCACATCGAGGTCTCCGTCGCCGTCGAGGTCATCAAGGGCCACGGAAGACGCGCCGCCCACCTCGTTCGCGACATCAGACCCCGGGGAAAAGCCGGTCTCATCGGCGCCGTCTTTTGAGTTCTCAAACCAGACTACCCTACCGTCGTCGTACGATACGGCGACAACATCGTAATCGCCGTCCCCGTCTAGGTCACCCGCAAAAACGCCGTGGGGATCGTCAGGAGCGTTGGCATCGTCGGTACTGGTGCTGATGTCGTGCTCCACGAACTCAGAGCCGTCGCCCTGTGAGTTTTCGTACCAAGCGATTCGGTCGGGAATGTCACGCGCGGAGAGTGAGACCGAAAACAGGTCAATGTCGCCGTCGCCATCGATGTCGGCAGCCCCTACGTCTTTGACTTTCTGCTGTAACACGGTAGCGTCCACGCTCGAGAATGATCCGTCGCTATTGTTCTCGTGCCAGGACACGCTCTCAAAGCCGGTGCTGCCTGCTATGATGTCGAGCAGCCCGTCGCCGTTTACATCCGCGACGGCTAACGTCTCTGGAGCGGACGGCGTCGCAATCGTGATGGGACTCGAACTGAGCAACTCGATTGTCGTTGCGTCAACGGCTGCGCCGGCGGATCGATTTCCCGAGGTGTCCACCGCGGTTATGTCAAAGTCGTAGGAGGTCTCAGGAGCGAGACCGGTAATGGTCGCCTCCGTTGCGCCGGCCGCAACCGCAATAGGCTGACTCATCCCTTCGGCGGGTGACCACGTGACCTCGACCAAAGCGAGGTCGGGTTCTGCGGGGTCGGTCCAGGTGAGGATCACCTGCCCGGCGGAGGGATCGGCAGATACCCCCGAGACCGGACCGGGCGGCGTGGTGTCGGGTTGGACTGGCGTTACCCCCGGCTCGGTGCCGCTCTGGCCACCTGGGGTCGATCCGCTGGGATTCTCACAACCAATCACGAGCAGTAGTAGCATTACTGCAACAAAAAACGAAAAAACGCTCAATCTCACGTGCCCCCCTCGTTGCAACAGCTCGAGCCGTTCAAACCGGAAAATTGCCCACCCCGTGTTCTAACATGAAACTGAGAGGAAGAGAAGAGGCGCAGCTCGTCTGATGGCAATCAACTACACCTCGACCGCGCCCCGCGTGATCTCCTCGAGAACCGACACCGTCTCGCTCAAGCTGCGGGCGGTCCGGTTGCTGTCCTCGATCGAGGCAGAGAACTCGTTCGTACCGGCGGAGATACTCTTCAAGCTTCCAAGGACCGTGCCAAGCGCCTCGAACTGCCGGGAAACGCGCTCGCTCATGCTCACCGCCGCGGCTGCGGTCGTGTCGGATAGCTCGAGCAGCGAGGCAAAGATCTCCTGCTGCTCGCGCGTGAGTTTCCACGCGGCTCCAATCTTCTCGCTGTCCTCTTTCGCCGAGCCAACAAGCTGCTCCGCGGCGGATTGAACTTGCTTCACCCGCTCGTCGATGTCGGCACTCGAACTCACCGTCTCATCGGCGAGCTTGCGGATTTCGTTCGCCACCCCCTCGAAGCTCTTGCCGGCCCGACCTGCGGCGGCGGCTTGCAAGGTTGCGTTAAAGGCGATCATGCGGATTTTGCGGGCTATCCCTGAGACAATCGACACAACCTCCCAAATGTCGCCGAGTCGCTCGTTGAGCTCGTTCACCTCGCCGATGAGCGCCTCGTGCGAGGCACGCACCCGTTCCATCGTCTCGCCGGCGCGGGTGGTCGCGTCGTTTCCCGCGTCAATCTCGCTACGCATCCGCTTGGCCGCGTCCTCTACATTGCGCGCGCGGGTGCCGATCTCCTGCGAGTGTGAATCCACCTCTTCCATCGTGTGGACGATCCTGGTCGTAGTCGAAACCTGTTCACTTGCACGAAGGCTCTGCTGACTCCCCGAGTGCGTGAGAGAGCGAGAAGATGAAAGCACAATCCCGGCCGACTGACTCACCCTCGCGAGGATGTTCATGAAGTTGTCGACGACCTGGTTCACATACCCGGCAATCTCGCCAAGCTCGTTATAGTTGATAATCGCAATCCGCGAATCGAGATGGCGGTCGCCGGCGACCATGCGCTTGAGCGTGGAACGAATCGACTCAATCTGAATGAAGTACTCCTTCTTCGAGAGCACGATGAGACCAAACGAGACGCCGGCTCCATGGCGAGGTCCGCAAGCCGTTGACCAACCCCAGTGCCTCGCTCGTCGCTCGCGACCATAATCAAGGTCAGAACGCCATAGCGTCTCCCCTTACGCTCGACGAACTTGAGCACCGTGGCACCCACAATCTTCTGGTCTCGAACCGCAACGTGACCGCCCTTTTCAAATCCAAGACTATCGGCACGACAGGCCCAAACACCCGTCGCGAGAGCGCCTTCACCTCCGGCGCATCGTCTTTGGTGAGAGCTCGACACGTGAGCGCTCTGTCTTCCGTACGGCTCCCCCATCTCGTCGCGTTGGAGAGTGTCACGCACCGTGGGGATAACAGTCTCGGAAGTTTCGGCATCGCCGCGAGATACGGCACTGCTTCTGCCTCCTTTACCGGAATCCGCATAACCTCCTTTCCCAGGGGAGATTAGCCCACCGTCATCCCCAAGCTCAGTGACACTGATGTCGCGTTGGGCACATCTGCACCACGTGAATCGAGTAAAGCGGAACGATGCGGGCTTGACCACCCGTATTGCAACTCGAAAACACCGCCGCACGCTTGAGTTCGCATTGCGTTCACACGTATTTTCTTGCCATGCCAACGCGACAAAAGGGAATACTGACGGTAGATCTGGGTCGGCGACTCCCCGACATAGAACAGACGAGCGAACTGCCAGAGGATCTCGACGAGTTCGGTCGTTTTGCGTTACTGCGCAGCGGAGCGTTTTGGTTCGGTGACATCCATTCGAGCCACCCTCCGGCCACTGAGCACGGCTACTACTGGGCGCTGGCCGGCGACAGGCTCTTTATCTCTCCTCAGGGCTCGACATACAAATGGAAGGAAGCGATTACCGCCGAAGTAATCCGTGAGATTGCTCAGCGACTGAGTCTCAAGCGCTACTACGATCGATTTCGGATCGAGGAGGGCGATCTTTCGGGCGCGTTCTAACGTATAGCGAGGATAGTTTCGATGGTGTCACACACCTTGGGGAAGTGAAGCAAATCAACGATAAGCGGCGTATAGACTT
>JBMCTC010000048.1:0-15348 GCA_048624115.1 Spirochaetota bacterium
GAGCACGCAAAAGTCGATCCATGCGAGGTAGGTCCCCTCGGGACGGGCAAAGCGGAGCTCGGGCAGCCTCGAGGCGAGTTCGGACGCAAACCAGGCAAACTGGTCGTCCAAGAAGGAGAGCAGAGCGTTGACCCACGGCTCGGCGTCCTGGTACGCGGCAATCGAGGCGGTGATGCTCATGATGTTGGGAAGGATCATGCCGAGACGTTCGATCGCCGCATCGAACCGCTTCTTGAGCAAAGCATCAGGGATGATCACCTGGGAACTCGAGAGCCCCGGAATGTTGAAGGTCTTACTCGGCGCGTGCAGCGCGATAGTACGCGCGGCGACCGCGTCGGAAACGGTCGTGAATGGGACAAACTCTACACCCTCGCGAACGATATCCGCGTGGATCTCGTCCGCAATGACGAGCATATCGTTTGCCACGACAATCTCGGCGAGTCGCTCGAGCTCGCTTTTGCTCCAGACACGTCCGACCGGATTGTGCGGGCTACAGAGCACGAGCAGCTTCGTATTCGGCGTGAGCACCGAGACAAGCTGATCGAGATCCATCGTGTAGCGGCCGTCGACTTCGCGCAACGGGTTCTCGACCAGGGTGCGATTGTTGTCGCTCACGCTCGTGAAGAAGGGGTAGTAGACCGGCGGCTGCACGACCACCTCGTCTCCCGGCTCGGTGAACTGCAGGATCGCGGCGCGCACCGACTCCATGACACCGGGAGAGTAGCTCTGCCACTCCCGACGCACCTCCCAACCATTGCGACGCGACTGCCAAGATCGAAAACTCTCGAAGTACGGCTCCGGCGGGAATGAGTAGCCAAAGAAGGGGTGCGAAAGGCGCTCTCGTAGCGCCTCTTGAATGGCGGGGGCGATCGGAAAATCCATATCTGCGACCCACATGGGGAGCAGCTGCCGGCCCGACTTGTTCACACTTTTGAAGTCCCATTTATACGTATTGGTTCCCCGGCGTGGGACGACGCGAGAGAACAGATCGTCATAGGAAGAAGACATCCCGGGTAGTATACGCGCTCCTCCGTTGTTATCCTACCTCATGATTTCTCAAGAGGTGGCGAAGGCTCGAGCAAGGCTTCGTTCGTCGATCAGGGCGTTTTTTGACGGGGCGGGTTACCTCGAGGTGGATACACCACACGCCGCGACGGCTCTTATCCCGGAAGCGCATATCGAGGTCTTCGAGACTGCCTACGTGCACCCCTGGGAGCAAGGGCACCCGCTCTTTTTGATTCCGAGTCCCGAGGTTCACCTAAAGCCACTTTTGGGTCGAGAGTTCCGTAACCTCTACTTCTTGGGCCACTGCTTTCGAAATGCAGAGAGCCGCTCGAGACTGCACAATCCAGAGTTCACGATGCTCGAGTGGTATACGACGAATCACGGCTATCTCGACTCGCTCGCGCTGACCGAGCGACTCCTCCAGTCGATCACGATCGAGCCGTTTCCCGGCAGCGAGCGCGTTTGTGCGCCCGTCGAGCGGATCACGATGCCGGAGGCGTTTGGACGCTTCGCGGGAGTCTCACCAGAGTGCTTTGCCGCCGACGGCGGCATGCGTCGCGCCGCAGAGAGCCTCGAACTGCGGATCGGCGCGGCGGACAGCGAAGAGGATCTCTTTCACCGCATTCTCATATCAGAGGTTGAACCTGCACTGCCGACCGATCACCCCGTCGCGCTCATCAACTACCCCGCCTTCGTGCCGACGCTTGCCGCGCGGGTCCCATCAACCCCCTACCTCTGTGAACGCTGGGAGCTCTACATTGCCGGGATGGAGATCGCAAACTGCTACACCGAGGAACGTGACCGAGAGAAGATTGCGGGATTCCTCGAGCGCGAAGACGAGGCAAAGCGGCACGGCGGGGCGCTTGTGAATCATCCGCCTGCAACCTCGCTACTCGAGTTCTCCAACGCTCCACCGGCAAGTGGAGTCGCACTCGGATTTGACCGCCTGCTCATGGCGTTACTCGGGATTGACGACATCGCGGGGGTAATCTTCTCTTCGTAGTTGTTGTATATTTCCGAGACACTGAACAATAGAGGTAAGGAATGATCAAGGCCGGCCAGATAGCGAAGGGGCACGTCCTTCTGTGGAAGGATGAGCCGTATCTCGTCACCGAACGGGAGTTCGTAAACCCAGGAAAGGGAGCGGCATTTGTGCGCGTGAAGCTCAAGGGCTTGCAGAGCGGCAAGGCGCTTCAGGAGACAATCAAGACGAACGAGACGGTCGAAGAGGCAGATGTTTTTGACCGGGACGCGCAGTACCTCTACGCGGACGACGAGGCGTACCATTTCATGGACTCAGAGAGCTACGAGCAGTTCCTCGTGCAGCGCGGCGGACTTGAAGACAAGATTTTCTACATGCGAGAGGGAGACACCTACCGCATCACGATGTGGGAAGCAAAGCCTATTGACGTGGTGATCCCACTCAAGATGACTCTCGAGGTCGCGGAGGCCGAGGAAGCGATCAAGGGCGATACCGTCACGGGCGCAACCAAGCCGGTAAAGACGGAGACGGGACTCGAAGTGAAGGTCCCGATATTTATAAAGCAGGGCGACAAGATCCTGGTAAACACCGAGAGCGGCGAATACGTCGAGCGGGTCAACCAATAGTTGGAGAGAATGGCCCGATCAGGGGTGTATACCTATCAACAAAGGTTCTATACTGGCGACAGGCTTTTAGAAGTGGAGCAATTTCATGAGAATTACAACAAAAGGCCGATACGCACTTCGCGCGATCACTAATCTCGCGATGAAGGGAACCGATCGGCCGGTACCAATCAAAACGCTCGCGGCAGAAGAGGGCATCTCACCTGAGTTTCTCGAGCAGATTTTTTTCAAGCTCAAGAAGTCGGGTATCATCAGCTCCGTTCGCGGACCGGGCGGTGGCTTTGTCCTCGAGCAGGCACCCGAAGAAGTCTCAGTAAAGGATATCTTCGACGCCGTTGGCGAGGGGCTCGAGATTACGCCCTGCGTGGGTGACGAAGAGTGCGACAGGCAAGATACCTGCCTGGTTCACGGCGTGTGGAAAGAGGCGAGCGACCATATTGTCGGGTACTTTGAGGCCCTCTCACTCAAAAAGATCATGGAGATGAATCAGGATCGGCTGGTCAGCACTATGATGAGCGGAGAAAAGTTCAGCTTTTAGGTTGAACTGCCGGATGTTGTTCCGGCAGATGGGTCTTCCGGTGAGCTTGCATCGGGAAGCTTCTGAACGTGAAGGTCCATCTGCGGGAATGGGATCTCGATTCCATTCTGCTTGAATGCCCGCCAGATCCCAAGCATTACGTCTGATCGCGCGATGTGCCGTTCGACGGCACTGCGAATTGGCAGCGCGAGCGTAACGGTTATTCCTGAGTCATCGAAGCTGCGGTAGAGCACCCGTGGTGAACGACCATCAAATCGATACCTACTCTCCTCGCCGACACGCATGAGAACGGCAAGCACCTTGTCGAGATCTGAGCGGTAGGAGACTTGCACGTCGGTAAACAGGACGATGCTCGGATCATCGTAGCTCTGGTTGTGAACATTGTTCTCGGTGATGTTCCGGTTGGGGATGATGATTGTCTCATTGGTGATCGTGTTCACTACGCTGTAGAGCATCTTGATCTGCTGGACGTCTCCCTCGAGCTCTCCGATGTGAATCCGATCGCCCTCTTTAATCGGACGTGAGATGATGATCATGAGGCCGGCGAAAAAGTTCGCCACCACTCCCTGCAGACCAAAACCGATACCAAGACCGAGCACACCAAAGATCACCGCAAGCGACGAGAGATTGATCCCGATGATCGAGAGGCCGATGATCGCGACGACGGTCATGACCGCGTACCGTATCAGGCTCACGATGGAGAACTGACGTGATGGATCGACGTTGAGCCGTGTCATTACCCCGTCTTCGAGCATTCTCCGCGAGCTGTTGCCGGCCCACGTTGCCGCGTAGAAGATCGGGATCAAGAGCAACAGCGTAACGACGGAGACCTCGGTGTTCCCGGATGTGAAGAAGGGTTCGCGCAAAAACTCAAGAATCGTCGTGAGCGTTTGCCCGATCTGATCACCAAAAATGCTTGCCGCCAGGATTATGATCGCCAAGAGATAGAGAAGCCGATAGATCCTCCGCGTCCAGCGGAGAACCCGCGTGCGACCCTCTTCGGTGAGTTTGCTGTTCTTGAGCGCTCGTTTGATGAAGTACGAGATGAGGCGCATCACAATCGTCAATGCGAGCACGGGAAACAGGAACGCAAAAATGAGCTCTCCCCAGGTTACGCCGAGCGAGGCCCCCATCAAGTCCACGTTTGACGCGAAGAACTGCCGAACGGAAGTGAGTAGGTCTATCACGATTGCTCCTCGAGAAACGCAAGAACGCGGTTCGCGTCTGAAGCGCTAATAGACCCGCTTGTTTTTGCATACGCCACGAGCTCTTCGATTCGCGCCGCCGCATGCAGCTCGATTCCGGCGGCTTCCATCTCGCGCCTACCGCGTGCTCCTCGTTCCAAAAGCACCACGATTCCAACGATCGAGAGCTCCGCGTCTCGAAGAACCTCAGCTGCCTCGATCTTACTTGCTCCGGTAGTAATCAAATCGTCTGCCATGAGAATCCGATCGCCACGATGGTACTCACCCTCGATCGTATTACCCGTGCCGTGCGGCTTCTTGGGCAGACGCGGGTAGACCAGCGGCTTCTCCACACCCAGGGCAAACGCCGTGGCCAGACTAATCGCGCCGACCGGCACCGCCGCGATACGATCAAACGACATACCGTAAGCCGCCTGCGCGTACGCCGTTGCGGCGGCCCGCAGAGCCTCAGGAGCGCTCTGCAGGCGCCGGAGGTCTACGTAGAAGGGCGAAACGATTCCGCTCTTTAGCGTGAACTCGCCGGTACGAAAGCAACCCGTGGCGAGGATGGCATCGAAGAGCGCGCGGCGTGCCCCGGACACGGCATTACCCCTCTCTGCTGCGGTTTTCCCCGCCTGTGCGCCACCGCTCTCTGCTGCCGGCTTCCCGGCCTGGGTCCCACCCCTGCGTGCTGCCCCTTCCCCGCCGCGTGCTGCAACCGCGGCGCGATACGCCTTGACGCGCGCCGGCGGCGAGTGCCTCTTCCATCGATCCGCCTTGCGCGCCGATACCGGGTGCGAGGAACCAGGCATACCGGTGGCGGGAACGAACCGCCGCAAGCGCCTCGGTGTCGTTTGCAGCAACGACCAAGCCGCACTCGCCCCAGCCGAGCGCCGCATCGGCCACCGTGAGGTAGAGCGGCTCGCCGGGGGACTCTGCAGACGCGGCGGTATGGCCGGGGGATTTCACAGACGCGGCGGTGTGGCCGGGGTAGAGCGTGGCCGTTTGAAGGAGCTCGCTGCCGGGGTTGCTGTTGCGGCAGAGGACAAAGGCTGCGAGACCCGCCTCGAGAAAGGGAGTAATCGCCTCGTGGCCCAGATAGGGGTTAAGGGTGATCGCATCGACGCCAAGCCGGACCGCGGCGGCGGCGTAGGCTTCGGCGGTAGATCCGATATCGCCTCGCTTTGCGTCCAAGATCACGGGAATACCGTCAGGAATGCCAGCAAGCGTCTCTTCGAGGGCGTCAATACCCGCGGCTCCGTGTTGCTCATAGAAGGCGATATTTGGCTTGTAGCAGAGCGTGAGGTCGCTGGTTGCCTCGATAATCCGACGATTCGCGTCGACAATCTGCTCCGGGTCGCTACCGATCGGAATGCGCGGATCGAGCCCAACACAGAGGACACTCTCGATTGCTCGAGCGCGTGTCTCGAGGCGGGCAAAGAAGGAAGACATCGACCTATCTTGCCGGTCGCCCCTACCGCTGTCAATCGGCCCATACTATAATGATAGGTCACGGAGGTTTCATGCGCATTTCACGAGAAGACAGTTTGCTTTTGGTGGTCGATGTCCAGGAGCGACTCTTTCCCGTCATGAGCGAACGCGACGCGATGCTCAGCCGAGTGGTCGCTGCAATCCGCGGTGCGGGCGTTCTGGGCCTGCCGACACTGGTGACCGAACAATACCCAAAGGGACTCGGACCGACTCTGCCTGCGATTAACGACGCCCTCGAATCGATCGCCCCGATCGAGAAGATCGACTTCAGTTGTGCACGAGTAGACGTAGTTCGTGACAAAATCGTAGAGGCCGACCGAACGACGATCCTGGTATGTGGAATCGAGGCACACGTCTGCGTGCAGCAGACGTGCCTCGACTTGCTCGAAGAGAAGTTGCAGCCGGTCGTACTTGCCGACTGCGTCTCGAGCCGCAAGCCGTACGACCGCGATGTTGCGATCGAGCGAATGCGCGATGCGGGCGTTATGATCACAACGCTCGAGGCGGCACTCTTCGAAATGCTCGGCGCGGCCGGAACCGACGAGTTCAAGGCGATCTCGAAACTCGTGAAGGAGCTGTAGCGATATGCAGCGGAACGTCGGGTTTGTCTCGTTCCGGTTCGCCGGAACCGACGGTGTCTCCCTCGAGACGTGGAAGTGGGCGGAGGTACTCGAACGAAACAACTGCACCTGCTACTACTTCGCCGGCGAACTCGACGTTGCACCCGATCGCGCGTTCTTGGTACCGGAGGCACACTTTTCTCATCCCGACATCAAGCGTCTCTACGAGATGGCCTTCGACAACTCGACGCGACCGAAAGAGCTCACCGCGGGGCTGCACCACTACCGCTCGCTTCTCAAGGAGCGACTCTACGAGTTTGTCGAGACGAACAAGATCGACCTGTTGATTCCGGAGAACGCAAGTACCATCCCGCTCAACATTCCTCTCGGAATGGCGCTAACAGAGTTTATCGCCGAGACGGGGATCAAGACGATCGCCCACCATCACGACTTCTTCTGGGAGCGCAAACGATTCTTGCGAAACTGCGTGTGGGACTATCTGAACCAATGCTATCCGCCCCACCTGCCGCACATTGCGCACGTGGTCATCAACACCTCGGGAGCCAATCAACTCGCGCTTCGCACCGGCATTTCGACCACGCTCATTCCCAACGTCATGGAGTTCGAGAAGCCGGCTCCCGGCATCGACGAGTACAACGCCGATGTTCGCTCGAGTTTGGGTATCTGCGACGACGAGCTCCTAATCCTGCAGCCGACTCGCGTCGTGCAGCGCAAGGGCATCGAGCACGCGATCGAACTCGTCGCGCGGCTCGACCGCCCGGCGACGTTTGTAATAAGCCATGCAAGCGGCGACGAGGGCTACGAGTACCAGACGAGGGTTCGCGAGTACGCCAAGATGCTCGGCATCAAGGCGCTCTTTGTCGATGACGTGATCGGCGAGCGACGAGCCGAGCTTCCCGATGGTCGTAAGGTCTACCTGTTGGAGGATGTCTATCCCCACGCCGACTTCGTGACCTATCCCTCGCTGATCGAGGGTTTTGGCAACGCGTTCCTAGAGGCCATCTACTTTCGTAAGCCGATTCTCGTGAACAACTACTCGATCTACAGCCACGACATTAAGCCGCTCGGCTTTGATGTTATCGAGATGGACGACTTTATCAGCGCAGAGACCGTTCGCGCGACGCGAGAGCTCCTTGGCGACAAGACGCGCATCGAGATGATGACCGAGCACAACTACCAGCTTGCGCTCAAATACTTTGGCTACAGAGTGCTCGAGACCAAGCTCTGGTATCTGGTGAAGGGTCTCTTTGGCGAGTCGGCGTAGCGGCTGCCGCGTCTACGCGCTGTACGAGAGCCAGAGCACCTCGTGGGGGTCGAGGCCGAGGCTCACGCGGTTGCCGTGTTCCCTCGTCGGCACAACCATGTCGCCGGAGATGAGCTCACGGAACACGCGCTCGTCACCAAGCTCGATCTCGCCGCCGGTAAACGAGACCTCCGCTTCGGTGTCGCAGACGTTTACGAGTGCCAAAACGCGTTCGTCGCCGTTCATGCGAAGGAGCGCGAACACCCGTGGATCGCTCGAGAGCACGCGCTGCGGCGCGCTCGGGTCAAACGCCTTGGAACTCGCCCTTGCTCGAAGCATGTTCTTCACGCCCTCGAAAACGAGGTTGCGCAAGCTACCGGGCTCGTTGAGCTCGCCTGAGAGGTTGTCGAAGTCGAGCTTCTCCCGATTGATCGTACGATTGTGCCGTGTCTGCTCCACCCCTTCTTGCCAGTTCTCGCTGCCGATCAAGCTGTGATAATAGATCCCCGGCACGCCTGCAAGCGCGAGCATGATACTCTGAGCGGCCAGAAACGTCTGCGCGCGCTGGACATCCGGCAGACTCCCAAGTGTAATCGCGCTTAGATAGTTGATGTTCATCTCGTAGGGGATTTCACCGTCCGGTGTTGCCTTGTAGCTAACTCTGCCGCCCCGTCCGATCACCCCCGCGGCAAGCTGGTCGCGCTCCGCTTCGCTCAAAATCCCATGCGTCGGCAAGAGTCCCACCCCGTCATGCGATGCGAGAAAGTTAAAGAATGTCGTCTGCGGCGACCCGGTCTCGAGCGTCTGGGCCCAGGCTGTCAGACGCGAGGCGTCACCACGAAGAAACGCATCGAGCGTGAGCGGCGGCAACGAGAAGTTGTAAACCATGTGCGCCTCGTCATGGCCTGAGCCAAAGTAGCTCAGGTTTTGCTCGTGCGGCACGTTTGTCTCGGTAATGATCACAACCCAAGGGGCAAGCTCATCGACTACAGCCCGCATGAGCTTGACCACGCCGTGGGTCTTTGGGTGATGAAGACAGCTCGTTCCGAGCTCTTTCCAGAGATAGGCGATCGCATCGAGCCTGACGATACGAGCCCCGCGCTCGACGTAACTCAAAAAGATGTCGAGCATCTCGAGCAGCACCTCGGGATTTGCGAAGTCCAAATCAACCTGATCTGCGCTAAAGGTCGTCCAGACGTGGCGTGTCCCGGCTGCGGTCTCGAAGGGCGTCAAGAGCGGATGCGCCCGCGGACGCGCAACGGCAGAAACATCGGTGTCGGCCGGTACGGTTATGAAATAGCGATTGTACGGCTCCTCGTCGCGGAGGAAGGCTTGAAACCACGGACCCTTCGCCGAGCAGTGGTTGAGCACGAGATCGACCATGAGCACAAACTCTTCGGCAATTGCCTCGACCTCGCTCCAGCCCCCGAGATCAGGATTGACCTCGCGATAGTCGATGACCGAGAATCCGTCGTCGGATGAGTACGGCGAGAAGGGCAAGATGTGAACGCCGCTTACCGTGCCCTCTGCTTCCTCGTCCAAGAAGCGAAGCAGATACGAGAGTGGCGAGCCATCGGGCCCGTGAAAGCTGTCGCCGTAGGCAATCATGATCGAATCGCTCGCGGCAAGGGGAATCGCACCGGGCTTGTAGGTAGCCGGAGCGCGCAGCTTCTCTCGATATCGATCGCAGAGTTCCTCGATCCGCGACGCGACATGCTCGGCCTGTTCCGGGTAGAGAAAGGCAACCAGCTCATGGACACTTTTGCTCATGATGGTATTGTAACGAGAAATGAAACTCTTTGTTTTCCATTATCACCTCCGTCCCGGCGGAGTTACCGAGGTCATAGTAAACTCGCTGCGGGCAGTCGCGGCGGCAGGCGAAGTGTCCGAGATCGAGCTACTTTGTGGAGACGATGAAAACCGCGCCGAGGCCGAACAGGCCGTGCGTGAGGGTGTCGGATCAACGGCGGTCCGAAGCGAGTTCTGGAACGAACTCGGCTACGCAGACCAGAACGAATCTCGAGACGAGGTGGCCCAACGGGTTGCGCGTCTTCTCGTACGCATCGACTCGCTCGATGCTGCGCCAAGCGATCTGCTGTGGATTCACAACTATCACCTCGGCAAAAGCGCGAGCCTCACCCTTGCGGTACTCGAACTCAGCCGGCGTCCGGCTGCAACCACCCCTCGGCTCCTGCTCCACATCCACGACTTTCCCGAGGACGGCCGCTATGCAAACCTCGGCTACTTGCGAACCCACTGCGGCCACGAGCTCTACCCCCGTGCAGAGCACCTACGCTACGCCGTGATCAACGCCCGCGACCACCGCTTGCTGCGCCGGGCGGGCGTGAGCGATCGAGAGCTCTTCTATCTGCCGAACCCGGTGACGCTTCTCCCCGGCACGGCCGAAGAGCGTCGGCCACATCGTGACCGCCTCGTGACCGGCCTCGCCGCCTTCGCCCGTGAGAAGGGTTACCGCTTTCACACCGAAGCGCCGATTGTCCTCTACCCCATTCGCGCAATCCGTCGCAAGAACGTGGTGGAGATCGCAACGATAGCCCGCATGCTCGAGTGGAACCTGATCGTGACCCTCGCGGGGACATCGTCGACCGAAACCGCCTACTCACAGATGGTCGAGTACGCCTTTACCGACCGGCGCGTACACGGTCTCTTTGGGATTGGCCGCCAGGAGCATCGCTTTGGCATCAGCTTCGAGGACCTGACGCACGGCGCCGATCTCATCGCGAGCTCTTCGGTGCAGGAAGGATTTGGCCTCTCCTTTGTGAATGCCCTGAGCTGGCAGGTCCCGCTTCTCGCTCGCAACCTCGAGGTCGTAGACGGGATCAGGTCGATGTTTGACGACTACCCCGCCCTCTTCTACGATCACTTTCTCGTTCCGCTCTCCTCGCCGAGCCTCAAATCGATGCGAAGCTACCTCGGTATGCGCTATGGCGAACGCATCGAGGCAATCGCCGAGGCCGCACCGACAGTGGCCGAGCGTATCGAGAACGAGGTGACCGAGATGCTCGACGGCGAGAGTATCGACTTCTCCTACCTTCCGGCTCAGATGCAACTGACGATCCTCGGAGACATTCGAGACGAGGCGTTCGCCGCCGAAGTGCACGCGCTCAATCAACCAGTTCTCGAGGCGGCCGCAGCGCTTGTCGGCACCCCTGCGCCCGACCGCCGCGAAGTGGTGGAGTCGCAACTCGGCCCAGCCGCCTTTGCTGCACGCTTCCGCAAAGTCACGGCAAGCTACGATGCTGCGGCCGGGGAAGGCACGCCAGCAAGGGGTGAGGCATCTCGAGGCGGTGAGGTGGCGTCGCGCTTTGCGACTCGCGAGGCGGCGCGGCTCCTACTCGGGCCAATGGATCACTGACCGTCGTACCAGCCGTGCCTCGGGCGCCGACCGCTCGTATCCTGGGCAAAGCGTGGCATGTAGTCTGCGCGAATGTTGTGAAGCGCGAGCATAAGGCGCTCTCGTACCTGCTCTCCCTCGCTCTCGACAATGTGCTCCAAGAGCGAGCGCACGTGCTTGCGTCGGCTCGTCGTATCGTAGCCGCATCGGCACCGGACGGCCTCGAAGCCGATTGCCTTGGCATACGCCTCGGTCTCGCGCTCGGTGACCCACGAGAGCGGGCGGATGATCCACTGCGGGTAGCGGTCGTACTGGAGCGCCGGAAGCATTGCCGAGATCTCCGCCTTCGCGGTCAGGTTCATGAGAAACGTCTCGAGAATATCATCCATATGATGGCCAAGCGCGATCTTACCAAAACCGTTCTTGGTGGCGTAATCCAAGAGTTCAGTGCGCCGCTGCGTCGAGCACCAGTAACAGCTCATCTTCCGTCCGGGCTTGAGTCTTCCGGTGACCGAAACCGTGATCTGCTCGAAGGGTACACCGAGTTCTAAGCAGAGCGCCCCGAGGCGTTCGACGCCGGCGAGATCGGCATACTCGGTCCGGATGTGCACGGCCGCGACTTCGAACGGAATGTGGTACGCGTTTGCCTTCTGACCGAGAGCGTGGGTCAGCGTGACCGAATCCTTTCCACCCGACAGGCCGATGAGGACACGATCGCCGGGCTGAATCATCTCGTAGCCAAGAATCGACTTATCGACCTTTCTGCTAACGAGCTTCCTGAGATCGGGCACTATCGCGCTCCATTGAGGCGGGCGGTCGACGCCTGCATGCGTCTGAGGAGTGCGGTATCTCGGTCAAGGCTTAGCAGCTGATGGTCGATCGCCACAGCGATGGGCTCGACGTAACGAATGGCGCCGTCGACGACGCCTACTTCGAGCAGCACGCTCTCCTCTCCGTGCTCGGTGAGGTACATGCCCGGGAAGATGAAGTTCCCGAGTGAGTAGGCGATGAGCCCGCCGTTGTACGCCTCGAGCCCCTGCACGACGTGCGAGTGGTGGCCAAGAACGAGATCCGCCCCGGCATCGACCAACGTTCGGTAGAGGGCGATCTGGGCGCCCGACGGTTCGGTCTGCCACTCGAAGCCACCGTGAATCATCACAACGTCGAAGGTGTCGGGGCCGAACTGCGACTCCATCGCGGCAAAGGCGGCGGCCTGAGCGACACGGTTTCGAGGGTCGGCCCAGAGGACACCTGGGCGATCGACCGTCGCCGCGGTCTCACGCGCTCCGTCGAACCCACTGCTCTCCACCGGATACGCTCCCATCGAGAGAATCCGCAGCGGAAGCCCCTCGACCTCTACCTCGCTCACGCGGCCGGCTTCCTCGACGTTGTTTCCGACACCGGATGTAAGGATCCCCGCCTCAGACAGGTGAAGCTTGCTGTCAAGGAACGCGTCGAGCCCGTAGTCAAAGCTGTGATTGTTCACAAGCGACAGATAGTCAAAGCCCGCCTCGCGAAGGGGACCGAGAACTACCGGGTCGAACCGAAAGGTAAAGCTCTTCGGAAGCGGTGCGCCACGACGGGAGACCGCGCCCTCGAGATTACCGAGCAGAAAGTCCGCCTCCTGTAAAAGAGGAAGCACGTCGGAGAAGACAATCTCGAGTCCACCGCGGGCAGTTAGAAGCCCTCGCATTCCCCGTTCGAGCATGATATCGCCCGCCCCGGCGATCCAGGTGACCTCGGGCCGTTTCTCGATGCTCGTGAGATCGTCGCGACGCTCGAGAGCCTCGAACCATGCGGCAAGCTCCTCTCCCGGACGTCTGTCCTCGCGAATGCCCGCCCGCTCGAGGTCGAGCGTGATCCAGGTTTCTTCGACAAAGGGATAGCCCCGGTCGCCGGGGTAGCGCCCGTCCACCGACCGCGCCGTCTCGGGAAGCACCACCTCCGAGAGCGGGACGAGCGCGCTTTGGTCGACCTGCCCGACGGAAAGGTCGTGCGTGAAGTCCCAGAGTGGCCGCGTGGGCACCAGATACCGACGAGCGAGCAGCAACGACCGGCCGTCGGGCGCGACGGTTTGCGGCCCGAGCGTGCGCGTGAGCACAATCGCGGCGGAGTCGGTTTGGCCGGGCGTGGCGGCGCCGGCCGCCGGAGCGGTTTCGCCCGCTGCGGTGTTCCCTTCGGCTGTAACATGCGTGGCGGTGAGGCGCTCGGGGAGCGGGTGCGCCTCTGTAATCTCTTGCCACTGCCCCTTCGACTCGGCAGACACTTCCACAACGAGCTCGGTCTCTGCCGAACAGGAGAGCGCTGCGATCAAGAGCGTGCCGACGGCGAATACGCGAAGCCCCCGCGCGCGTATATGATTTGGCCCACCCTCGAGGAGGCGGCCCTGACGATCGTGATTCATTGCGCCAGATAGTACCAAAAAAGGGGAGTGATCAGTAGCGAGGAACCTATATAATCTGGAGTACGGATTCGACACGACGGTGACGCTTCTCGATGTAGGCGAGGCGTTTGCCGCCGTGGCAAACGGTGAGCAGGATGCGATGATGGAGGCGTGGCTCCCTCACCTTCACGAAGACTATTGGGACCTCTACGATGGACAGCTCGACGCCGTGGGATCCCTCTTTACCGGAGCACGCCTGGGCCTCGCGGTCCCGTACTACTCTAGGGATGATGGAATCGTTGCCATGTCAGACTTGAACTCGACTGCCGTCGCTAATGAGTTCGGAAATGAGCTATACGCCTCGACGGACTCCGGCAAGGAGACCATCGAGAACGAGGTGATTCCAAACTACCTGGCGAGCTCGAGCGGGAGCTGGTCTGTCAAAAATTTCTACGTCAGCGACATGAGTGAGAGGCTCACCAACGACTTCGCCACAGGCACCGACATCGCTTTCTTCTTTTTTCAGCCTTCGCGACTGTTTGGTTTGTTTGATCTCCACATGCTCGCCCAGGATGGACCTATTGTCTGGGAGGCTGATGAGATCCACACCGCAATCGCGTCCGACCTCGCAGACCGCAAACCCGGACTCGCAAGCATCCTGCGCTCCGTCTCCTTCACGAATGACCAGGTAAACGAAATGATCGTGGCCTTCTCCGATTTCGACCGCACCTACCGTGAACTCGCCTCGGAGTGGAAGGTGAACAACCGAGAGGTTTGGGAAGACTGGTAGACAGAGACACGAGATCGGCGTGGGCGAGAAGCTACCTGGCGCGACGCTTTATGCGCGACTCGAGATTGGCAAGCACACCCGAGACCTTCCCTTCCGCGTCACCGAACAGCTTCCAATGGTCCTCGATATCTATGCCAAACGTAGGGGGATGCGACCAGCTCACAGTCTCGGCTTCTACGAGATCACCCAAGCGCGCCTCGAGATAGTATGCGCTGGACGACCAATCAGCCCAAAGCACGTAGATACACGACTTCGTAGCCAGTTTTCCCTGATCCAAGAAGCTGTACGAGTCGGGCTTATCATACTCTGCGCGCATCTCGGCGGAGTGGCGACGATCGGAAGCACCCCGCCGTCGATGCTCTGCCTGAACGCCCGCGACATACTTTCTCGACGCACTCACACCTTCGGCTATCGTGTCGGACGGTAGATCCACTTGCTCCAACCTGTCGGTGAGCAATCGACTGACGTCGCGTTTTCCAACGACAGCGCTTTCCTCAATATCAAACGTCCAAAAGAGTCCGATAGGATGTGTACCGTCTCCCACTGCCTGCAGGACATGGAACACACCGAACTCATCGCTGCCCGGCCGGTCGTCCGCAAAGACAAAAGCCTTCCCGACATCATTTAGCCCTATCGGTTGCGATTCCATTTTCAAGCTCCACTTTACCCTTTGGCTTCCTCTTTCTCGCTTTAGTGGCACCAAAGCTCAGCTTCGTTGTCGTTGCTCACGATCCGGAAACCAGCACTTCGACTGTTTGCCCAAGATCTGCACGGTCGTGCGCCAGTTGCTTTACCGTTTTGGGACTCTTTCTCATCGTGACTCGTTACCCTCTGGAAAGAACAACCATCACAAGTACTTCGTCAAACAACGCATGAAGTACACACCGCTTGCAGTTTTCGCCCAAAGTTCGTCTTCACCATGCCGCTTGAGAACAGCCACAACCACAGCCAAGTACACGGCAACTCTTCCTACTACGCAGGTGATCACAACAAAAATCAACGCATCACACTCCAGCAAAGATGAACCGTCCCGGGAACTCCGGAGACCTGTTTAGTTGAGTCCAACCGTTTCGGCTCGAGCTTTCAGAGTATCATAGTGTGCTTGCTCTCGTCGGCAAAGGGGGTACTATAAATCTTGGTGGATTGAAGGAATGAAAGAAATGGGGCATACCC
>JBMCTC010000049.1:0-15208 GCA_048624115.1 Spirochaetota bacterium
GCGCCGATTCGAGCAGATTGCTGGTGGCGGATGGTCGGTTGCAGAACAGAGTGGTTCTTTTTGATGCGCCCTGGTGAGTCGAAGCTTGTTGGCGAGTGCAGCTTCCTGGGCCTACAGGGAGATCACCGCAGTGGCGTTGGCCGTTCACGATGAAGAGGTCTACGACTTGAATACGACTCTCGACAACATTCAGGTCTTTGACGCTTTCAGGCAGCTCGACAGGACAGGACATGCGAACTACTCCCGCGTGGTCCGGGAAACGACGAAAAGCGATCTGAGTTGCTTGAAGGTTCGAACACGCGGAGATATGGTAGCGCTGCCGATCTCGCGATCGATGAGAACGGGACGGTCTTCATTTCACGGTTCGTGTTTCGAGGAACGACCCGCGGAAACCTTCTGTATCGAACAGACGTACACGATATCGATTTCAACTACATCGGGAGCTTTGCAACCGAACACCCGGGTCGTTGAATCGACGCCTACAACGGCACGCTTCTCCTATCGTCGGGTGGCTCGTTTGATCCGGGTTTGATCCGCATCGACTACGGTGACGCATTTGAGTGAGCACGGTGAGCGTGAAGTCGAATCGCACGGAGCGGAGGCCTCTTTGGGTCCGGACGACGCTGCAATAGCAAGGTCATCGTGTATGACTCCCTTGCTTACCGCGATCTTTGGACGGACTTGCTGGAGTCACAGTCGATGATGGCGTCCGCGCGTTCCCAGAGGACATCAGCGAAGACGCGTACCCAACGGTCGCCCGGCCTTGGTATCCGAAAACGTCCCACAGCGAACTCTGCAGATGACTACCATGAGAGATCGGCTGAGCAAAGTTCAGAGCGTCGCGAGACACCTGCCGCCTTCAAAGCGCAAGAGACGTGCTTCTTCACTGTTGATTCGCTTATCCCGAGTTCTGCGGCTATCTCCTTGTTGGTGTGTCCTTTGCATACCAGAGAAGCAACCGCTCGAACTCGCATACTTACTTGCGTGTGTCGGAAGATCGGGCGCAAAACGTCATCGTGCACGACAACCCATCGCAAAGAGTCGTGCAAACCGTCGACTAGATGGACGCAAACAAGGCGCCGGTCTTCAAGATCAATGCAGCCGTCACTGAACTCGTCCGGGATTTCGGCGCGGAGCGCACGCTGCAGTTTCATACCTTCTGCCGGGGCCGTTGTGCACACTGCCCCAAAGGCCTCATTCCAACCTATCAGCACCCAACTCTCTGAGAGAATTGCAACCGGCTCGCTCATGGAGTTCATGAGGCGGAGAAGATCTGCAACCCGTCCCCTACTCAGTACTGCCATTGGACGACCATTAGCACCGAAAGCAGGATGAACACTGCCGCGAGCGCGAATTTCGTCGCCGCTGCGTTTCTCCGTGCCCACATAGCGAGTCTTTGCGAGTCCGCGCCCGACCACATGGCCAAGACAACGACAAGGAGTGGAGTCACAAACGCCAGATTATACCCGAGAAGAAGGAACTGTGCCTGACGGGATCCTTGGTTTGACAGATAAACGAGCGTCGGCAGATAGATCTGACCTGTGCAAACAAGTTCGAGAAGACTTACCGAAAGCCCGAGTGCGAAACTGCCGAGGCCGACGAATCCGCGCCGTCTTCTCGTTCGAACAGCCGCGTGTGCACGATCCGAGAGTCTCTTCGGGAGTCGTAGCAGAACAGCATCCTTTCGGTCAGTAGCCAGCATTCTCGCATCGTAGAGACTCACGACAGCAAGGAGGACCGGAACCAGGACCGCTGAAAGACGCACGATATTCGCAAGATTGGATAGCTGCATAATCACTTTCAGCGCCCCCAGGGCGCCGAACCCAAGGCCGACGTAGGCTGCAAACACACCAGCCGAAAAGGACAGGCCAATCGTCGCTATGTCTCGGCGCCGTCGTCCGCCGACCGCGAGTGACGAGACAAGGAACACGATTAATGTGAAGGCGCAAGGATTTAATCCATCGACGAGACCGGCCAGCAGCACCGCACCGACCCCAAAAGCGCCAATAATCGAGTCCGGCACGTCTGTACCTTGATCCAATCCCGAAAGTACATCGACTGATGCCGATTCTCGAGCAGCGGCGGACGGCATCTGGTCAAGAGCATCTCGTATCGCCCCAGACGACACCGCGCCCTGCAGAAGAGTATTGCCGATGAGTACAACAGGGAGCTCCGAAAACGATTCGCCGTGTTCGGCTAGTCGCCTCTGAAGGTGCTCAAACCCTTCGGTCTCAAGAGTGCTGTACCGCGTAATGGACAGTGGTTGAGTACGCGAAATTGGTTCCAGCACTTCCGAGTAGAACACTTCGCAGCTTCTGCATCCTGGCAATGCGAAGTACTCGACGGCAATCTTGGGATCTATGTCTGACTCAGCCCGCGCCGAAGTCGCAATCGAAAAGAACGCCATTGCAAACACGATCGACGATGCGAAACCTCGGCCGGCGCAGGACATCCTATTCTCCTTGGTAGTAGGAAGCGTGCCCGCAGCTGGCTCTCCATCCCTGCCGATCACTAGCAGTCGGAAAGATCGCGAAGGTTGTTTCTGGTGGTTGTGTCTGCATCAGTGCGAAGGTGCGTGCTGCCATCGCTATCGTCCACAAAATGGATGTCTACCTCACGATTCCCGATGTGGACAAAGTAGGAGTGAGAGCCCAGCCTTATGTCCCTGATAGCCTCTTGCTTCGAGACTCGCCACCAAGTTGGATCTGGGCCGCACAGTGCAGTAATGTCGCCGTCTCGATCCTTGCCGGTGTTCGTAACCCGCTTTCTTGCCATTCGGTTCCTCCGTTTCGACTTTGGACTGCTGCTACAAGTTCAACCGGGGCGGAGCTCACGATTGGCAGCGCACCTTCCAGAGACGGGAGCATGATCGCCTCATCCGGCGAATGACGCAATTGGACTTTGGTCGTACTCAGCAAAGGCCACTGTGTTCAAACGAGCTCGTCTGATGACGCTGAAATCGTATCCTAGGACCAAAGTACTATAGCCTCTTCCACCGACTCCATGGTAACAATAAGGTGCAGGCATCCATTGGTACGTCTTAAGAGGAGAGCCCGATGAACGAAGTTCTTGACAATGAAGGTATGGTAACCCGATACAACGCAGTGCTCGATGTTCTTGATTAAGCACATCTTTGGGATCGGCAGTGGGCGCAGAGCCAATACGTGGGTTTAGTCGTGACCGCAATGTGCTACGCAGTGGTGGAGGACGAGAACGAGGCTAGACGCTTTGCCGTGCTCCGGGTACTGGAAGTTCTCCTCGAACACCAGGCCGATCTATTGCCAGCAACCGAAGCAGACTTCGCTCGCCCTCGTTCGCGAGTCGCAGCTCTCGCGGTCGCTGAACGTGCTCACGAGTGCGCACCGTGGATAGACGTCCTGGAGTATCTCCAGCTGCGGAACTGGACGAGAAAAGGGGTGTACTCTGATCCTAATCGCGAGGGTTACTTGCGGGAACAGATCGAGGGCTCTTTCGGCGAGAAAGCGCTCGGGCTCATTCAAGCTAGTCGTGAAGCATGGTGGGTTACCTGAGTCTCAAGTAGTACCTGCAGGCAGAGCGTGGCCGATTCGAAGAAGCACCACAAATCATCCCTCTCGCTTACACTTGGTGTGATCGGTTGGGCTGGTCTCATAAGCATACTATTAGGCGTTGAAGTCACCCCAAGCAGCATTTACTACGCCTCTGCGCTGTTAGCGTGCGCCGTATTCGCAGCCTCCAATACCTTCTTTTGGCTTGTTCCCACCTCACCGGCATATGCTCTCCGCGTCCAAGCCGTTGAGATCGCGCTGATAGGCATTGTCTCAGCGGTCGTGTCTTCGCCGCAGTCCTTCGGCGGGATGCTGGTATTTGCGGTCGCCATTCCCCTCTTGGCCAAGAGTGGTCTCGTAGAGTCTCGACGTGGGTTGTTCGCGGTTCTCGCATTCGGCTTGGTGGTTGACACCGTGCTCTCGTGGGTTCTCCACTCTCCGCCGTTTCGATTTGTCATCGCCCACAGTGCGATCTCGTTTGGAGTGTTATCGGTGCTTGTTGTCGCCTTTTATGATGAAATCACGGCGCTTACCGGAGAGCTCGAGGCGTCTACGAGTCGGTTGGCGTTGCACGAGAAAGCCATCACGAGGGCAAACCGGGAACTTGAGTCGGCTCGAGAGCAGCGTGAGGCGGCCGAGATCAGACTGAAAGAGGCGGAGAAACGTTATGCAACAGCGCAGGCCCTGGCAGCTGATGATGGTGCCGTGCGCACCAACCGATCGATCGATGATCTCGGGCTGACCCCGAGGGAACAGGAAGTCTTGCGGTGTCTTGTCGCCTACCGGGAGCGAAACCGGGATATCGCGCACAGACTCGGCATAAGCGTGAGAACTGTCAAGGCGCACATCTACAATTGCTGCAACAAACTCGGCGTCGATAGCAGGCTCGAACTCGTTGAACTCGTTCGCGATTACTTGCGACCGTAATCCGGCAGAAGGACCATGCATGCGATTTAAGAACTGCTTATCTCTTCTTGTTGTGTTCACAACGTGCACTACTTCGATGCTCGCGGAGAGTATTGATGATATGGTGTCAGCGGCTGTCGAACGTGACGCCGAGCTCGCAGAGCTCCAACTTGTCCGCCAACAGCTCGATATTCGGTATGAGCTTGAGGACCTAAAACCGCCTATCGCGCTTGCTATTGGGACCAGCACCGACGGTGTTGCATTCCAGACCAACGGTGGTGTTGGGGCGCCCGTCTCTTCGGCGACTCCTGTACCCGCCTGGCAGTTCTCGCTCACACCGTTTGCTGAAGTCTCACTCGCGGGAGATCACAAGCTTCACGCCGATCTCAACATTTCTGGGAACGAGGGCAACCATCTCACACTCGATTCCACCGGAATCGGTTACACCTGGAACCCCAAGACCGGCGCAACGCGTGATGATCAGATTCAGGCGCTTACCCGAGAAGATGCGCGCTCTTTGGCCGACCAGAGGATAGAGGCGCGAGTGGCAGCCGTGCGTCTTCTCGTGCTGCAGGCGGCTCAGCGGCTGCTGTTGGTAGAGACGCTCGTGGCGGACGCAAGGCTGGCGGTTGACTCTGCCAGGGACGCGCTTGAAGAGTCGTTGGCGCTAGACTCCGTCGGGCCCGAAGGTGCAGCTGCCGAGCAACTGCGGGTACAGCTTGCGCGGGCTGAACGCGTGCTCGCTAATCGAGAGGTCGAGATGGAAGAGGCGGGTCGGGATCTCTCAGAACTGACAGGTCTGGATACGCCAGGAGCTCCCAGAATGGATGTTCCGTCTCTCCCAACCGTTGACCTCGTGATAGAGGAAACCGCACGTTATCGGGCCGCGACACGCGCAATGCAGATTACGCGCCTGGCTCATGGCGTAGATGATCGAGATCCGGTTGAGCTCGTGCTCGACGCCTCCTACGACTATGCGCCCGCCGTGAACGAGGCACCTGGTTCCGAAACCCCTGCGCTTCACACCCTTGGGGCCGGAGCTTCGATCGGATTTGGCGACTGGTTGCTCTCCCTCAGATCGAGCGCTCGCCTAAGTGAAGAACCGGCAGTCGTTCCGGTGGCGAACACAGTTACCCTTGGGCTGTCATGGCAGAGCTCGTTCGGAAGGCGTGAGGCGCTTGAGGATCGGTTCTCAGTAATTGAGACTGCACGAGCGGAGCTGGTCCTCCAACAAGTGGAGGAGGCTATCCGTGATGACCTGCAGGAGCTTGTGGCAGAACGTCGGTCACTCCTGGAGCAAGTCGAGCAGAACAAGGAGAACCAGTTGCTGGCGGAGCTCAGACTCGGCGAGGCTGAGCGTCGGTTCGATCTCGGACTTGTTGGAAGTGCTGTAGTAGAGGAGCGTAAGGAGGCACTCGTTGCTACCGAGGTACGTAGAATGCTGCTGGCGTACGATATTGAGATGTATGCTACTCGCCTATCTGCCTTCGAACAAGAGCTTCAATAGGGCCTTCTTGCTGTTGCAATCGATACTCGCCTGCCCGCTGCGTGCAGTAGCGGGACGACGGCAACGGTTGCGATCGTAGAGGCGAGAAGACCGATCGCCACGACGAACGCGAACTCGCGCCACATCGCGAGAAGGTCGTTCTGCTCTACCCTGACGAACAGGCTCGGTGCCAATGCAACGATTGTCGTGAACGTCGTTACGAGAATCGGCCGCAAACGGTGACGTATCGCAAGTGCGGCAACTCGTTCACCGGGACCGATAGGAGCCCGTAGAAGGTGAGAGATTACCCGCCGAACGCCCTTTGTTGTCGGGGCGGGTGCACGCCCCGTGTCGCGGTGCTTGCTTCTCCGTTCGAGTCGAACGGTCTCTGCGGTGAACAGGATTGCATCATTCACGGTGATACCTGCCAATAGAATCATCCCGAGGAGCCCACCGATGTCCGGACCAGTCTCGAGAAACGAGTACCCCACCAGTACGGCCACGAGAGCAAGAGGAATGGCGAGGAAGATCAGAAGTGGTCTTGTAAATGACTCAAGGTGTCCGGCGAGCACCATGTACACCAGAAGCGCACCGGCCAACGCCGCGATTCCCAATGCGTTGCGTTGACTCGCCTCCTGCTGCTCGGAGTATCGCTCGGCAAACGAGATCACGAACCCCGCGGGCAGCGGATAGTACTCCATGAGACCGGCCAGGGCCGCACGCACGTCGGCGTGCTGCATAGGACGCGACTCGTACCGGATCGTATGCACGTACCGTTGGTTCTCACGAGTAATCGCCATCGCAGAGTTGAGTGGGTGGATCTCGGCGACATCGCCCAATCGGAAGCCGGGCGTGAGGGGCATCTCGAGAAGCTCTCTGATACGGAAAAACCGCGTATCCTCTTCCGGCGCTATCTCTACCGTTACGGGCGAGATGGCGTCATCGAGGCGGACGCTTAGGGTTGTTCCCTGCGTGTCGAACGCCTCGATCGCTCGAGCAATCTCAGATCGATCAACCGCCGCGGCGGTCATCTTGCTCTGATCCAGATAGAGGTCGAATCCCGGAAACGATGGACCAAACAGCGTGCGTTCTTCCCGCTCGAACCCGTTGTCCAGACCGTAGAGGTAGGGGACCCGCTCCATGTGTCTGGAGAACGCGATTACATGTTCCTTGAGAAGCTCGTAATCGTACCCAGTGACTTCTATCCTGTTGCCGCCAAAACTCGCGAAGCTCTCACCGCCGCCACCGCCGCTTGACCGCCCGCTTGGCCCATTCAAGAACAAGGAGACCGAGACGTAGTTGCCCATCTGAAGCATCCAGCGCTGTTCGATCAGTAGGAGCGCATTGGTTGCGCGCTCTGAGAGCTCTGAGGGCCCGGAGCGCCGTGGAAGGACTCGAATGTTCGCTCGCGCGCGATGGACATCAGCCACGATTTGCAGCTCGCTTGTGGCTCCCGTCTCTTGCAGAGTGTTCAGGGCGAGAACCTCAAACTCGCCGGCAATCTTATCGGTCTCCTCTACCCTGGCATCCGAAAGCATGCTTATCCCGATGGTGACGCTGTCATAGGAGCCGGGAGATTGATACGTCCGTCGTCCCCAAAGATCAGGGAGAAGAACAACAAATGCGTAGACCGTGATAGCAAGCACTACCGGGAGGAGAACCCTCCGCAATCGCAGAAGAGGTAGGATGGTGATCCGAGCCCGAGTGATCGGTTTCGTAGGGTGCGACCGAGGCTTCAGCTGTTGATCGGGGGTACGGGCGCGTGCGGCAGGAGCGACCGAAAGATGGTAGAACGCGAACGGCACCGCAACGATCGAAACAAGGATAGACGAACCTACGGCTGCAAGCATCGTCACCGCAAAAGGAATCAACAGGGCACGGAGTGTTCCTGAGAGGAACAGGAAGGGTACAAAAACCACGATGTTGGTCAACGAGGCCGAGCCAATTACCGGCAGAACGCTTGCAGACCGGTCGGCGACTTCCGTTGCGGTTCGTGAGCCTTGCAGGTGCTCGTAGATTACAAGGCTGTTATCAACAAGCATGCCCGATGCAAGCACGAGCGCGGCTACAGTGATCATACTCAGCGCGACGTCTGCAAGCGCGAGAATGGCAACAGTGATGAGCAGCGTCAATGCGAGCCCGACAAACACGAGCAGCGAGGGTCGAAGCTGTCGGAAGAAGACAAGCAGAGCCAGTATGACGGCAGCGATGCTTCCAACGAGTCGCCACACCAGATCGGAGAGAAGACGTTCCACCTCCGCGCCTTCGTCAGACAACACTTCAATGCTCACGCGCCCATCAAACCGAGTCTCGAGTAGAGAAACTGCCTCTCGAACCGAGCGGGAAAAATCGATCAAGTTCGATTCACTCTTTCTCCCTATCTCAACGAGAAGGGCGGGAGCGCCGTCGACGCGAGATCGATCCTCCGGCGGTCTGTAACGTCGAGTTATGTCGGCAATCTCATGCAGTCCCACCTGAACGCCGCGTGGGGTGACCATCGTGATCTGTCCGATGGCATCTGCAGAAGCGCGCCCCGATTGAACGACAATCGGTAGTTGCGCACCAAACTCGGTGTGCAAGCCCACCTCCGTCCTCTCGGTTGTGAGAGACCGCAGTGCCTCGGCGAGGTCGGAAGGGCTCAGCGAAAGCCGCAACAGATCGGCGGGGCGAAACACAATCTCCACCACGTCAGTCCGGCCGCCCGATACCGATACCTCCGCCACATCCGGCAGCGCAAGAAACGTGTTTCGTACCTCACGGTTGGCGACGCCTTGCAGCCAGTCCGAGTCGTCCGAAGAAAGACGGAGCAAGAAGGGAGTGACCCCCGTACCGACAAGACGCGACAGCATTCGCTCTATAGGATCGTCGCTATAGAACATAGACGATCCAAAGCCGGGCGAATCATTGACGCGGAGGCGAGAACCCTCCGGCAACTCGATGCTTCGTAGTCTATCTTGCAGCGCAAACCGTACTGCATCGATATCCGCTTCCGCTGCGAACTCCAGCGTCACTGTTCCGCTGCCACGCCTGGAGACCGATGACACCGATTCAACTCCGCGAAGCGTCGCCGCCTCTTGTTCGATTCCAGAGACGATCTGAGTTTCCAGTGACTCGGGACTCGCATCTGGCCACGTCACCGAAACCGACAGCGTTTGGCCGACGACCGGCGGGGCGAGTGCGAGCGGAACAGAACGCGCAATCATGATCGACCCGGCGGCGGGAACAAGCAGCATCATGGTCGCGAACACCGGGCGGCGCAGCAAGAAGAGAATGAGCCTACGCATGACGGTCCGGTGTGTCGGAGCGTGCTTCAGGACGCAGACGGGCAAAAACCACCGGGAGCACAATAAGCGTTAAGGCGGTTGCACTCACAAGCCCACCTATGACTGCGAGTGCCAACGGAGCCCTGAGGCGGGACGCCGCTTCGCCGGCCAGTGCGAGCGGAAGCATACCTGCGACCGTCGTGGCGGTCGTCACCACGATGGGTCGAAGGCGTCTCGCGGCGGCAAGGAGAGCAGGATGTCGTTGCCGACGGTGATCGGCCGCCGAAGACTCTTCCCGCTCTATTTCACGCATTGCACTGGTGAGAATGATGGCATCATTAATGACGATGCCCAACGCGACGATTGCTCCGATCGCGCTCATTACATTAAGGCTGTCGCCGGTGAGGTAGAAGAGGCCGACCACGCCGGTAAGCGCCATTGGCACGCTCAGGATGACTCCAAGCGGCAGGAGCAACGACTCGAACTGTGCCGCCATAATCATGTAGACGAGTGCAAGCGCCACGAGAAAAGCCCAACCGAGCCCTTGAAGTGATCGCTCCGCCTCAAGCTCATCCCCGGCGAGACCGAGCGAGTATCCATCCGGCAGGCTCGACCCAAGGCGTGCGGAGAGCACCTCCAGCCGTTCGGCCAGCTCCTGCCTGTCACGTGTTTGGACCGCGAACGTCATATCGACCGATCGTCGCTGGTCGACCCGATAGATGCGCGCGGGAGCCTGGCTTGGAACGAAATCAACAAGGTTCCCTATGGTATAGATGCGCGTGCCGATCGATACAGGCGTCTGGATAGCCTCCAAAAAAGACGCGTCTGATCCTGCGGTGACAAGGACCGAATCGGTGAGCCGTTCTACCCGCTCAGGTCGGAAGATATGCTCGAGCTCCGCGATGACTCGGGAGGCGGGGATGCCCTCAACCCTCAGAAGCTCGCTGCGCAGCCGCAGATCGTAGACAGGACGCATCGCCATACCAGAGAGTGTAGAAGGCGTGCCCTCCGCTACGGTAAGCGCGCCTACCACCCGTTCGGCGATCTGGGTAAATGCGGGTTCTGCGGGACCTGAAAAACGCAGGACAACGCCTCCGGCGCCCGATCCCAGCACATCCTCCAAGGGGTTTGCCTCTGCGCGAACGATTATTGAGAGAGATAGTGTCTCTGCGACTCGGTTGAGCCGTGAGGTTACGGTATCGCGGGCGCTTTCCACGCCAACACTCGGGTTCAAGCCGATGCGGATGCGTCCTTCGCTCGGGGCCGGGAGGGAGAGCCCGACTCGCTCGTCACGAACCCGCCCCGCTGTGATCATGGTCGTCTCAGCAAGCTCCCCGGGAACCGCGCGGACCAGTTGCTCCATTTGGGTGTAGAGGCGTTCGGTCATCGTTCCGGCTGGAGCCGACACCTCTACGACGATACGCTGCTGACCGGACTCAGGAAGGAGCTCCCGCGGAAGCTCAACTGCACCCCACACGGCGACGGCCAGAACAACGATGGAGCCGATCATCACAAACGAGAACCCCCTGTTCAACCGTTCGAGCAGAGGCGTGTACCGGTTGACTGCTGCCTCCCAGAACGAGCCCACCAGACTCCCAAACCGGCCGTATCCTCCAATGCGGCCAAGAAGCACCGGAAGAAGCGTAACCGAGACGATCAATGAGAGAAGAAGCGAGGTGGCTACCGCAAGGGCGAGATCACGAAAGAGGAGCGCAGTCGGGCCGCTGAGAAAGACAATCGGGATGAATACAGCCACGGTGGTCAGGGTCGAGGCGGTGACAGGAGCTGCGACCTCTTCCACCCCGAGCCGAACCGCACGAACCCTGTCCGTCGATATCCGGAGTTGCCTATGCACCGCCTCGCTTACGACGATGCTGTTGTCCACCATCATTCCGATGCCGAGCGCAAGCCCGCCGAGCGACATGATGTTGAACGTCAGCCCCTGCACAAAAAAAAGCAACGCGCTTGCCGCCACGGAAAAGGGTATGGAAAGCGCAACGGCGATGCCTTGCCTCAGGCTCCCAAGAGAGAGAACAAGTACCAGCAGCGTCAGAACACCGCCGAGACCGAGCGCGTTTATCACCGACGCCATGGCGTCCTCAATAAAGGTCGCCTCCTGAAAAGCGATTCCCAACGCAACGTCGGTTTCTGTTTCCTCAGAGACGTACGCCGTCAGCGATGGCAGGGCGGATCGTATCGCATCGACCACCTCGATCGTATTCGCGCCGTAGCGCTTTTCTACGATCAGAGCAACTCCGCGGCGTCCGTCCGTTGCCACCGCTCCGTCGTACTCGGTTGTAGTGGTGAGTCGGCCCAGATCACCTATCTGAAACGGAGTTCCCGGAACCGCAAGCTCCTCGAGCCTATCGGCGGTGCCCTCAACCAGGCGAACCGAGTAGGAGTTGCGTCCTTCGCGAACTGTCCCGATGCGGCTTATCCGCGCCTGCAATGCACTTCTGATCTGGAGACGACTGATTCGGTTTGATGCCACCGTAGCCGGGTCCAGATTGAGCGTCCTCCACTCGCGGGCACCACCTACTACGGTCACCCGTCCAACTCCGTCCAGTTGGGTGAGCCTACGCACAAACGTCTCGTGAGCGAGTGAGGTAAGCGACGCGAGTGAAGTCTCCGGTGCCGTTACCGAGATCACCGCAACCGGTCGTGCATTTGGATCGTGATGGAGGATGGACGGCTCTGCGATCGGATCCCGGACCAAAAACGAGGCGAGTTTCTCTCGGACGTTCAGGATTGTCGCATCGAGATCTCCAATGCGGGTGAAGGTCAAGGAGAGCAACGCATACCCTTCGTCAGCAATCGCCTCGACGCGACGCAGTTGGGGCAGTCCCGCAAGCAGGCTCTCCTGTGCTACGACTACCTCCCGCTCTACTTCATCTGCGGAGAGGCCCGGTGCCTCCGTGAACACGATGAGTCGCGGGTAGGCGAGATCGGGCAGCAGTTCCACCGGAAGTCGCGCCGCCGCGACGACTCCGAGAAAGAGCACCGCGCAATAGAGCATGAGCGCAGCGATCGGTCGGTTCAGGAATCGCTCGTAGGCGTTACTGCGCTTCATCGTCCTGGATAACAACCCTGCCCTTGTGCCCCAGAAGCGTGTGTCCCGCAACGGCGACGAGCTCGCCGCGATCGACGCCGTGGATGCGCTCGGCGTCCCCGCTTGGAGTAAATGGGTCCGGCTCCACTTCCACGTACTGACCGCTGCGGCGGCCGACCTCTACCCAGCGCCACATGGCGAGTCCATCGGAAATGACAAACACGTAGTAGTTCTCGTTTTCACGAAGCAGGGCGTCTACGGGAACGAGCAGTCGATCCGGAACCTCATCAACAACGATAGTGGCCTCGGCGAACATGCCCTTGATGACCGGGACTGTCGGCGCGTCAAAGGATATGACAACGGGGAACCCACCTTGCGGAGCTCGCTCCGAGAGGATGTGGGTAACCGTGCCGGGGATAGTGATCGATTGAGTCACCCCCAAACGGACCTCCGCTCGGTTGCCGCGAGACACCTGTAGCACGTCCTGTTCCAGGAGTGAGATGAGCGCGGTGGCCGGGGTAAAGGAGAACAAGGTGCCAAGTCGCTCGCCCGTCCTGACCGGTTTCCCCGGGTAGAGATCGGCGAGCTCCACGGTGCCTGATATGGGAGCTTTTAACACCGCGGCATCGATCTGTTGTTGCAGCTCGACGACGGTGCGCTGGGCCTCTCGTATACCACTCTCAATTTCCACAAAGTCGCCAACATAGGCTCCGAGCGTTATCAGGTCGATGCGCAGCGCGGTTTGCCGTTCGGTGTACTCGGCAAACCCTATTTCACCGGCCGCGTATCGCTCGTCGAGGCGTTGGAGTTGCTCTTGGAGCGTGGTGATCTCGTCGCTTTCTCGGTTGGCCAAGTCAGGCCGATCAAGGCGTACTGCAGCAATGTTTTTCTGCGCCGAAAGAAGTCGATCACGCGCCGCGGCGAGCGAGCGTTCCAAATCACGAGTCGAGAGTTGAGCGATGACGTCTCCCGCTTCCACCTGGGTCCCGGTTTCGACCTCCACCGAGTCTACCACCGAAGAAAAAGCGGCGAACAGCGCGCGCTCCGCCCCGGGCAGCACCTCTCCCCGCCCGGTAACCGTAATGGCAAATGAGTCTTCTCGAACCGGCTGCACGGCCACCGGAAGCACCTGCTCTTCGTCTGAGACCTGGACGACCATCGGCTCATTCGGAAACTCGGACGGTTCAGGAGTGCAGCCCGTCAACGTGTGCATGATGACCAAGAAGGGGAAAGCGATGAAGCGTGCAGTGTGGCGGCGCCCAACACGACGCCGCGGGACCAAGGAGCTAGACATATCTCAAACTGCAGCCTATCCTGATTCCAGGTGAGAGACAACCTTGAGACAGACCCGTTTTCGTACCATTGGGACCTGGCGATATCAATGTGTTCGGACTCAGCTTACCCACGATCGCCGTCCGTCACTCCGACCTTGATAGCCACTCCTCAATGTAGGGCGAGTAATCGTATGCAAGGACCGAGTCTCCGCCGTAAGTGGTGGCGACCAAGGTTCCGTCCATGGCGTCGATGAAGTGCGCTCGGTCGTCGACCTCCATTATCGCGAGGAGCTCCCCTGTCCTCGAAACCACATCAACTCGATAGAAGTTGAACTGTCCACGGTCCTCTGGCAAAGGACTTCCTCCTTTACTTAGAAAGACGAGTCCATGTTCATCGACCGCGATAGCGCGATGATACCCGTATGTGTGTGTTCCTTCTTCGGTTGAGTAGTCCTTGCGCGGATAGCGTGAATCGTTGAAGTGGAGCCGAAGAAGCGGAGTCCCCTCGTAATCATATGCGTAAAGGTAGTTGTACTGCTTGTTCGCAACCCAGACTCGTCCGCGGTCCGTATCCAGGAGGAACAACCCCGTGAAAATGTGTGCGCTTGCCGGGGTCTGCACCATGGTATTGAATCGGCTATGAAAGCGGTACATCTCCTCATTCCCGTACGCATCGGCATAGATGCGAACCGCCAGATCATCATCGCCCAGCGCGCGATAGGCGTTCATACCAAGGTTTTCGACTTGGCTCCTTGGTAGCACTGCTGCGGCGCTTACGAGCCCGTGGCCGGCAAAGGCTATGTCCGTTGCCGGACGAGCACTCACCTTGTCCGACCGCAAGAAGTTACCGCGCATGTCGAGTTCGACAAGCTTGGTCAATGCGCCTACTCCTGCATATCCGTAGACATAGATCCGGTCAGATACCACATCGATCGCCTTGATCGAGTGCATCTCGTCCACCCCAAGTCCGAATCGAACCGGCTGCGACACCACACCCTCCTCGGCTATGAAGAAGACTGATCCAGCCTCTACGTCTCCGATCACGATCCCACCTTCAGGAAGCAACGTCACCGGCCCCAGTGCAACGTCGTCCGGTAGCTGCACGTCCTCCAACAGTTGACGACCCGACAGTTTGATTCGGGCTTCGTAGTCTGCGGTGGTCACAGGGATCACTAGTGGTTCTTCTGAGAGTCCGTCGCGCTCGCCCGCCCCGCAGCCGACAAGCAACAGGGCGAACGCCAGTAGCCCGACGGTCACACTGAATGGGAAGGCCGCCGAACCCTGTATTGCTTCGGTCATAACTCGTTTACCTCCTATGTATCAAGACAGACACCGCAGCCGCCGAGGCTTTCCCGAGCGCAAAGGGTACCATCACTTCTCTCAATGAACTGAAGAAGAGACTCTTGTTCAAAGCCACCCGCACAGTCGACACACTCACGGATGCTGCCGACAACGGTGCCCGTGCATGAAGGGTACGCAGAAACCAATGGAACCGTAGCAAACCCGACTAATAAAGCCATTATTCTCATCACCTTCATTTTCTTCTCCAACGCTCCCCGTGCCACCTCACCCGTCTGCAGTCAGGCGAACCGTACTTGGGAAGCGCACGCTATATGGTGAGACTCCCAGCTGCAACGCAACCGTCACAGAGTCTCTTCCATCCCAATATCTTTGGTACTTCTCTACCCCCGGCTCATACTGTG
>JBMCTC010000050.1:0-15054 GCA_048624115.1 Spirochaetota bacterium
CGTGTAGTTGTCTCGCTCGTAGATGTTCCGGCGCGTGAGCTTTACGCTATGAATCGGGAGCCGATCATAGGCGAGTAGGCGGATCACTCGAGGCACAAGAAGCGACAAGCTTGGCGTGTGGATTACATCGGACTCGGGAGGAAGATCGTCGAGCTCAATCCGTAACGAAGAGATCTCTGCCCAACCGCTGAAGTCGTGGCTAATGTACGCACCATCATCGATCGACACGGCTTCGGCGACGGAGGAGAATAGTTTGACAAACGCATCACGCACCGTAGTCGTTCGGATAGGTGCGTAGCCCTTGTTGAGTACGAGTACGTGGCTGTGCAGTACATCGCTCATGGCCCCTGATATACCTGACTGCAAAGAAAAAAGCAACCGTCACGGCGTGCGCGACGGTTACCTGATGCTGGGAATCCCTACCAGGCGTATGCCTTCGGGGCTTCCCCGCCGGGTCCGGGGAAGATCTCATCAAGCTTCTCAAGGGTTTCGGTGTCGAGCTCGATCTCCGTCGCGCGCACGGCGCTCTCGAGCTGATCCATCGTTCGCGGGCCGATAATCGGCGCACTTACCGCAGGATTGTGGAGCAACCATGCGAGCGCTACCTCCGCCGGCGCGTGCCCCAGTTTCTTGCAGAGCCCTTCGTACTGCTCGAGCTGCGAGCGCTTCGCCTCAACCTTCTTCGTGAAATCCTCGCTTGCCCTTCTACCTTCGTTCAACTTTTGCAGCGCTCCTCCCAAGAGGCCGCCGCCAAGTGGGCTCCAAGGAATCAAGCCCATGCTGTAGTGTCGGCACGAAGGAATGACCTCGAGTTCCACCATCCGGTTATCGAGATGATAGATGCTCTGTTCGCTGACCAAGCCCATCTTGCCGCGCTTCTGAGCCTCTTGGCAGGCAGTCGCGATATCCCAGCCCGCAAAGTTGCTCGAGCCGACGTACACAACCTTGCCCTGCGCCTGCAGATTAGAGAACCCTTCCCAGATCTCGCTCCACGGCGCGTCCCGGTCAACGTGGTGCATTTGGTAGAGATCGATCCAGTCTGTCTTCAGGCGACGAAGGCTGCCTTCAGCGTGGCGCTTGAGCTTCATTGCTGAGAGGCTGCGACCATCGTGATTTGGTTCCGGACGGTCATCGGGGTGATTGGCCGGGTTGTACACCTTTGTGGCAAGGACTATGGCGTCTCGCCGCCCGCCCCCCTGAGCGATCCAGTCGCCAATGATCTCCTCGGTCTTTCCAGCGTAGTCGGCCCACCGACCGTATACATCCGCCGTATCGAAAAAATTGATCCCGAGCTCGAGTGCTCGATCCATGATTGCGAACGATTCCTTTTGATCGGTGACCCATCCAAAGTTCATCGTTCCCAAGCAGAGGTTGCTCACCAGTACGCCGTGATTTCCAAGCCTTCTGTGTTCGACTGCCATGAATCCTCCTTGCTCCTTATCGTAGCATGGAGTTCCACTGCGGGAAACCAAGCGGCCGCGGACTTTACCCTCGCGGGCGCCCTCGATACGCTTTTCTCATGGATTTCACCTTCTCGACACCCGCCCTGCTCTTCCCCGCGGTCTCCCTGCTGTTTATTTCCTATACGAATCGTTTTGTTTCGTACGCCGATCTGGTTCGACGGCTGCACGAGCGGTGGCGCAGCGAGGGGAGTCCGGTACTGGCAAAGCAGATTAGAAATCTGCGCTCGCGGATCAAGCTGATCCGAAACATGCAGATCTCCGGCGCGTTTAGCCTTCTGCTCTGTGTGATCTGCATGATTCTCCTCTTTTTTGAGTTGATGTTGGCTGCTGAACTCGCCTTTATCCTTGCACTTGTCCTGATGCTGGTTTCCCTCGGATTGCTGGTCTACGAGGTCAGCATCTCGGTGAATGCGCTGAATCTACAGCTAAGCGATTTGGAGCATGCCGGAGATCACGACGCGCCCGGCACCAAATAGAGGTACCGGATCATTGCCTCGATTCCATGGAGGTAGTTCTCGAGATCCTGGCTCTCGTTTGGCGAGTGGATACGGTCTTCGGGAAGCGCAAAGCCGGTGAGTACCGAAGGAATGCCGAGGTGATCCTGGAGGTCGGCTGCGACCGGGACGCTCCCTCCGATGCGCGCTAAGACCGGTTTCCTGCCCCACACCGTCTCGAGCGCCTGCGAGAAAGCAGCGTGATGGGGTGAGGTCGGATCGCAGATAAACGGCTTGCCATTTGCGTGCTCGTGAAGTTCCCAAGAGATCGTCATGGGTGCATACTCGTGCAGATACGCCTCGAGCTGCGCGCGTGTTTCGCTCGGATCTTGGTCCGACACCAACCGCATCGAGATCTTGGCGTGCGCTTCTGCCGGGATAACGGTTTTTGATCCCTCGCCGGTGTATCCGCCCCACATCCCGTTGATCTCGAGCGTCGGCCGCGCTCCAACGCGCTCAACTACGCTGTACTCCGGTTCGCCCCACAGCTCCGAAACGCCCGTCCACGAGAGAACATCACGGTCGCCCACCGGTACTTGCTTTGCTCGTTCGCGCTCCTGGTCGTCGATTATGCGTACCCGATCGTAGAATCCGGGTAGGGTTACGCGTCCGTGTTCATCGTGCATTCCTGCTACGAGCTCAGAGATAGCCTGAAGAGGGTTGTGGACGACACCACCAAACGAGCCGGAGTGAAGGTCTCGAGTCGGGCCCTTCACCGTGAGGTCGAAGTACGCGAGGCCGCGAAGACCATAGCGAATCGATGGTTGCTCCTTACTGAGCATTCCCGTATCTGGGTTAATACAGATGTCGGCCGCAAAGAGTTCTGCGTACCGTTCGATCGCAGCCTCGAGACTCGGAGAGCCGATTTCTTCTTCACCCTCGAGAAGGAAAACGACGTTCACCGGCAAGCGGTCGATTGAGCGGCAGGCCTCTACTGCAAGTAGGCAGGCGAGTACCTGTGCCTTCATGTCGGACGCGCCGCGCCCGTAGAGCCGACCGTCTCGTTGAGTTGGCTCGAATGGGTCCGAGTCCCAAAGCTCCACCGGGTCCACCGGCTGCACATCATAGTGTCCGTAGATCAGGACCGTCGGCGCGTCGGCACCGGCCGCCGCAGCAAAGCGGGCATATGCGATCGGGAGCCCGTCAGTCTCGAGCAGGCGCGCCTCATCTGCTCCAGCATTCTCGAGGCGTTGGCAGAGCCAATCGGCGGCAGCCAAGGTGTCGGCACGCCGCTCCGGGTCTGTCGACACCGATGGTATTGCCACGAGCGACTCGAGCGCCCCCACGTGGCTCGCCTGCCGCTTCCGCGCCAAATCGAGAGCCGATTCTACTGCATCCATCGTAGCCTCCGGTAGAGACTATAAAAGCAGATTCAGCAGTCGCTTTTCAAGTTCCTTTGTGTTGATCGTTGTCGTGCTCGCCTTGCCTTCGGGCTTTGCGATGACATCAGCTGCACCGAGCATTCGCGCCTTGCGGACGTTGGGCTCATTCTCGTGCATCGTTCCGCTCAGCACGACAACCGGAAAGGCCTCGGGTAGCTCTCCGCGCTCTTTCATTTCACCGATGGCTTCAAGCAGCTCGAGCCCGGTCATGTTGGGCATTTCAACATCGGTGCAGACGAGATCCGGTTTCTCAGCTTTGAGAAGCTCAAGTCCCTTCTGTCCGTCCTCGGCAATGAGGATCTCGTCGAACGCCGAGTTTGAGGAGAGGGCTCGTTGGAGCCCGCTTCGAACTAGAATTGAATCATCTATCACAAGAATACGATATCCCATACTGCCTCCTGTGCGCCGCCTCCGGCGCTATTGCGAGAGTTCTACAAGCGCGTCCCATTCCGACGACTGAATTACTGGACGTGATCCGATAGCATCAGCCAAGAGGCTCGCCGCCTTATCTACGGTCGAACTCCAAGGAACGAGAAACGCGACGTGGTGGTTCTTGAGCCCGACAAGTTCCGTGATTACCTCGTAGGATTTCGGGTCTCTGGCAAGCTCGTCGTACTCCATCTCGAGTTTGAGCAGAAGTATCGGCGCTGTCTCTCGGCGCCGCAATTCGGTCAAGAGCGCTGCGAGATAGCTCGGACGCTCGACTTTGACGGTCACCGAAAAGTTGTTCTCTCGAAAGAGATTGCTCAGATACTCTCGAATGTCTTCGAGCATTTGCTCGAGCATCGCTTGGAGTGGCGAGATTGCCGCTCCTTCGATCTGGGTCATCGCGAGCACCAACTGCTCAATGTATCCGGCGGTTGCCTTCGCGTTGTGGTAGCGAGAAGGAAGGCTCTCATGGTACTCGACGGTGGCTACTCCGAGCCGTTGCAAACGCCGTTTTGACGGGCGCTCCTCGAACGTCGCAAGCTTTACCTTTTCGAGATCATGGAAGGCCCTTACCAAGCGTTTCCACTCATCCAGCTCCAGCCACGGCACCGCGTGCGTGCCATCCGTGCTCTCTCCGACACCGTGGCTGCTCTCGTGTTCTCGTACAACGAGTGACGCGAGTTCTGCCAGACGATCTGCGAACGGCTCCGACTCGCCGGCTGCCGAGATCGCCTTGAGTAGGTCTATGACTTCGAGGGCCGTTTGAATCAGTTCTTGGGAGACTCGTTCCCGGTGGTCCTTGTCGAGCATGGACTCGAGCGCGTGGCAAAGATTCTGTACAGCCGTTTCACCGACAAGGCCTGCATTGCCCTTTATCGTGTGTAGCGACCGGTAGAGTTCGCCAATCGCTCTTGCGTCATCGCTACTGCCTTCAAGGCGAAGAAGATTCTGCTCGATCTCATCCGTCGAGGAATCGAGCTCGTCAAAAAACTGATCTTTCAGTTCAACTGTTTGTGCGCTCATCGATAACGTCGTGTAGCTCGGCGGTCTGTCTCAGGACACGAAACCACCGGGACCAGCGCTCCTTCGATAGGGCTACTACTTCTTGTAATTCTGTTGGATCGATTGGTTTTATGAGGAAGTCGAGCGCACCGTGACCGAGCGACGCAAGCACCCTGCCAAAAGTCGAGTCAATGGTGACCATAATCACGTGAATCAACGGGTCGATTGCCTTGATCTCCTTGAGGATTTCAATGCCGTCCCGCTCCGGCAGCACGATATCGAGAATAACGATGTGCACCTTGTTCTCTCGGATATGGTCGAGCGCATCATCGGGTGAGGTAAAGGTTTCAACGGCAAGATCGTCGGTTTCGGAGAGCAGCGTCTGCACGTACGTAACCATCGTAGGGTCGTCATCTATGATGAGTGTTTTCAATTTCATCAGGAACTCCAATATATCGTTTCCAACGCATGAAATCAACGTAAACTATCCGGATTATGTGTCCGAGTTCTTGAAAACCTGATGTTAGTGGGGAGGAAGGACCCATGACTTCAGAAGTGCAACACAAGTTGCGAGAGAAGCTCGAGAGTCTCGAGCAACGTCTCTCCGAGAATCTCGACCACCAGAAGGAAAGCTACCGTGACGTAGCGCAATCTGAACGAATCGAACCTGTGGACGAAGCGCAGGTCAGAATGCAGAGCAACAATAGCGGCGCAATGATCTACCACGACGAGGAGCGGCTCACCCGCGTCAGAAGTGCTCTCACGCGGATCCGGACCGGCGACTATGGAAGCTGCGTCACGTGCGGCACCGACATCGACAAGGGACGGCTCGAAGCAAAACCGGAAGCGGAGTTCTGCATCGAGTGCGAGCGGCGACACGAGAACGAGGAACCGCGACCGATGACGTAGGTAGGAAGTATGGCAGTGAAGAACCGTGACATCGTCCAAATACTGAATGAAATTGGGGATCTCATCGACATTCAGGGCTCCAACCAGTTTCGCGTCCGCGCGTACCGGAGTGCAGCGCGAACAGTGGGCGACCTCGATGAGGAGATCGAAGATCTGCTTGCCGACGGCATTGACCTGAGCTCGCTCCCCGACATCGGTGAGGGGATTGCCGAGAAGCTCCAGGAATTCGTAGAAACAGGGACACTACGACAACTCGACGAGCTTCGAAAAGAGATAGATCCTCGCGTGACCGAATTGCTCGAGCTCGAGAACCTCGGGCCCGCTCGGGCCGGAACCCTGTATCGCGAGCTCGGGATCGTTACCCCTGAAGACCTCATACAGGCCGCGAAGGACGACAAAATCGCCCAACTCGAGGGGTTCGGTGAAAAGACCCAAGAGCAACTGCGCGACGAGGCAGAGCGATACCGAGAGAACGGCGCGCGTGGGCGCACCCGACTCGGCGAGGTAGATGAGATTGTATTCCCACTTGTCGAGTACCTAAACGGGCTTGATGCGACGAGCGCAGTGCGGGTGGCAGGCAGCTACAGGCGGCGCAAGGAGGATGTAGGCGACATCGACATTGTCGCGGTCTGCGACGACTCGAAAGCTGCGATGGACGCATTTGCCTCGTACGAACGAGCAGACTCGGTCATATCCAAGGGAGAGACTCGATCGTCCATCGTCCTTACCTCCGGTATTCAAGTAGACCTTCGTGCCGTTGAAGAGGCTGCGTTTGGGGCAGCGCTCTACTACTTTACGGGGAGCAAAGAGCACAACGTTGCCGTTCGCCGGCGGGCGCAGGAGCGAGACCTCAAGATGAACGAGTACGGAGTCTTCCGTGGCGATGACCGAGTCGCCGGTGCAGATGAGGAGTCGGTGTTCGCGGCGGTCTCGCTGCAATTCATTGAGCCGGAACTACGCGAGAATCGCGGCGAAATCGAAGCAGCCGAAAGGGACGAACTGCCACAACTGATAACGATTGACGATATTCGGGGCGACTTGCATATGCACACTCCGGCAACCGACGGCAAGAACACGATCGCCGAGCTTGCCGCGGCGGCAAAGGAGCTCGGCCTCGAGTACATCGCCATTACCGATCACTCCAAGCGAGTCTCGATGGCGAACGGGCTGACGGCAGACGGCCTACTCGATCACGTCGACCAGATAGATGAGGCGAATGAGAAGGCAGAGGTTTACATCTTGAAGGGAATTGAGGTCGATATCCTCGAGGACGGCACGCTCGATCTGCCCAACGATGTCCTCGATCGACTCGATGTCGTCGTTGCCTCGGTGCACTACGGCAGAAACATGTCCGAGAAGCAGATGACGAACCGTTTTCTGACAGCGATCGACAATCCGGTTGTTTCCGTTCTCGGCCATCCAACCGGCCGCCTCATCGGCCGCCGTGAGCCCTACGATGTCGATTTGAGCCACGTGTTCAGACACGCCGCAGAGGCGGGAGTTGCACTCGAACTCAACGCAGATCCGGAACGACTCGACCTGAGCGACGTTCAGTGCCGGAGTGCAATCGAACATGGCGCGAAGCTTGTGATCTCTACCGACGCGCATTCGACCGGGGGTCTCGCTCACATGCGATACGGCGTAGACACCGCCCGTCGCGGATGGGTCGAGGCCGGCGACGTAGTCAATACCCGTCCACGGACTGAAGTGCAAAAGCTTCTCAAGCGGTAAACGGAGCGAGAAATGGCAAAGAACCGGTTCCTTGACCAGCCGGAGAAGAGTCGCGCCGATGCGGAGGAGTTGTCCAAAAAGCAGGCGCGGATCGAGATCGACGAGTTGCGCGATGCACTCGAGCGAGCGAACCACGCGTATTACTCGCAGAGCGATCCGATTTTGTCCGACTCCGCATACGATAAGCTCTTTGCCCGTCTTCAGCGGATCGAGGAGCGCTTTTCCGACCTTGATGACCCCTCCTCTCCAACCCACCGCGTGGGTGCTCCTCCGGTAGATGAGCTGCCGTCGGTGGACCACACTGCTCCAATGCTCAGCCTGCACAGTGTACTCGAAGAGGCGGATGCTCGTACGCAGTTCGCCGGTATTGCCGAGAAGCTTCCCGAGAGGGCTACTCGCTTTGTTCTCGAGCCAAAGCTAGACGGACTGTCACTCGAAGTCGTATACGCGTCAGGTCGGTTTCAGCGGGCTGTGACGAGGGGCGACGGGCGTACCGGCGACGAGGTGTCGAGTAATGCCCGGACGATCCAAACGCTGCCGCTGCGACTGGCAGCGCAGCCACCGGAGGAACTATCTGTTCGTGGCGAGGTGGTTCTGCGAAGAAGCGTCTTTGCGAAACTCAACAAGGAACGCCTCGAGCGTGGCAAGGACGCCTTTGCCAATCCCCGCAACGCCGCGTCAGGATCGATGCGCCAGTTGGATTCTCGCAACACCGCAGACGTGCCGCTCGACTTCGTGGCCTACGACCTGTTGCAGGCAAGCGACCAGGATCTGGAGACACATCAAGAGCGGCTGAGGAAGCTACAGAACTGGGGCTTCACCGTGAGCGACCTCAACAACACCGCCGACAGTTTTGAGGAGGTGAGCGAATACCGCGACCGGCTCATGGAACGTCGGGATGAACTTGACATTGAGCTCGATGGAATCGTCGTAAAGGCGAACTCACTCCAAGCCCGATCTGAGCTCGGCAACCGTGATCGCACTCCTCGGTGGGCGTTTGCGTGGAAGTTCCCAGCCAGAGAAGAGGCCACCCGCATCCAGAGTATCGCGGTGCAGGTCGGACGAACGGGAAAGTTGACGCCGGTGGCGTTGCTCGACCCGGTAGAGATCGGCGGGGTCACGGTGAGCAGGGTCTCGTTGCACAACGCGGAGGAAGTCGAAAGGTTTGACCTTCGCGAGGGTGACAAGATTCGTCTCGAGCGAGCCGGCGACGTAATCCCGCACGTCGTGGAGCGAATCCCAGAGCGCGGGAAGAAGCGCGGTGATGAGTTTTCGATGCCCTCGAACTGTCCCGCGTGCGACGCGTCGATTGTCAGAGATGGCGCGTACCACAAGTGTCCAAACGGACTCGCATGTCCGGCGCAGCTCAAGGGAGCGATTGAGCATTTCGCGAGTCGGGAAGCGCTCGACATAGACCGCCTTGGCGAGAAGAGTGCGGAGCTGCTTGTTGAACACGGGCTTGTGCGCGAGCTGGCAGACCTGTACCAACTCCGTGAGGACCATGTTGCGACGCTGCCGGGATTTGCGGAGAAGAGTGCACGCCGGCTCATAAGCGAGATTCAGGAATCACGGAAACCCTCGTTTGATCGATTCCTCTACGCTCTTGGTATCCCCGGCGTTGGACTCCACCTCGCGCGCGTTCTCGCCCGGAACTTCAAAGACGTTGAGTCGCTCGCGGCTGCAACTCAGGAGGAACTCGAAGCTATCCGAGAAGTTGGCGATAAGAACGCGTCGAGCATACGCGGGTTTTTTGCAGACGACGTAACGCGAAAACACGTCGAGAGTCTTCTCGAACGTGGTGTTGACCCGCGCAACGATCATCACGGCAACGATGTCGAACAGACGCTCAGAGGTGTGACGATTGTGGTCACCGGCACTCTCGCCGACTTTTCCCGTGACGAGGCGAAAGATGCGATCGAAAGCCGAGGGGGAAGGGCTACCTCGAGCGTTAGTAGCAACACCGATTTCCTTGTCGTTGGGGAGCACCCTGGGACCAAACTCGCCGAGGCAGAGGAGCATTCGGTTGCCATAATTGACGAGGAAGAGTTCAAAGCGCTACTCGAGAACGGGCCGTGAGCATGTCGCTCCACCATCTGGTCTATGGTCTGCGCCCACGTTGGGTCGGACCTTGAGCGAGGAGGCACAATGAGCACCTATCAAGATCTTGCGCAAGAAACAGACAAAAAAACCATACTGCTGGTAATGGACGGGCTCGGTGGTATTCCAGACAGCGCGCACGAGGGTACTGAACTCGAGACTGCCTCTACGCCGCATATGGACAAGCTCGCGCGTGAGGGAATTACCGGACTTCACGAGCCGGTGGGACCAGGGATCACTCCTGGAAGCGGCCCAGGACACCTGGCGCTCTTCGGGTACGACCCGAAGGAGTTCTACATCGGCCGCGGCGTTCTCAGTGGCCTGGGCATAAACTTCGATATCAAGCCCGGCGACGTCGCGGCGCGCGGCAACTTCTGCACGGTTGACGAACAAGGCTTGATCACCGACCGCCGCGCGGGAAGAATCCCAACCGAGAAGAACCGTGAGCTCTGCGAACGCCTGCAAGAGATTGAACTGTCCGGTGCAAAGGTGCACGTCGAGACGGTGAAGGAACACCGATTTCTTCTTGTACTGCAGGGGGAAGGCTTGGGTTCGGATGTAAACGACACTGATCCACACGAGACGGGTGAGAAGCCGTTGACTCCGGAGGCTCAGAAGGAAGGCTCTGAGAAAACGGCGAAGCTTTTGCAGGAGTTCGCGCGACAGGCGAGCGAGATCCTCGCGGACGCATCTCCGGCGAACATGGTTCTGCTTCGTGGTTTTTCCTCGCTTCCCGATTGGCCGACGCTCGCTCGGAGTTACGGAGTCGAAGGTGCTGCGGTTGCAAGCTATCCGATGTACAAAGGCGTTTCGCGACTGCTCGGCATGGACGTGTTCCATGCCGAGCAGTCGATGTCGGAGAAGCTACGAGTCGTGCGCGATAACTGGGATCGGTACGGTTTTTTCTTTGTCCACGTGAAGAAAACGGACTCTCATGGGGAGGATGGTTCGTTTGACAAGAAGGTCAAGGTGATCGAGGAAGTCGATGAGGCGATCCCGGAGCTCCTCGATCTCGGCCCGGCGGTGATAGCAATCACGGGCGACCATTCGACTCCCGCCGCAATGGGCAGCCACAGCTGGCATCCGGTGCCCGCCGTAATCTGGGGTCAGAACGCTCGGCCCGATCGCGTTACCTCGTTTGGAGAGCGAGCATGCATCGCCGGCTCCTTAGGACCACGTTTGCCGGGGCACCATCTGATCCCGATCGCCTTCGCGCATGCCGGCCAGTTTGACAAGTTTGGAGCTTAAGTCGGGACGTCACGCATCTCTGCTTAGGACAGGATAAGTCGCCGCCTGCAGGCTTTTAGCCTGCAAGGCGGCATTTTGCGTTTCACTCCGATTTTCAGAATTTGCGATATTGGAATGCGTGATCCAAACGCCGAAGACTCATCGAGTCTTCGGCGTTTCTTTTTCTCTACTGTTTCACAAAGACGAAATCGGTCCCGTTGTAATCAAGCACGACATTCTCGTCCGCGTTGAACTCAAATGGGAGTCCTGCAAGCGGCGGGGTTGTGATGATCATGGTCCCGTCTCGTACGCCCGGATTCTCGTATCGGACGTACTGCATCGCGAGCGGCCCGACCTCTATCGTCGCGGTGTTCTCCGAGTCTAGACCGAGTATGATTGCTCCAAGCTCTTCGTTTACGTACGTTCCCTGACGGCGTCGCGCAGCTCGTGCCGACAGCGACACCGTCTGTTCTGCGAGATCTTCTTCGCCCGCCTCTCCACGCTCGATCAAGAACTCGAACTCACCGGTGGACTCGTCCGGCTGGGCGTACACGAGTTCGAAGAACCGCTGCACGATTACATCGTGCGCCGGATTCGCGGCTCGGATGTTCGACAGAATGACAATGCCAAGCTCGGCCTCCGGCGCGAAGAGAAACTCGCTCGTGTACCCGACCGCGTTCCCGGCGTGCCCGTACGTTTGCAGGCCCTTGTAGTCGCTCACGAACCATCCAAGACCGTAGCTCGTGTCGGCGCTTACATCGATTTGTGGCGTCCAAAGCCGATTGAGTCCCTCGCTGCTGATTACTTGCTCACCGCTCTCGCTCACGCCACCACGCATATACATCTGTAGGTACCGGGTCATGTCTGCGAGCGTGGAGAATGCTCCACCGGCCGGACCAGAGATCTCAATCGCGCGCTCGAGTTCAATCGGTATGCCTATTACCTCTACCGTGTTGAGGTCGACGCTGTGTGGTGTGGCAAGCTCGCGGTAGCGTTCAGCCGAGTCAAGCGAGAAGGTGGTGTCATTCATACCTACCGGCGATAATACCTGCTCTCGGACTAGATCGAGGTAGGCTTCGCGCATGCTGTCGTCCGAGGCGCCCGTTGCCATAGCCGTGAGGTAACCACCAGCCGCTATCATCTGGTTGCTATACTGGAACGCCTCGCCAAAATCGGTAAAGAGCTGGAACCCGGCGAGAGCTTCGATGAACTCCCGGGGTGTTGCATCGAGACCAAAGAAGAGCTCGAGATCGCGCCGCTCGACGCCAACGCTGGCGCTTACGAGGTTCTCGAGTGTCACGCGCTCGGTAATCTGGGGGTCGGAAAGCGCGAACTCATCCCACGCCTCGACTGCCCGAGTGTCCCAGGAAATTCTGCCATCATCCACAAGAGCCGCCATCGTGGCAGTTGTCAGTGTCTTGGTGGTAGAGGCGATTGCAAACATCGTGTCGGGCGTAACGGGTAGCTCAGTGCCGAGTTCCCGTGTGCCCAACCCGGCCTGGTAGACAATCTCGTCTCCCTGCACGACGGCGATCGCCATGCCGGGTATCTCGGACTCCATTTGTACCCATTCGACAAACTCGAGCCACTCCTCGACGAGGGCTCCCTCAAACGCGGCGGGTGCCATCGTCGAGAGATCGACTTCGTCTACCGCGCTAATGGTTAAGCCTGTTGCGACAACGCCAATTTGCGCGGAGCGCCGGGTTGCTTCATCGACCTCCGCGTAGAGCATTTGGATGTAGTTGGTATCGCCGACGCGTTGAAGCTGAGCCTGGTGAATGCGCGCCGCATCCGGCGCCGTGAGATACCCTAATTGGTAGGTCGCGTCTACCCCGGCCTCCGACGGTGGGGTAACTACCTCGTCCAGCTCCGGCAGGTCGCCATCGGCGCCTACAAGCGCCCAGGCGTCCGCAACCACCTGTGCCGCTGACTCGGCATCAGAGACATCTGCCTGATTGACTACGATAAAGAACTCGACGAGTGAATCGGGGCTATAGAGGCGAACATACGAATTACCCACGCGCTCGGTCGCCCAGTTCGTCGGAATTGGTACCGTGTAGAGCCCGTCAAATGAAAGTACGTTGCGGTCGCCGGTGGAGAAAGACTCGACTGCTGTAGTAAAGACCTCTCGCAACTCTTCATCGCGACCGATGGGAGTCTGGAGCAAGACCAGATACGTACTATCGTCTTCTGCGGTCAAGGCCAGCGCAACCTCTGCGTCTGCCTGTTCGACCGTGATAAAATAGAGGCTCCAATCAAGTCCGTTGGAGCTTAGCTCTTGATCTACTTCGGGCGCCTCGGTCAAGGCGAGTTGTGGGAGCAGTCCCTGGAGAACCTGGTCAGGTGTTGCGCCCGGAGCCGGCTGTACGACGAGGATTACGTTCCCAGCCCCGCTTTCAACGAATACTCCGGTGTCTACCTCTTGCCATTCCGGCGGGACAACCGTCGAGAAGCCCTCGCCTTCGTACGTGCCCGGCGCCGTTTCTTCTACCGTGGCCTCGGCAGGCCTCTGCTCCTGCTCCGTTGCCGCATCGTCGGGCCCGGTCGCACACCCCGCCACAAACACCGCGATTCCAAAGAGAAGTACGGCCCATCTCAAACGAGTCATTCGATCCTCCTACGAACAAACAATGGGCGTGAATGTACTATCCCGCCTGGTGGATGTCACTATCCGGAGTCTAACTACGAGGTCGAGCCGATGATCTCCTTGCAGCGTGCAACAATCCCATCGGTATCGAGCTGCTGCTCCGCGATGAGCGTCTTCGTCGCGCCTGAGTGTGGCATTTTGGTAACGGCAATGGAATGTACGGGCACCAGCCCTGAAACCACGCCTGAGACAGCCTCGCCAAGTCCCCCCTCGGGGTAGTGATCCTCGACGGTGAGAAACGCGGGAACCGTGTCCGCCGCACGTCTCAGGCTCCGGCGGTCGAGAGGTTTGATGGAGTAAACGTCCATTACGCCGACGTGGACTCCCTCACCTTTGAGCTTCTCGGCTGCCTCGAGAGCCTGGTGCACCGGAAACCCGGTTGCGACGATCATGAGCTTGTCGTCGGGGTTGCTCGTTATCATCATGGAGCCCCCGATCGAGAAGTCGCGGTTATTGTCGTAGAGCACCGGTGTCTTGACGCGAATAGTTCGCACGTAGCTTATTCCCGAATGACCATTCGCAAGACCGGTCAGCTTTTCGGCTGAGACCGCATCCGATGGCGAGAGCACAACGCTTCCGTATACTGAGCGCATCATCGCAAGGTCTTCGAGTCCCATCTGCGACGGACCGTCCTCGCCGATTGAGACGCCACTATGCGAGCCGGCAATGTTGATGCGACTTCGCGAATACGAGGCCATCCGGATCTGATCGTGCGCCCGCGTCAGGAACGCCGCAAACGTCGCGAGGTGGGGACGCTTTCCTCGGGCCGAAAGGCCGGCGGCCATTGCCACGATGTTCTGCTCCGCGATGTAGCCCTCGACCGAACGTTCCGGGAAATCCGAGAAAAAGAACTTTGTTCGACTCGAGCCCTTTACGTCACCGTCGAGCGCCACCACGTTGGGTTGCTGCTTTCCGATTTTCGCCAACGCCTTGCCGTAGGCTGTGCGTGTTGCCACCTGTTCTCCGCGCTCGTACTCGGTTTCGATCTGCACGGCCGCATCAACGGGCTCCGGCATGCACTCGAGCTCCAGCTGGTTGCTCGGCTCGTAATCGACCTCCTTGATTAGGGGAGTGATCTCCGACAGCGCTTTCTCAAGTTCCTCTCCGCCGACGGCCTTGCCGTGGCGTCCGTCTTCGTTCTCGAGGAAGCTCGCGCCCTTTCCTTTCACGGTTTTTGCTACGATGCAGCTCGGCCGCTCATCTGCTCGCGCATTCTCGAATGCCTCGATAAGCGCCTCCGGGTCGTGACCGTCGACGGTCTGGACGTGCCACCCGAAGCTCTCGACTCGCTTGTGGTAGGCATCGGTGTCCCACCCGTAGACCGTGGCGTCACTCTGCGCAAGACGGTTCACGTCTACGATGGCCACCACGTTTCCGAGATTCATGTGGGGCGCCAGGTTGATGGCTTCCCAGACGTTTCCTTCTGCCATCTCCCCGTCGCCCAGAAGTACGTACACGGTACGTTCGATCTCATCGAGCTTCATCGCGTGCGCGAGTCCAAGCCCCGCCGAGAGTCCCTGCCCGAGCGAGCCCGTGGCAACTCGCACGCCTGGAACCCGTGGCACCGGATGCCCCTCGACAGGACTCTCTGCCAGCCGAAGGGTCATTGGGTCTTCCTTGAGAATCCCAGCCATGTGCATCGCTGCGTAGAGTCCGGGTGCTCCGTGACCTTT
>JBMCTC010000051.1:0-15046 GCA_048624115.1 Spirochaetota bacterium
GGAAAATCTTCACTTCCGCCTTTTGCCCCTCGAGCAGCTTCATCGCCCGACGCATGGCCTTGGCGGTCGAGAGGGTCGGGTTGCTGATTTCGTCGCTGAAGACGTTCTCCTCGCCCGCGACCTCGAGCAGGCCGGAGTTACGGAAGATCTCCATCGCCGCGGGTCGAACCTCGCTGATGAGGCAGTGGCGATCGTTCTGCCGCAGCGAGCGAATGAGATCCTCGCCGCGAACATCTACCAACACGAACAGCCCCGCCGCCAGAGCGCGCTCAACGAGCCCGGGATAGAGCTCACTCGAGAACCCGGGCGCCTTCGAACCGGAAAGCACCAGGGATCGCGCGCCACCGAGAAGGTCGATGACCGTCCGGCGGACCTCATCCTCGACCCCGTCGGGCACGTGATCACCCGCCTCTACGAGCTCCGTAGTGGTCCCCGCCCCCGCGTCGAGCAGCGTATAGCAATTGCGAATCTCGATCTCCGCATGGACGGGCCGAACATCGAGCTTATCTCCACGAGCAAGCTCGAGGAAGAGATCGGCGCCCGCGCCCCCAACCTGGGTCACGTGCACGGCAGGTTCACCGAGCTGCGTGAGCACTCGTGTGACGTTTATGCCTTTGCCACTTGCGTCCTCACGCTGACGGCTCACCCGGTTAACTTGGGCAAGCTCGACCTTTGGAAACCAAAAGGTCTTTTGGAGCGTCGGGTTCAAACATACGGTGAGATGATAGCCGGCCATTTATACGCTGAATCGAATGTTGAGAATGTCGCCGTCCTGCACTTCGTACTCTTTTCCCTCGAGCCGGAACTGCCCCGAGGATCGGACCTCCTTCTCGCTTCCGGCCTCGATGAGAGAATCGTAGTGAAAGCATTCTGCACGAATAAAGCCGCGTGCCAGGTCGGAGTGAATGGTACCGGCAGCATCGACTGCCGACTCGCCCTGATGGATGGTCCACGCTCGGACCTCGTCGGGCCCGACGGTAAAGAAGCTGATCAGGCCAAGCAGGTCGTAGGCGATCGTTGTGAGACGAGTCCGTGCCGACTCCTCGATGCCGAGATCGGCCATAAACACCTGTGCCTCTTCTTCATCCTCTAACTGCGCAAGCTCCATCTCGAAGTTGCCGGCAAACTCGACCGTCGTGTAGCGCTTCGAGAGCTCTTCCAGGGCCCGTGAGCTCGACCCATAGCGATCCTCGTCGGAGTTCACGATAACCATGACGGGTTTGCTGCTCAGGAACTGAAAGCCGCTGATCGTCTTTCTTTGGTCGGCGGTAAGCTCGATGTCGCGAATAGGTTTCTCGTCGCTCAGAGCCTCGTGGAGCATCATAAGCACCTTCTGTTCGGCCTGTGACTGCGGCGTCTTTTTTCCTCGTTTGTGATCGGCTTCGATGCGCTCGAGTCTCGTCTCTACGAGTACTAGATCAGAGAGAATCAGTTCTGAGGCAACGGCATCGGCGTCGCGCACCGGTTCCGCCGGACCCATCGTCGAGTCGAGCACGTCGTTTGTGAAGTTGCGAACGACAATCGCAAGCGCGTCGGACGTCTTCACGAGGCCCATCGCAGGGCCGCTAAAGAGCTCCTGGCCCTCGGATCGATCGACACCGACGAAGTCCATAAAGTCGATGGTCGCGTAGATGGTCCGCTTTGGCTGATACATCTCACTGAGACGGTTTATTCGTGGATCCTCGACATTGACAACCGCAACGTTCGGCTCGACTTTGCCGGAGGTGTACTCCGCGACTTCTGCATCGGAGCGAGTTAGTGCGTTAAAGGTCGTCGTCTTCCCGCTCTTTGGCAGACCAATCAATCCAAGTTTCATACAGGGGAGACTACCGTCACTTCATCACCCGGTCAACACAGGCCCGAGCCACTCCACGAGCACGGTCGAGAACCACGGCACGTAGGTGATCAGTAGCACCGAGGCAAGCTGGAGCAGAAAGAAGGGAACGATAAAGCGGTAGATGCGCGGCAACGGTTGGCCAAATCGATACGAGGCCAAAAACAGCTCGAGCCCAACCGGTGGCGTAATGTAGCCAAGGGCCATGTTTGCCACGAAGATCACACCGAGGTGCACCGGGTCAACACCAAAGACCGCTCCAAGCGGGATGATCAACGGAACGACCACGAGCACCGCCGAGAAGATGTCCATAAACATGCCCGTAACCAGCAGCGCCAGGTTAAGCAGAAGCAGGAAGACGACCGGACTGCTGATGTTCGCCTCGACCCATTCGATGAGAATAAACGGCAGTCTGCTGTCCACGATGTACCCGGAGAGCGCCTTCGCCCCGGCGAGAATCACAAGCACGCCGCCCATGATCATCGCGCTCTTTGTGCCGGCGCGGACCACGTCTTCAAAGCGGAGCTCGCGTAGGATCAGCCACTCTACGATCACGACGTAGAGCACCGAGACCGCGCCGGTCTCGACCAGCGTCATGACCCCCGAAAAGTAGCCGACGATAATAATGATCGGCAAGAGGATTTCCCAGATCGAGCCGAGCAGAGCGCTTCCCGCCTCAGACCACGAGAACTCGTAGCGCAGCTCGCGGCGTCGCGCCGAGACGATTACCCCGACGATGCAGAACGCCACGACCGTGAGCAGACCAGGCAGGAGCCCGCCCAAGAACATGTCGATAACGCTTACCTGAGCGGTTGTCGCGTAGAGGATCAGCACAAGACTCGGGGGGAAGAGCAAGCCGAGGTCACCGACTCCCGTGAGCAGCCCGACGGTGAAGCGCTCGGTGTGGTTACCGCGCTCATGCAGAATAGTGTAGAGCAGGCCACCGAGCGCGAGGATTACCACGCCACTTGCGCCGGTAAACGTGGCAAAGAAGACCGAGACCACGATTGAAGCAACGACCATTCCGCCGGGCATCCACCCAAAGACCGCCTTAAAGAGCCTGAACAGGCGTTCGCCGGCCTTGCTCTCACTTAAGACGTAGCCAACAAAGGTGAACATGGGAATCGCAGGGATACTCGTCAAGGTGAAAAGCGAGTACCCCTCGTTGGGCACCGCGGCGGCGATGCCGACGTTTCGCGCAAACAGGAGGTACGCGACGCCGGTGATCACCACAAAGAGTGGTGTCCCGATAAAGGCCGATGCAATTAGGATCACGAGCAACGGAACGTACACCACGTTCATGAATCCGAACCAAAACGTCTCGAGTGAGAAGACCCACTCGGGAATGTCGCGCACAAACGAGTATGCGAGGTTTGTAATAGAGCCGATCGAGAGGAGCAGCCCCAACAGAACCGCGAGCACCATGAGCCAGCGAGCATAGCCGACGCGCGGAGCGGTGCGGAAGAATCGCCACGCCATGACGGCGAACGCAATCGGAACGACGACGGCAAAGAGTTGGATCGGGACGAACCAGGCAAAGTCGACTTCACCAAAGGCGGTGAGCCACCACTCGACCGAGGTAGCCGTCAGAGCGGTACAGAAGAGCACGGCAAGGACGTGCGAGATTACCTCGAGCGCCGTTCGGGGGTGTCCGACATCAAAGAAGTGCGCCGCAGCCACCGAGAGGTGCTGCCCTTCGCGCGCCGCGAGCATGCCGCCGAGGTACCCGACGAGCAGGACGACATTCCGAACAAGAATGATCGAGTCGTCTATGCCCGACCGAAATATCACGCGGGTGATGATCTCTGCAATCGGAAGGATCGCGAGAATCAGCAGGGCAAGAAGGTTGAGAAAGTTTTCGACACGATGGTGAGCCTTCTCGGCCTGTGGTGCCGCGTCGGGTAGTTTAGTTGCGGAACTCATCGAGATGCTCGCTGATTCGTCGGTACATCTGGTCGTGGAAGACGAGGCCCAACATCACGTCGTAACTCGACTGAAGCTCTTCGACCCAGAGCTCGCGCTCCGCCTCGTTGGGCTCGAGAATCGTGAGCCCATACTCCTGCATCGTTTCGATGGCCGTGCGCTCGAGCTCGGCAATCTCTCCGTTGAGGTCGTCGCTCATGCGACGCGCGATTGCCATGAGCTCGTCGCGAGAATCGCGTGGGAGTCGTCGATAGGCGCGTTCCGAGAGTAGGATCGCGCCGGGCGCCGGCGCAATCTTGAGGTCGAGCATGTACGGGGTTGGCCCGAACCATTGGAAGCCGGCGGCAAGGAGCGGAACACTCAGATGACCGTTTGCCATCCCGTTCACGAGGCCGGTGAGCCGTTCCTGAAATGAGATCGAGACGGGTTGGTAGCCCATGAGTTGATACGCCTTAATCAGATCCTGCTCCTCGGGGCTCACGGCGAGCTTGAGGCGTTGCATATCATCCGGAGTGCGAATCGGCTGCGCGCCGAAGGGGTAGATCCACCCGGCGCTCGACCAGGCCATCACTCGAAACCCATCGTCTTCTATGTCTTCTTCGAGTTCTTCCCGTACTCGCTCGAACACGTAGTCATACTCAGCTTCGTTTCGAATGAGGAGCGGCATGCTGAGTGTCATAACCTGATCGGAAAACGAGGAGAGTCCGACGTTGGTGATCACGATCGCCTGCAGCTGACCGATGCGCATCTTGCGGATCATGTCGGCCTCTTGTCCGGCAATGGAGTTGTGAAACACTTGAACGCGAACCCGGCCATTGCTTGCCTCGCGCCACTCCACGGCAAGTCGATTAAGCGCCCGGCCCCACGGGGAGTTTTCGGGCGCGCTACTTCCTATGCGAATCGTCTGCGCGCTTACTACCGTCGCAAGAAGCAGCAGGAGCCCTACCAAGGCGACACTACGTCTACATTTCGTCTGGATGTTTGTTCTCATGGTTTCTTACGCAACACTAGAGACATGCTCGTTTTATTGTCAATGCCCTACATCAACTTTTCACAGCGTGGCGCCGACGCTCCGAGAGCCTCTCGAGGCGCACCGCTACGAGCGCTCCCCCACCTTCGCGGTTCGCTGCGCCAACCGTCCCGCCTGCCCGTTCGGTAATCGCCTTTACAATGCTCAAGCCCAATCCGAGGTGGTCGGAGTCGGCGCGCGAGCTGTAGAACCGGTCAAAAACCCTTCCGATCTCGTTTGTCCCAAACCCGGGGCCGCGATCGCTCACGGTAAGCACCACCCCTCCCTCCTGCTTCCCCGTGCCGCGCCGCAGCTCCACCTCCACCTCGCTCCCGGCGGGCGCAAAGCTCCTCGCGTTCTGCACCAAATTCTCCGCGATTTGCCCCATCCGTGTCGCAGAGAGCCCCACCTCGACATCGACCGCCTCGGCGTCGATCCGCAGCAGTACGCGCGGTAGGTCACGGTGCTTGTTCCACTGCTCCGAGAGCTCCTGCAAGACCGCCGCGGGCCTGCACCTGCTGACCGATTCGCGTTCCGCGTCGATATGGGAGAGCTCTCGCATCCCATTGATGATCGTCAGGGCGCGGTGCACGTCGCTCTCGATTCGAGAGAGAAATCGAGCGCGTCGTTCGTCGTCCTTCGTATCCGCCGCGAGCTCGGCGTTCGCGCGGATGCTCGCCAGCGGATTCTTGAGTTCGTGCGAGGCGTCGGCAGCAAAGTTTTCGAGACCGGTCGTGTAGTGGTCGATGCGCGCGGTCAACGTGTAGAGCGCACGCGAGAGGCCACCGATCTCATCGGCCCGTTTTGCAGGTGGCATCGGCGCGCGCAGCCGGCCTCGCTCATCGACCGCCTCTTGAGCACGCTTTTGAAGCTGGGCAATTGGGTGGGCAATCGTGAGAGAGAGAAACGCGCTGATCACGAGGGCAGCAAGCATCGTCCACAGAAAGATTTCAAAGAGGTCGATGCGAAGCTGATAGAGGTCTTGCAAAATCCGAAAAGTCGATTGTGATACCAGGACTGCACCAACGACTACGTCGTCGCGCTCGATCGGGAGCGCACTGTAGAGCGTCATCGAGATCTGCCCACCGGCCGACACGCGGGTTGCCGCGCCGTAGGTTCCCGCGAGAGCGGCCTGTACCTCGGAGCCTGCAGCGTACTCGGCGGCCGAGTAGAAGTCGGCCGACGGGAGCGGCGTCTCGGGGCGCCCGAAGAGATCGCGCGCCATACGAACCGGAAAGCTCGCGAGCCTGTAGAGCAAGGTCGAGCGTGGGCTTCGCACCGGCGCACCTTCGGCCGGAGCCGCGGCCTCGGCCCGTGTGTCGGCGCCGGAGCGTATCCGCGATGCACTGCCTGCGTCGGGTGCCGTCGCGCGCTTGACGGTGCTGCTATCCGCGAGGAGTGCGCCGTCTGCGTCAATGACGCGGAGGCGCGACTCGGTCTGCGCGGAGAGCGCCATGAGCGTCTCTCGCGACTGCTCGGCAAGCGGGGCGTTGCTCGCCGAGAGCGCGGCCGCGAGGGTTCGGCCCTGGCTCACAAGGCTTCGCTCGAGGGATCGCAGCATTTGGTCTTCATAGGTGTCGAGGAAGAGGAGCGCGCCAATAGGGAGAAAGACAATGAGCGCATTGATAAGGAGAATCCGAGCGACAATCCGCGAGAAGAGCGGAGACAAACTCAAGCGGTGGCCTCCCGGACAAAACGGTACCCTGCGCCGTAGACGGTGGTAATCAAGGCGAACTCGTGTCCCGTAGCTTCGAACTTCTTTCGGATGCGTCGAATGTGGCTGTCGATGCTGCGTTCGGTTACGTACACATCATCGGGATAGGCGGCGTTGAGCAACTGCTCTCGACTCAACACGGCGCCGGCGTGGCGAACAAGCGCCTCGAGAAGCCGGAACTCGGTCACGGTAAGAGCAACCGGCAGGCCATGCCAGCTCACGCGTAACGCGCTCAGGTCAAGGAGGAGCGCGCCGTGGCGGATCGTCGTCGCATCCGCCTGAGGCCCAACCGCGAGGGCTGTACCGCCCTGCGAGGGTGAGGCCTCGACGGTGCCGACGCTTTGTCGGATTCGACGTTCCACCGCCCGTACGCGAGCAACGAGTTCGCGAACGGAAAACGGCTTGCACACGTAATCATCGGCACCGAGCTCAAGCCCAACCACGCGATCGATTTCCTCATCCTTCGAAGAGAGAAAGATAACCGGCGTACCCATCGAACGGGCGCGCACCCGACGACAGAGCTCGAGGCCATCGAGTTTGGGCATGATAATGTCGAGGATCAGTATGTCGGGGAGATCCGGATCCCAGGCAGCGAGCGCTTCCTCGCCGTCGCGGAAACAGCTCACCTCGTAGCCGGCCTCTTCAAGAGCGTAGGAAACGGCCTCTCGAACGCCGGCCTCATCATCTACAACTGCCACGTTCATGGCCCTACACTACCACGAGGGTACTGGGCAATCCACACGTGCCATTAATCAACAATGATTGACCTTTCTCTCGTCACATTTCCACGGCCAAATGTTCCCGGCTTTGTTATCCCAGAGCTCGAGGGGACGCCGATCTCGCCGCCTTTCACCAAGCTACCACCCGACAAAACCGCCGGGGAGAGTTGCTTTCCGGTTGCATGCTCCAACGCTCTATGCCACTATTGCCAACTAATGTGACTGCCCACGAGGCTGCACAAAGGAGCTGACTGTGAGAAAAGCGCTAATCATCTGGGGCGGTTGGGACGGACACGAACCCGACAAGGTAGCCCAACGCTTCAAACGAACACTGGAAAACGAAAACTACGCGGTAGACCTCTCGGACACGCTGGATTCACTTGCCGATGCGGAGAAGCTCAAGGAGCTCCACCTCATCGTTCCCGTGTGGACCATGGGAAAGATCGAAAACGACTACGTCCAAAACGTCTCAACAGCAGTAGCGGCGGGCGTCGGTCTCGCCGGCTGCCATGGCGGCATGTGTGACGCGTTCCGTGAGAACACCAACTGGCAGTTCATTACCGGCGGGAACTGGGTCTCCCATCCGGGCGGTGATGGGGTCGAGTATCCGGTGCACCTTCGCAACAGCTCGAGCGGTCTCCTCGAGGGGATCGAGGACTTCACCGTGAAAAGCGAGCAGTACTATCTGCACGTCGACCCAGCGGTCGAGGTGCTTGCCACCACGCCCTTCCCGATCACAAACTGGTTTCACTCGGCCAACGGCCACGTCGACATGCCGGTAATCTGGACAAAGCGCTGGGGCCACGGTCGCGTCTTCTACAGCTCGCTTGGCCACCACGACGATGTCTTTGATGTACCCGGCGCGATGGAAACTATGAAGCGCGGTCTTCTCTGGGCCGCAGAGGGTCGCCAAGTCGCGATTGATCAAAAACTCGACCCGGCGGTCTTCGAAAGCACCGCGAAGATGTTTTAGCACTATGGGCAAACTACGCGTTGGAATCATCGGAACGGGTACGATCAGTGGGATCTACCTCAAGAACCTGACAACCGTGTTCTCGGATCGAGTCGAGCTCGTCGGCTGTGCGGACATCGTGCCCGAGAAGGCAGAGGAAGCGGCGCGCGACTACGGTCTCGAGCGCAGCTTTCGCTCGCCGCAAGAGCTTATCGAAGATCGTGAGATCGACCTCATCCTCAACCTGACCATTCCGGCCGCCCACTACGAGGTGTGTCACAGCGCGGTCTCGGCCGGCAAGCACACCTACGTAGAGAAACCGCTCTGCATCGAGGTAAACGAGGCGAAACAGCTGCTCTCAGCTGCAAAGAAGAACAATGTGCGCGTCGGTGGGGCGCCGGACACGTTCTTGGGCGCGGGCATCCAGACGTGCCGCAAGCTCATTGACGATGGCTGGATCGGAAAACCAATCGGTGCAACGGCGTTTATGATGAGCCACGGCCATGAGAGTTGGCACCCTGCACCTGAGTTTTACTATAAGGCCGGCGGTGGGCCGATGTTCGACATGGGGCCCTACTACCTCACGGCGCTCGTAAACTTGGTGGGGCCGGTCGACTCGGTCTCCGGCGCAACGCGCACCACCTTCAAAGAGCGATTGATCACGAGCGAACCGTCGCGTGGAACACGCATCACCGTCGATGTGCCGACCCACGTGACCGGGACCCTCGAGTTTCAAAACGGAGCTGTCGGCACGATCATTACAACCTTCGACGTCTGGGGATCCGACCTGCCTCGAATCGAGATTTACGGCACCGAGGGCTCGCTGAGCGTCCCCGATCCGAACGGGTTTGGGGGCACGATCAAGATCAAGCGCGCCGGTTCGTCCGATTGGAGTGAGGTGCCCTTCTCGCACGGTCATGCCGAGAACAGTCGCGGCATCGGAGTCGCCGAGATGGCCGAGGCTATTGCAGAGGGAAGACCACACCGCGCCTCGGGCGAGCTCACCGCGCACGTGCTCGAGATCATGCACGGAATCCACATCGCCGCCGATCGCAGGTCGAATTACAAGCTTACCGAGCGCGGTGTGAGACCCGAAGCGTTACCGCAGAGCTTCTGACGCCGGGCGGTTTCAACGCCCGCCGGTGCTGGATTCACGGCCGGGGTTTTCTAACCCCGGGCGGTGTCGCACGACGGGCGGGATGTTCTGACGCCGGGCGATGTCGCACCACGGCCGACCTCAGCTGCCGGTCGCGAGCGCGACGGCGTAGGCGGCCGTGAAGAGAAGTGTGACGAGCAGGATTGCTTTCATGTTCGGCCCCTTGGTCGCGTGGGAGAAGCCGCGACGGTGCATTCCGGTGTAGACCGCAAGGGCGAGCACAAACGCCACGGAAAGCGCGATCACGGCGGGAAGGCCACCGACCGGCGGACCCCACGCGGCCAGGCGTGCACGAAACGCGCGGCCAATCGCAGCAAGGAGCGGTATGGCAAAGGCGGCAATCCCGAGCAGGTAGATAAGCGCCTCAGACGCCCCCTCCCCGATCACTATCGAGAGCGTGTGCCTTCCGGCTGCGATGTCACCGCTTCGATCACACGTGTTGTTGACCGTGAGCACGCTCGCGATCAGGAGTGTGCTCGGAAGCGCGGCCACAACCGCCCGGCCTGTAAGAGGCGCGCCAAGGACGCCGACGATCACGAGGAAGAGCACGCCCCCTAAGAAGCCGCCGGCAAAGAGCTCGCCGAGTGGAGTTCTGCTAATCGGGATCGGACCGCCGGTGTACAGAAAGCCAACGATCATCGAGATTGCCCCGGCGGCAATGACCCACCAACCGACTGCAAACGCGAGTGCGAGCCCCGCAACCGCGGCAATCGCGTAGAGCGCGACTGAAACGATAAGGGCGTGCCCCGGCGCGACGCCCTCGTACACGAGCACCTTGTCGCGCTCTACCGTAAAGAGTCGATTATCGACATTGCGAATGTAGTCAAAGAAGCTATTAAAGGCGGTTGTCCCCATGTCTACGGCGAGCACCGCCACAAAGAGAAGAACAAGCCTGCCCGCCGTAAGCGTTGTCGCACTTGCAGCGTAGAGCGTGGCGAGCAGAAACGTCGATACGCTGATCAGTTTGGTTTTGAGCTCGACGATGGCAAAGAAGTGTCGTACGGTCACGGGCTCAAAAGATCGTGGATCGACGCGCCGCGGTAAATGCCTCCGACTCACATCCCAGCGGCCCGGCTCCGGCCATCAGGAGCTTACCGATCACCATCAACGACTGTCAATCCGAGCAGCAATCACCGGACTCTCACCATCGTTCGTTGCTTCAAGCTGCGCAGCTTGCGATCGCAGCCCGACGCTGCTACGCTGCCCCATGCCCGAAGCAAACGAGGAGATATCCATCCTCTACGACGGCGGATCGTACGTTGTCGTGGACAAGCCCTCGGGAGTTCTCACCCACCCGCACCACATTGATAAAGCGAGTCCGATTCTGATCGACCTGCTGCGGGAGCAGCTCGGATGGCAGCCTTTGACCGTCCACCGACTCGACCGAATGACAACCGGCGCGATTGTGCTGACCCGCGACAAGGAAACCGCCGCCGCGCTCGCAGATCAGTTTGCGGCACACGAGGTTCGCAAGCGCTACCTCGCCATTACGCGGGGCCACATGGACGAGGAAGGCACCATGGACGAGCCTCTACCCCATCGCTCGAAGGACGAAGTACTCGAGGCGGAGACCCGCTATCGCTGTCTCGCCCGCGGTGTGGTAACCGAGCCGATAGGCCGCTATGAAGAGGGGTGGTTATCACTGGTGATGCTCGAGCTCCTGACGGGACGGACTCATCAGGCGCGGCGTCACCTCCACCGCTCGACCCACCCCGTCTTGGGGGACAAGCGGCATGGCGACAACGACTACAATCGATGGGCGCGGCCGGCGTTTGGACAGTACATGTTCCTTCGGGCCTACGAGCTGAGTTTTTTCTCGCCCGATCGATCTGAGCAAATCACGGTTACAAGTGGCTTGGACAAGACGTGGCAGCGAGCAGTCGCGCAGCTCTTTCCCGGTACTCCTGAGGACTACTCCTTACGGGTGTCTTGTACCGTGTCTTCAGTAAACTCGTCGGCAGAGTAGCCGGGAGCCGGTTCTTCGGCCGGGTAACCGGCACTCTGATCGGAGACCGATGCGGCTCCGGAATGCGAGCTCTGACTGCCGGCGGGAACCCCGCCCTTTCGGGAACGACGGCGCGATACCCAGATAAACCAGAGAAGAACGGACGTGATCGTTGCAAAAAGAAGCGGCACGATGAGCGCCCACTGCGCGACGGCGCTAAACTCGCCGGCAAAGAGTGAATACCAGCCGGCCACACTCTGAGCAGTGCTCAAGAGCGCCACCTGCAGAATTATCGGCGTCGTGTCTTTTCGGCGAAAGGTCGCAACCAGGAGCCCTATGCCCTGAACGGAAAACATACCGGCGCCGAGCATCCGGAGCCAGGCAAGGTTAACCGACTCAGACTCCGAGAGGGTGATGTACCAGTCGGGAATCAGACCGAGCGTGCCCCCGAAAGCCAGGCCGGCAAGGGCAACGAGTGCGAGGGTGAGCTTGATGATAGACTCTTTCATTATGCCTCCCGCTTCTCAAACCACGACTGAATCTCTTCGAGCGAAGTCTCGCCGAGGTCGGTGACGACCAGATCGGCACCGCGCTTCTTGAGGCCCTCAACGTCGCCGTTCCGGGCAACGCCCAGGACCAGGCCAAACTTGCCGTTGCGTCCGGCCTCGACTCCGCTGTAGGCGTCCTCGACCATCATACTCTTTGCTGGGTCGACATCAAGGCGCTCGCAGGCGGTCACAAAGATGTCGGGCGCAGGTTTGCCTGAGAGGCCGAGCTCCTTGCTATCGGTTCCATCGACTACCGTCCCAAATCGGTCGATGAGCTTGGTCTCTCGAAGAACAAATCGGCAGTTGCGGCTCGAACTCGCAACACCACACACCACACCCGCCGCGCGAAGCGCATCGACCAACTCGATGGTAGCATCGAAGATTGGAATGTCGCCGCTCTGAACGATCTCGAGAAAGCGTGCGTTCTTTTTGTTGCCGATTCCACAAATGGTGTGCTTGCCTGCCTCGTCGTCGGGCTTGCCATAGGGCAGGTCGATGTGGCGTGAGCCCAAGAAGCCGGCAACACCGTCGTATCGTGGTCGACCATCGACGTAGGGCACGTAATCTCGATCGTGCTCAAACGGCTCGTAGTCGCTCCCGTTTAGTTCTTCCAAGAGCGAGTCAAAGGTCTCTTTCCACGCTCGAAAGTGGATGGTTGCCGTGTCGGTGATTACTCCGTCTAAGTCGAAAATCGCGCCTTCAAGTGTGCTCATGTCCTCTCCCCGTGACTCAAATATGGGAAATGCACACCGAAAGGGCAAACAAACTAGAACTGCTTCTTGTGAAATCGCACAAGCATCTGAATCTGCGCGGGTTCGTCGTGTGGGTTCGAGATAATGTGATCGATGTCACAATGATAGTTGATGAAGTCTCCTGTACCGAGATCGGCCTGCTTTTCACCGGCCTCGACGCGGATCTTTCCGGCAAGCACCGTCAGAAACTCCTCTGCTCGAGGCGCATGCGCCCCAGATGGAAGCTCGCTGCCCGGGTCAAACGTGAGCTGATAGATCTCGAGATCTTCGGCCATCGAGATCGGAGAGAACACCTTGATGTGCGGACCATTGTCGGCGGTGTCGAGGACTACCGCATCGTCGGCTCGGGTGACGGCAAACTTGCGCGCCGGCTCCCACCCGCCTTTGAGAATCGCATCGAGTTCGACCTCGAGACCTCGTGCGATCTTCCAGATCGTGAGGACCGTCGGGTTCACCTTCTCCGACTCGATTTGACTCAGCATCGCCTTCGACACACCGCTTCGCTCAGCGAGCGCGTCGAGGGTAAGCCCCTGCTCCTTCCTGATGCTCTGAATATTCGAGCCAATCTTCGGTGGCGGTACCGGTTTCATCGAGCCTCCTCGCCTTGACGAAGTGCCAAGGTCAACATATCATATCTCTTGTTCATTATACTGAACTCGGCATTGGAGTGCAACGAGAGCGTATGGCAGAACGAATACTTATCACCGGCGGCCTCGGTCAACTCGGATCAGAGCTTGCCGTTACCTTGGGCGAGCGCTTCGGCGCGGCAAACGTGCTCGTCACCGATATCCGAGAGCCCGCCGAGTCGCAGCCCTATCGATTCGAGACGCTCGACGCCCGCGACGGCAAGGCGATTGCAGAGGTCGTGCGACGCGAGCGAACGACGCGCATCTACCACTTAGCCGCACTCTTGAGTGCGGTCGCAGAGGCGCGGCCCCACGAGGCGTGGGAGATCAATATGGGTGCGCTCTCGGCCGTGCTCGAGGTGGCTCGAGAGCTCGACGTAAGTGTGTTCACGCCGAGTTCCATCGGGGCATTTGGCCCTCAGACACCGAAGGAGTTCACCCCGCAGGACACGCTGCAACGGCCCACCTCGATGTACGGCGTTACCAAGGTCGCCGGCGAGCTCCTGTGCGACTACTACTACTTCAAGTACGGTGTCGACACACGCGGCGTTCGCTTCCCCGGGATCATTTCAAACGTTACTCCGCCGGGCGGCGGTACGACCGATTACGCCGTCGACATCTACTACGCCGCCGTCCGCGATCGACGCTACACCTGCTTTTTGCAGGGCAACACCTACCTCGACATGATCTACATGCCCGACGCGATCAAGGCTGCCATCGACGTCATGGAGGCCGACCCCGCCCGCCTTCGCCACCGAAATGCATTTAACGTCACCGCGATGAGCTTCAGTCCCGAGGATCAGGCGGCCTACATCCGCCGCTACATTCCCGACTTCGAGATCAGCTACGACGTCGATCCGGTCCGACAGGCGATCGCGAACAGCTGGCCCAACACGCTTGAGGATTACGCCGCGCGCGTCGAGTGGGGCTGGGAGCCCGACTACGACCTCGAACTCATGACGGCGGATATGCTCAAGACCCTGAGTGAACGGCAGGCGACGGGCAAGCTGTAGGGTTTCACCCCGCGCAGTCGCTCTTCGTACCTTGTACTCATGAACCTCTACGGACGCACCCTCGACGAACTCACCGCCTTTGCGGAGGAGCAGGGGCTGCGACGCTACCGCGCAACGCAAATCGCCGAATGGCTCTATCACCACCATGCGAGCGAGATCAACGAAATGAGCAACCTGCCGCAAGAGCTCCGTGAGCGATGGCAGAAGGAGCACTCGATTGGCGCGCCTCTGCCTGAGAACGCCGGCAAGAGCAGCGACGGCACGAGGAAGTACACCTGGCCCGCCTTTGGCGGCGACATCTACGAGGCGGCGCTCATTCCCGCCGACGAGCGGCTCACGCTCTGCGTTTCGAGCCAGGCGGGCTGCCGGATTGGCTGCAAGTTTTGTCTGACCGCGAAGAAGGGGCTCAAGCAAAACCTCTCAGCAGCAGAGATTCTCGGACAGTACCGAAACCTTCCCGAACGGGAACGGGTGACGCACTTTGTCTACATGGGCATGGGCGAGCCGCTCGACAACACCGACGAGGTGCTCAAGAGCATCGAGGTTCTCACCTCCGACTGGGGGTACGGCTTCTCGCCGCGCCGGATCACCGTCTCGAGTGTCGGCATCCTGCCTGATTTCGAACGTCTTCTCGACGAGACGGAGGTTAACGTAGCGGTAAGCCTGCACGCCGCCAAACGCGAAGACCGGCTGCCTCTGGTTCCCTCGGAGAACCGCTACCCGATTGCAACAATCGTAGAGCTTCTCAAGCACCGCGCCTCGTTGGCGCTCCCACCGTTCACCGGAAGCGGACGGCGAAAGTTCTCTTTTGAGGTGACGATGCTCCGCGGCGTTACCGATCGGCCGGAGCAGGCC